>JBBDNC010000115.1:0-87940 GCA_040877875.1 Balneolaceae bacterium | reverse complement strand
TTCCTGCTTTTTTACTTGAAAATACCTCCATTTTTTATCTCGAACTCACGTTAAAATACTATTTGATTGATCCCGTATCAGGTTCGAAACAGGAGAATGGAGAAACATCATCCTCTTCACTTCATAGAACGCGGACTCTCTCCAGTTTGCCGTTACTCAGTTCCATCGTCCGGAACGGGAAGCGTCTCACCGTATCATAATCATGGGTTACCATCAGCACGGCCATTCCCCGGTTACTGATTTGTTTAAGAAGTTCCATAATCTCACGGGAAGCTTCGGGATCCAGGTTGCCGGTCGGTTCATCTGCCAGCATGATTCGGGGTTCATTGGCCAGGGCCCTTGCTATGACAACCCGCTGTTGCTCCCCGCCGGACAAATCGTCCGGCATCGAATTTCTCCTGTGGCTTAATCCGACCATTCGGAGGACTTCCTGGACTCTCTGTTTGATAAATTTTTTACGATTCCCGGTTACCTCCAGCGCAAAGGCAATGTTCTCAAATACATCCCGATCCGGCATCAGTTGAAAATCCTGAAAAACGATACCCAGACAGCGTCGAAGATAAGGTACCTCCCGATCCGGCAGGGTGGTTACATCGAAATCCGCCACACGAATTTTCCCCTCGTCCGGTTTGATGTCCCGGTACAGAAGTTTTAAAAACGAACTTTTTCCCGCTCCCGTTTTACCGATCAGATAACAGAACTCTCCATTATCCAGTGTAAAATCAATTCGGTCAAGAACCGGACGGTAGTTGTACATTACCGATACATTTTTCAGAGTAATTACTGCGTTTTCTGCCATTGCAAAACCATGGTTATTCTTAAGCTTCTGTTGTCAGCTTTTTGAAGGGTAAACCCCTTGTAATAGCCCTGGATTTGGAAATCCGTTTTTTCGGCAATGGAAAGTACCTGGTCGAGCGTGTAAATTTTTTGCCGGTGAACCTCAACAAACCTCTGTTCTATATTTTTATGCTGCTTGTCCAACTGTTCGATTTCAAACTCATTGATGTGAATGTTTTCCTTCGCATCAAAATCACTTGTCCTGTAATACCGGTAATGATTCGGACTGACACCCTCTTCATTGTGTAAATATTCTATAGCTTTTCTTGAATTCCGGGGAGTAGTAAAATCATAAATAAAGTAGCCTCCCGGTTTGATCACCCTGGCAACCTGATCATGTAGTTTCAGGATTTCCTCTTCACTGTGCAGGTAGTTTAGACTGTCAAAAACCATGAATACCAGGTCAAACTCCTCCCGGAGATCGATATTGAGAAAATCCATAGTCTTGAATGTAACATTTGCGCCTTTTTTGATTGCCTTTTCCCTGGCCTTTTCAATCATAGTCGGTGAGACGTCGGTCGAGGTAAGGTTGTAAAAATCGAGATCGTCAAGTAACAGAGAGACCGAACCTGTTCCGCATGCCAGTTCAAGGATGTTTTTCGCATCCGGTGCGTGTTCCTGGATAAGTTGATCGATATAATCCGCCCAATCTTCATAGTTCACATCCTCCATCAACGTATCATAAATATGAGCCAGTACGCTGTAGATGGGTTCATATGTGAATTGGGTATTTGCCATAGTCTATTTTTTTAATTTATGGCATGCCAGACGAATAGCCAGTTCATAGGCAGATGTAAATGAGTCGTGGGATGCCAGGTTCTTCCCGGCAATTCCAAAAGCTGTGCCGTGATCCGGGGATGTACGGATGATCGGCAGACCGGCACTGAAATTGACTCCGGAACCAAATGTAAGTGCTTTGAAAGGTATGAGTCCCTGATCATGATACATAGCCAGAATTCCATCAAATTCTCCGAACATCTTATTGCCGAAAAATCCGTCTGCCGCAAACGGACCTTCGAACCTTCCCGGGACGGAAGTAGCGGAAGCATTCTGAATGGCGGGAGAGAGGGTCTCCTTTTCTTCCCGGCCGATCACGCCGCCGTCCCCCGCATGGGGGTTTAAACCCAAAACCGCGATTCGTGGTTCTTCAATTTCGAAATCTTCCCGAAGGCTCTTGTTAAACAACCGGAGGATCCGTAGCAGGGATTGCCTGTGAATCTGCCTGGGCACTTCAGAAATGGGGATATGCACCGTGGCGAGTCCGATCCGAAGCCCGTTACTGACCATCATCATCATAAAGTCATTCTCAGCCGTTTTCTTGGCCAGAAACTCGGTGTGTCCGGGATACGCATACCCTGCAAGCTGAATTGCTTCTTTTGATATGGGAGCCGTAACCAGGGCATGGGTATGTTGAGCCATGCACAATTCCACTCCCTTTTCGACTGCCAGCATGGATGCTTTACCGGCCTCACGGTGAATCACACCCGGATCCGGATCAATGAGAGTCTTACCCGTACAGTTAAGAAATAAGATTGAATCCGTGTTTTCCCGTTCCGCATTTTCTATATCCTCCCCCCGTTCAATGAGGAGAGTGTTGAATTCCAATCCCATTTTGTCCGTATAGAACCGGAACACCTTCTCATGGCCCAGTACGACAGGGGTTGCCCGGCTTCTGTCTGTCTGAGACAGGGTTTTGAGAACCACTTCAGGGCCAATCCCGTTATAGTCTCCCATACTGATGGCAATTACAGGCTTCATGCATTCACTCCCTGCCTACCAACCGGAAATCCCCAAACCCGGTGGTTGCTTCAAAGACAAGGGTCTGGTCATTGTAATACCAGATTTCTCGGGTGGGTCCGTCGGTTGGAAAGCGTCGTTCTCTTCGATTCGGTGGACCCATTCGTATATAGGTCTGTCCCTGGTCGGTTTCAAATCCGGGTGTACCGGGTGTGGAAAAATTCTGATAAGCATGGTCGATACGCCGGTAGTATTCGGCCAGTAACTCATTATATTCGGGATTAGGGGGCGGGTCGCGTTCGGCCCAGAAATCACGAAATTTTTCTTCACGTTCAGAAGCCGATCCTCGATTAATTTGCCGGATCCGGTCTTGATCCACAATAAACCGGAGCATGTTAACTGCTATATCCAGATTTAAAAGACTAACCGGCATGTCGAGCCAGCGGGAATGAATATTCTTTTCAGCGATCGGTTCCGTGGATCCTTCTGGTGTGAGAGTCATTCTCAGCTCCGTGTTGGGAAATTGACGGTTTGGAACTTCAATGACAGCCACGGGATACCCTTCCTCTTGCTTTTCAAACTGTAAGAGAGGCAAGGTTTCCCCTTCAAGCCGGCTGAAACCATCTGTAAAGATCAGGTCATCGGCTGTAATCTGCTGACGGAATAACGGCTCTCCACGGGTATTCTGTTGAGATCCGGGTTGAAGCCTGTGTATGTTGAGTTCATACCCGCTTTCATTCAGCTCCTGCGGCAAGAGGATCATCAACTGAAAATTTTGTCCGTATAGAATATTTTCACCATAGTTTAACAGTCTAACGGTGACTTGCCGATCCTCATTCTCATTGTAATCCTCTAAAAAAGCGAAAAAAGCCTTATCCGTATTTTGGAAATCAGGAACGGATACATTCCGGTCTCTCGAACGGCTTTCCCGTGTGGTTTCACCTCTGTTAAATTGCAGCATGAGGCTGTAATCTCCCGGATTGAGCCGGGTGTGCATGGCACCCTCAAGATGTTCGGAACGGGAGCGGGTTTGCTCATAGGTTGTAGCCCAGGCAGTGTCGGACCAGGAAGATCGTGCAACCGGCTCGAACCCCGAGCGGCGGTTATTCAAACTCCCCTTGAAGACTTCGAGATTCATGCGGACCGAAGAATGAAATTCATAGGAAGGATCCGGTTTACGGATATCGGAGTTTGTCTTTCGAAAAGGCAAAAGGTCATAATCTATCCTGAAGGATACTGTAAGATGTCCGCTGCCCTCCTTTGACGGGAGCAGCAATTGATTGACATAGATATTAGGTTGTTCCGAGCGGTCGTATAAATCCTGGTAGGAGATACCACGGCGCTGGGCCTCGATGAGTTGAATGTCTGACAGCAGGAGCAGGAAGAACGCAATGAATACCGTGTTTTTTAGCATCGGATCGATCGTTGGTTACAAAAAATTCTAATACCCTGAAAATACATACTTTTAAGCTTTTACGATTTTACTATTTTGAAACGCTTTCTCTTTAGAAGGTATTATCTGTAAATTTCATTCGAAATACTACAACAAATCATCCTGAATTCGCAATGCCAAATCCTTCGTTAAATAAATTAATCACTTCGATCGAAAAACAGGAAGATGAAATCAGGAAAGGAGGGGGAGTCCGTCGAATGGAAAAGGAACACAAGAAGGGAAAGATGACTGCCCGGGAAAGGATCCGTTTTTTATTGGATGAAGAAGCGGAATTCTATGAACTGGGTTTGTGGGCAGGATTTGAATTATATAGTGAGGTAGGAGGATGTCCGGCCGGGGGTGTCGTAATGGGGATCGGGAAGATAAGCAATCGAACCTGTATGGTGGTTGCCAACGACGCCACTGTTAAAGCCGGTGCCTGGTTCCCGATTACAGCTAAAAAAAACCTCCGGGCACAGGAAATTGCCATCGAAAATCACCTCCCTCTTATTTACCTGGTGGATTCAGCCGGAGTTTATCTTCCAATGCAGGACGAAATTTTCCCCGACAAGGAACATTTCGGCCGTATTTTCAGAAATAATGCCGTGATCAGTGCAAAAGGAATTCCCCAGATTGCGGCCATTATGGGAAGTTGTGTAGCCGGCGGGGCCTACCTGCCGATTATGAGTGACGAAGCGTTGATCGTAGACGGTACCGGCAGTGTCTTTCTGGCCGGCAGCTATCTGGTCAAAGCCGCCATCGGGGAGGAAGTGGATAATGAAACGTTAGGCGGGGCAGCAACACACACCGAGATCAGCGGCGTTACGGACTACAAAATGAAAGATGACACGGAATGCCTTGAAACTATTCGGGACCTGGTGGGAAAACTCGGGCCTTATTCAAAAGCAGGTTTGAACCGCCAGGAACCTGCCGACCCCGATACCGGAGAGGAGAAACTGTTGGACCTGATTCCGGATGACCGGAATAAGCCGTATGACATGTTTCAGGTTCTTACGGGAATTGTGGACCGGAACAGTATGACAGAGTACAAAAAAGGTTACGGACAGACTTTAATTACCACTTATGCGCGAATTGACGGATGGAGTGTGGGGATTGTGGCGAACCAGAGGAAAGTGATCCGAAGTAAAACGGGAGAGATGCAAATAGGAGGGGTGATCTATTCCGATAGTGCGGATAAAGCTGCGCGGTTTATTATGAACTGCAATCAGAAGAAAATCCCGATAGTATTTTTTCAGGATGTAACCGGTTTTATGATCGGGAAACGAAGTGAACATGGAGGGATCATCAAGGACGGGGCGAAAATGGTAAATGCCGTAGCCAATTCAACCGTTCCGAAAATTACGATCATCGTTGGCAACAGTTACGGTGCAGGAAATTATGCGATGTGCGGGCGGGCATACGACCCGCGGTTTATTTATGCCTGGCCCACCGCCCGGATTGCCGTGATGGGGGGGACCCAGGCAGCGAAAGTCCTGACCCAGATCCGGGTTGCTTCCCTGGAAAAAAAAGGGGAGTCCATCACCGATAAAGATCGCAATCAGATTCTGGAGGAAATTCGCGGACGCTATGAAAAACAGACGGATGTCCGCTATGCCGCCGCTCGATTGTGGGTGGATGGAATCATTAAACCGGGCGAAACCAGGGAACGTATTTCCAAGGCGATCGAATGTGCAGATCACAATCCGGAGATACCGGACTTCAAAACTGGCGTATTCCAGGTGTAAAGTAGGGATCCCCCTCTTAAGTTTAACTTCTAAAATCAAATACTGAAATCAGAAGAAGCTTCATGAAAAATTCTATACGTATTGCATCCGGACAAGGATTTTGGGGGGATCTTCCCCGGGCACCCGTCGACCAGATTCGAAAAGGGCCGATCGACTACCTGGTTATGGATTACCTGGCAGAGGTCTCTATGTCGATCATGCAAAAACAGAAAATGAAAAATCCGGATTACGGATACGCCCGGGATTTTGTGGCTTTTCTGAAGGAAGTCCTCCCGGATATACGTGAAAAAAAGATCAAGATCATCTCCAACGCTGGGGGTGTCAATCCGAAGGCATGCAAGGAAGCCGTATTGGATCTTGCCCGCACGGGGGGATTCAATGACCTGAACGTCGGGGTCGTGGATGGAGATGACCTTTTGCCGGAACTGGACCGGCTCCTGGAGAACGGGCACCCGCTGAAAAATATGGAAACCGGGGAGGAGATGACCTCCATCCGGGATCGGCTGCTGAATGCAAATATTTACTTCGGAAGCCGTCCGGTGGTTGAAGCGCTGACACAAGGTTCCGATATTGTGATTACCGGACGTGTAGCAGACCCTTCCCTGACTCTGGCTCCGATGGTCTATGAATTCGGATGGAAGTACGGGGATCATGATAAAATTGCTTCGGGAACTGTAGCCGGTCACTTGCTCGAATGCGGGGCACAGGCGTCGGGTGGAAACTTTACCGACTGGAGAGAAGTTGAACGGCTTGAGGAGATCGGATTCCCGATTGTCGAAGCTTATCCGGACGGGACATTCTATGTGACCAAACATGAAAACAGCGGGGGACTCGTAAATGTAAAAACGGTAAAGGAACAACTTGTTTATGAAATCGGCGACCCATCCGAATTTCTGACCCCCGATGTGACCGTTGATTTTACAAGTGTCGGGATTGAACAGGCCGGGAAAGACAGGGTCAAGGTAAACCGGGTAAAAGGAATGCCGGCGACGGCTGATTATAAAGTATCTGCCAGTTTTAAAAATGGGTACAAGCTCTCGTCAACACTGGTTTATTGCAGGCCGGACGCACTCTTTAAAGCGAAAAAGGCAGGGGAAATTTTGCAGGCCCGGGCAGAGTCGATGGGTTTAAAATTTGACCGTATCCGTATTGAATATATTGGAGTGAATGCGTGCAATGAGGACCCGGCGGAACTTGAAAAGGAGCACCTCGAATTGAATGAAGTTCAACTCCGGGTATCGGCTTCCGGGCCTTCCAAGGAAGATCTTGACAGGCTTGGTAAGGAGTTCGCACCTCTCATTCTCACGGGGCCGCCCGGTGTGACCGGTTACGCCGGAGGCCGCCCGAAAGCCAGTGAGGTTGTAGCGTACTGGCCGGCTCTTCTTGACAAAAAAGCGGCAAATCCCAGGGTCCAAATTTATTCTCCATGATTTATTCCAGATCTTGTATCTTTAGGGGGAGGGGCGCAAAAGTACGAGATATTAATCAATACAATCCGCAGACTAAAGGCGGAACGCTATCATGGTGTATGATGATACATTCAAAAGGTTAACATAGAGTATACAGGTTTATGAAAATAGGGATCATTGGAGCGGGAATTGCGGGACTGTCAGCCGGACGGGAACTTGCCAAAGCCGGACACCAGGTATCCATCATCGAAAAAAGCCAAAAATACGGAGGGCGGCTTGCCACGGATTCCGGAGAACTCCATCAGGGTATTTGGATGGATTATGGAATTCCCTGTTTCACTGCAGAATCTCCGGAGTTCAGCGGGTTCATTTCCGAATTGTTGGATAAGGAGAAGGTAAAGGTTTGGGAAAATCCGTTCTCCCTGTATGACGGCGAGCAGTTCCACATGGAAAATCCGAATCCCACGGGCAAGTTGCGTTACACTTCGGTGGAGGGGATGAACTCCATTGCAGCTTACCTGGGACGCTGGGTGGATTTGCAACTGGATGTCAAGGCAGGGGGACTGACCTATTTCGGGCCTCATCGGCGACTCAAAAAAGCGTGGATGATTAACCTGACTAACTTCAATACATTCGAAGCGGATGCCGTGATTGTAGCTACGCCCGCTCCCCAGGCTTATGGGGTGATTCTGACTTGCCAGGATGAAGTAAATACATTAAAAATCATCCGGGAAATTGATGAAATACACTATGACCCTGCCTTTACCATGAGAGTAACCTACGGGAACCGTCAGATTCCCTCCTGGCCAGGCGTCATCTGTCAGGATGATCGGATCGAGTTTATTTCAAATGAGAGCTCCAAACGGAACGATTCAACAGTAAATTCAATTGTCATTCGTTCTACCTCTGAATTTGCATTAAAATTTCGGAATGTTGACGAGGAACAGGTGAAAGAAATGATGTTAGACCGGGTTTCAGCGATCATCGGTGGATGGACAGCGACGCCGGACAAATCGAAACTTCATTTCTGGCGGTATTACCGGCCGAAAACATTTTTAAACCGGCCATTTATGGATTTCGAGGGGCTGGAGTCTCCTTTGGCACTGGTCGGTGATTACTTTAATGGGAATAATGCAGATGCAGCCTACAGTTCAGGCATAAAGCTGGCCAGACACTGGATTAAAAAATATGAAGGAGTCAAGGCTTGAAATGCGGTTGGGTTTACAGAATGGAGAAATAAAAAGAACATCGAACCATCATTCCTTGTCTTTTTGCTTGCATTGTCCGTGTAATTCACAATCGAACGGACAGGGGCCGGGAAGGAGATATGCGTTTGCCATACTGTCTTTTCCACTGTGTGCGGATCAATTAATTAAAATGTATCGAAGCGAAGAACGCATAGTCTTTTGGAATCACTTTCAAAATTAAACAGGTATTTTAAGAAATATAGGGGGACGATTATTATTGGCTCCCTTTTCCTGACTGCATCTAACTTTTTCCTTATCTGGATTCCGGTTTTAATCCGGCGGACCATGGATGAAGTGGAGATGTTGGGAGAGGAATATCAGCAGACCTACACCAGCCTGATCGAAGTACTTTTTTATACGGAAGCCGGAGGAATTCTGGCCCGGAATTCTCTTCTTCTGATCGGTACGGTTGCCCTTTATGGAATTTTGTTATTTGCCACTCGTCAGACTCTCATTGTCAGCTCCCGGAAAATTGAATTTGATATCCGGAATGACGTAATGAATAAACTTCTGACACTTCCCCAGCGATATTTTGCCGAAAATTCAACTGGCGAAATTTATGTGAGAGCCACGGAAGATATCAGCAAGGTTCGCGAATATTTCGGGCCGGTCTATATGTATACGATCAATACGATCACAAGAGCCGGCTTTATTATCAGTATGATGGTCATCGTAAATCCTGAGCTTACCCTCTGGGCACTGATCCCTTTGCCGTTTTTGTCCGCTTTTGCCTATTGGGTAAGCGGATTTATTAACAAGTATCAGACGATCATTCAGGAACAATATTCGGATATTGCAGGACGAGCAAGAGAAGCGTTTTCGAGTATTCGCTTGATCAAGGCTTATAACCGGGAGGCCTATGAACAAACCCGTTTTGAACGGGAAAGTGAATCATACCGGAAGAAAAAACTTCGGCTTGATCTTGTTGAGTCTCTCTTTCATCCGACCTTGAATCTGTTGATCGGGGTTTCAGTTATCATTGTAATTTGGCAGGGAGGGATGATGGTTATTGACGGACAGATAACAGTGGGGAATATCGCTGAGTTTGTGATTTATGTAGCCTATCTGACCTGGCCGGTGGCTTCACTCGGATATACGGTCAATCGATTTCAAAAATCGCTGGCTTCCTGGACACGGATTAATCGGGTACTGGAAGAGAAAATTGCTATTTATGATGACAATAAGACGGTTCGGGAGTTGCAGACGATTGAGGGTAAAATTGAATTCCGGAATGTCAGCTTTAAATATCCGGGTACCCGTGAATATGCGATCAAAGACATTAGTCTAACCATCGAACCTGGATCCCATGTGGCGTTTGTGGGAAGAACCGGAGCCGGTAAAACAACCTTGGTCCAACTGATTCCGAGACTTTTTGATCCGACCGGGGGGGATATTCTGATTGATAATATTAATGTTAAAAACTGGCCGATTGCTGTATTGAGACGTAAAATCGGATTTGTGCCACAGGATACTTTCCTGTTTTCAACTACCCTTAGTGAAAATATCGCTTTTGGAGTTGAAGAGGCATCCCATTATCAAATTGAAGAGGCTTCTGAAAAAGCTCAGTTACTTGATAATATTTTGGATTTTGAAAAAAAATTTGAGACTATGGTAGGCGAACGGGGAATTACACTTTCTGGCGGTCAAAAACAACGAGCCGCAATTGCAAGAGCATTAATCAAAGATCCCAGAATATTAATTCTGGACGACTCATTAAGTGCAGTCGATACCAAGACAGAAGATGCAATCTTGCAGCACCTCCGAAATGAACTAAAAGGACGGACCACCATCATGATCAGTCATCGTATTTCGACTGTCAAACACGCAGATACAATTTTTTATCTCGCAGACGGTTCATTGAAAGAAAGTGGTACACATGAGGAGTTGTTAAAACTGGAAGGACATTATTCGAATATGTATCGGAAACAACTCTTGGAACAAGAACTCGAACAAATTTAATAGATACTTGAAATCTGTGGGATTTGGTTACCTGACCGGTAATCACCCCAATCAAATCAACATAACGGGAGAATACAATGATTATCATACCATTAGGAGTCGCTTCGGCAACGCCGACTGCAACCAGACATTTGCCATCCGTAGCTCTTTGGAGGGAAGGCAGTGTTTATCTGTTTGACTGTGGAGAAAATACCCAGATGCGAATGCTCCAGGCCGGATTAAAACGGTCAAAAGTCGACTATATCTTTTTATCTCATTTTGACGTGGATCACTTTGCAGGATTGATTGGGTTATTTTCTACCTTGCAATTGCAGCGAAGGGATAAGCCGATTACCCTTGTCGCCCCAAAAGGAATTCGAGATTTTATTGAATGGAATTTCAACTTTGCCAATATAGACCTGGGATTTGAAGTCAATTACGTTGAACTGGAGGAAGGCTTTGAACACGAAAGGGTCGTGGATGTAGAAGAATTCTATGTGGAAGCACGCCCGTTGAACCACAACAGTTTTTGTATCGGCTATCGATTTCAGGAAAAGGACAGGCCGGGGAAAGTAGATGCCGATAAGGCGGAAGCCAAGGGTATTTCTGAGGATTGGCAATATAAGGATCTCAAAGCCGGCAAGGATGTGGAGCTTGATGACGGCACGCTCGTAAAATCCCAGGATATCGTGGGGCATCCACGGCCGGGTGACAGTTTCGCATATATCACGGATACCCGGTACTCTCCAAATGCCGTGAAACTCGGGATGAATACCAATATTCTTCTGCATGAAGCTACGTTTGGAGAAAACCTTTCTGACAAGGCTGAAGAAACCGGCCATTCTACTGCTGTAGATGCGGCCAGGGTGGCGAACGAGGCCCAGACGAAACTGTTGGTGATTTCACACTTTTCAGCTCGATATACGAATCCGTTTGTTCTGCTCCGGGAAGCCAGACAGCATTTTTTCCCGGCCTGGCTGGCTACGGAAATGAGGCCGATCTTTACGGATCCAGCCCATGAAAAAGGAATCATCACTCCCAAGGTCTATATCAAGGAAGTAGATAAAAAATCCGGTTCCGGTAAGAAGAGGTATTCAAAGGGAGGTAAAAATACGGACGACAAACAGAAACGTTTCCGGAAGAGAAAGAATTATAAGGGCAGAAGCAGTAAAAATAATGATGACAGCCGCAGTAAAAAGTCTTCGGATAATCGTCGAAAGAAAAAGAATGATAACCAGAACGATTCATCAAGAAAGCCGCGGCATATTACTCCGCGGACTCCTTTTGATGATTTTAACCGTTTCTAATTTCAATCGTACATTTTGAGTAGCAAAATGGATTCAAAAGCCGTCGATTCAGTTTTAATTCGGCGGCTTTATTATTTCCTTAAACCGTATCGATGGTTTGTGCTGCTTGCAATCGTATTGACGCTTGCAGCGGCACTGCTGAGCACGATCCGGCCGAAGCTCACCCAGATCGCTGTGGATGACTATATCGTAAACGGCGATTATGAAGGCTTGCTCTGGATCGTGTTTCTTCTCGTTGGCGCCCTGACCGGCGAATTTCTGATACTCGTGGCCAACACTTATCTGACCCGCTGGTTTGGACAGGGGACTCTCTACAGTTTGCGAAATACCGTATTTAGGAAAATCCAGTCTCTCCACGTCCAGTTTTTTGACAAAAATCCGATCGGCCGGCTCATTACCCGGACAACCAGTGATATAGAAGCGTTAAGTGAGCTGCTGTCAGACGGGGTTGTAAACATGGCGGGCGACCTGTTCCGTATTTTCTTTATCCTGTATTTCATGCTTGCGATGAGTTGGGAGTTGACGATTGTGGCTATTCTTGTACTCCCGATACTTTTTTATGCAACCTTCTGGTTTAAGGCAAAAGTTCGGGTTTCATTTTTGAATGTACGGGATCGTATTGCACAGCTTAATTCGTTTGTTCAGGAACATATCAGCGGAATGGCCATTGTACAGCTCTTTAACCGTGAGGAGAAAGAGCAAGAAAAATTTGAATCCATTAACAGCCATCACCGCAAGGCTCATATAGATACGATTTTTTATTTTGCAATATTCTGGCCGGTCGTAGAAGTCCTTGCAAGTCTGGCGATGGCTTTGGTGGTCTGGTATGGCGGGGCCAGGGCCTTGATGGATCAGTTGACTTTCGGAGTGCTCCTTGCCTTTATCCAGTATGTGCGTCAGTTCTTTAACCCCATTCGTGGACTTTCGGAAAAATACAATACCCTACAGTCTGCACTGGCTTCATCCGAACGAATTTTTAATGTACTGGATACGGAAAATCAGGTCAAAGATCCGGAGCATCCCCAAAAAATCAACCATGCAAAAGGGCATATACGATTCAAGGATGTTTCATTTCAATATAATCCCAATGAAGCGGAAGTCCTTCGAAATATCAGCTTTGAAGTACAGCCGGGTAAAAGCACGGCAATTGTCGGGGCAACCGGGGCCGGAAAGACAACGATCATTAACTTGCTGATGAGGTTCTATGATATCCGGAGCGGATCCATACAGTTGGACGGGGTGGATATCCGGGAACTCAAGCTCGACCGCCTCCGATCCTTCTTTGCTCTTGTTCTGCAGGACAATGCATTGTTCTCCGGGACAGTACTTGAAAATATTACCCTCGGGAATCCGGACATTAGCAGGGAAAAGGTTATCGAAACGGCCAAAAAGGTGGAAGCTCACTCTTTTATTAAAAAATTACCGGGTCAGTATGATTACCTGTTGCAAGAGCGCGGCGCATCCCTGTCTATGGGGCAACGACAACTTATCTGTTTTGTAAGAGCGATGGTCTATGAACCGACAATCCTGGTGTTGGATGAAGCAACTTCAAGTGTTGATTCTGAAACCGAGCAACTGGTTACGAATGCCTGCCGGCATATGATGAAAGGGAGCACCTCTATTGTGATTGCCCATCGCCTCTCAACCATTCAGGATGCTGATAAAATCCTGGTCATGCATAAAGGCGAGATTCGTGAAATGGGAAACCATCAAGAATTGTTAACCAAAGAGAACGGAATTTATAAGAAACTTTATGAACTTCAATACAAAGAACAGGCGATCGATAAAACGGGAACCATTGCTTGAATAGCATTTGTTAAATAGAAAATAACTATCTTTATAAGATAATTTTAAAAGGAGAAACAGATTATGGCTGACAAAGGAAAAAAGAAAGATATGATCGACGAAACCCTTGAAGAAAAGAAGCGTTCGCTTGAAAATGCTTATAACGAACTGGCGAACAAATTACGGGATGAAAAAGGAAGGCTTGAACAGGACATGAAGCATGAATACAGAAACGCACGCCGTTATGTCCGGGCTAACCCGGAACAGGGAGTCGGGGCAGCATTTGCCGGTGGACTTCTCCTGGGTGTGATTCTCGCCAAACTCATGCGTCATTAAAAAATTTACCCTATTCTATTTGGCAAACAGAAATGATGCAGGGCTATCATAGCTGGATCTTTGATCCCCGATACGCAGCAGTACAGTTAATTCCCAATTACCCATGAGCTGAGTATAACTATGGAACAGATAAGCATTGAAAAACTGGAGCCCTTATTTGAGCGTTTGGATGCCCTCAGGGGGTACCTTTGACTATGATAAGAGAAAAGTCAGGATTATAGAACTGCAGGAACAGACTCAGGATCCGAATTTTTGGAACGATCCGGATCATGCAAGTCAGATCATGCGTCAAATCGACTATGAAAAAAACCTGGTTGAAAGCTGGGATGAATTGAATGACCTGCGGGAAAGTATCCGGGTATATGAACAGTTTCTGAAAGAAGGAGAGGAAGTCACCGAGGAACTCCGGGAAGAGTCTGGAAAATTCAAAAAAAAACTGGAAGACCTCGAACTTGAAAATATGCTTTCCGGGGAAGATGACCATCGGGATGCGATTGTGACGTTCAATCCCGGAGCCGGTGGAACGGAAAGCCAGGACTGGGCAGAAATGCTCTTTCGGATGTACAACCGATGGGCAGAGCAGAATGGATATAAAGTTTCAACCATCGAATATCAGACCGGTGATGTGGCAGGATTAAAAAGTGCAACGATTGAAGTCAGTGGTACAAATGCCTATGGTTTTCTGAAAGCTGAAAGCGGGGTTCATCGCCTGGTTAGAATTTCCCCGTTTGACAGTAATTCCCGCCGCCACACATCATTCTGTTCAGTCTTTGTATCCCCGGTCGTGGATGATTCGATCGATATTGGATTAAACGAAAGTGAGGTTGAACTTCAGCGTTTCCATGCCAGCGGGGCGGGAGGACAAAATGTCAACAAGGTTGAAACAGGTGTCCGTTTGATCTGGGAGGGGGAGTTATCTGACGGCAGCCAGGAAAGGGTCGTTGCGGAATGCCAGCAGGAGCGCTCTCAGCTTCAGAACCGCGAAAAGGCCATGCAGTTGCTAAAATCCAAAATTTATGAGCTTGAAAAAAATATCAAGGAGCGGGAAAAACAAAAGCTCGAGGATTCCAAGAATAAAATTGAATGGGGATCTCAAATTCGCTCCTACGTTTTCCATCCCTATAATATGGTAAAAGATCACAGAACCGATCATGAAACCGGGGATGTCGATGGAGTCATGGACGGCGACCTGAATGAATTTATCAAATCCTACCTGATGGCAACATCGGTTCAGGCTTCCTGATGACGAATATGGTGAAAGTAGGCATAACAGGCGGAATCGGCAGTGGCAAGACGACCGTATGTAAAGTGTGGGAAAAGAGGGGCGCTTTTGTAGTCTATTCGGATGATCTTGCCAAACGGCTGATGGTACGTGACAGGGAGTTGATCCATCAGATTTGCAGAGAATTTGGCGAAAAGGCTTACCATCCGGACGGTTCCCTGAATCGAAAGTACCTCGCCGATGTCGCTTTCCGGCAAAACAAGGTAGAGGCCCTCAACCGCCTGGTGCATCCGGTTGTCCGGAAGAAAGTGTTGCAGCTTATGCAAAAAGCCGAGAGAGAAGAAATCCCGATGTTTGTTCAGGAAGCGGCTCTCCTTCTGAATGATGGCCGTCCTGATTATTTTGACTATGTTGTACTGGTTACTTCAGGAAAAGAAAATCGTATTCTGCGGGTTAGTAAGAGGGATCGTGTGACAAAGGAAGAAGTTCTGGAAAGAATCAGCAAACAACAGGATTTCGAAAATCTGGCAGCTTTGTGTGATGTGATTATTCAAAATGATGCAAGCCTGGAAGAACTTGAAGAAAATGCTTCGCGTCTATTCGATCAGTTATTGGCTTCATCTGAAGGGATCCGGACAGGTGAATAGAGAATGATATTCGGCAAAACGGATCAATAAATTACTCTACCTGCAATTCATTCCCGCTGCCCGGTCTGTTTTGGATTTCAACTCTCATCTCTTCCATGATGTCATACCGTAACGTATATCCTGCATTGGTTTCAATTACGTATTTCGCCGGTTCTTCCGATTCTATGCTTTGATTCGAATAGGGTTGAGTGTTTTGGTGAATTCTGACGATCTCAAAATTTTCATCGACAAAAATGATATCCAGGGCCAATGGGGTGTTGGCCATCCAAAAACTCCTCGGCTGCTGACTTTCGAAAATAAATAACATCCCCTTGTCCATCGGAAGTTGCTGAACATTCATAAGGCCGGCGGACCGGGAGGCTTCATCATCAGCCACTGCTGCCTCAATTGTACTGACTACTTCACCGGCTGAATTTAAAAATGTAACCTCCGATGTATATTCGAGATCCCTCCCTCCGGTGGGTTTATCCTCCTCCCCGTCCCGCTGCTGACTGCAAGAGACTCCCAACCATAGTGTAATGCAAAACAACAGTGTCAGAAATGAGGCCGGTACATACCGGATACCCGAGTCTATTTTAGTTGAATTAATTAAATACATATTCAGGTCTGCCGATCATAAACGTGGGTATTCCTGATTAATCAGGAGAATTTAATGACTGTCACTTCTCAAAATACCATTCATATAAATCATTTTCCTTTTAAAATACCGAACTTTATTCAGGCTTTGATATTGAACAAAACCCCTGGTTTTTCAAAGCCCTCTTTCTGTACTATACTCCAGCAAACACGAGAAACATTGCAATGTATTCAGGGATCAATTTCTCTATTTAAATCCTTTATGGAATGATTTAAAACCCTTACAGTGTGAGTTTGAAATATATGGAATGGATAAACGATTAAGTTCGTCTATCGGGGAATTTCAGACAGGCCGAAAGTTGTTATTCTCAGGTATTAAAGGTATTTTTGCAATCTATAGTGGGTGCCGGGAGGTTCTCACTTTTTTTTATTCTCAGGTCAGGGTATTTAAATGTTGAAGGATCAAATAAATATTATTAAAAAGCTTGCTGAACCTATTGTGCAGCAAGAAGATATGTTTATTGTTGATGTAGAAATAAAAGGTGGAAATGAAACCGTAGTATGGATCTTCGTTGACTCGGAACATGGGGATGTCAGTGTTGATTCCTGTACACGAATCAGTTCTGAACTCGATTTCGTGCTGGATGCCCATGAAGTTTTCTCGACCGGATACCGTTTAAATATTTCTTCACCCGGCTTGAGCCGGCCATTAAGTGACCGCCGACAATATGTGAAAAATCTTGGCCGAAAAGCCAGGGTTAAATTTAAAGAACCTGAAGGGTACCGGAAACTTGAAGGGATTCTCAGTGATATATCCGGTGATGAAATAAAAATTGAAATGGATAAAGGAGATCACACGTTTATCGATTTTAACAAAATCGTTGAGACTAAAATTATCCCGACATTTAGCCGATAGTAACAATTTTATAAACAGGATTTTCCAAATGCAAAATGACGTTTCCAAACTGATTATTCAGTCTTTTGCTGAAATTGCAAAAGACAAAGGGATTGAGAAGGATCTGTTGCTGACGATTCTCGAGGATGTTTTTCGTACCATGATTCGTAAAAAGTATGAGTCTGATGAAGCGTTTGACGTCATTCTTAATCCCGACCGGGGCGAAATTCAAATCCTTCACATACGGGAAGTCGTCCCCAAAGAAGAATTAACGGATCCTGTAAGTGAAATCTCTCTTGAGGAGGCCCGCAAACATGATGCGGATCTCGAACTTTATGATGAGTTTGCCCAGGAAATATCCATTACTGATTTTGGCCGGCGAGCGGTTACCATGGCGCGTCAGCAACTGGCCCAAAGAATCCGTGAAATTGAAAAGGACAATATTTTTGACGAATACTCTGACCGGGTTGGTGAGATCGTATTGGGAGATGTTTACCAGGTTCGAAACCGTGACACCCTGGTCAACCACAACGGAGTGGAACTGGTCATGCCCAAAAACGAACAAATATACAAGGACCGTTACAGGAAAGGAGATACGATCCGTGCGGTGGTATCGGAAGTCAAACGTTATAATGGAAATCCATCTGTTATCATATCGAGGACTTCACCGCTTTTTCTTGAGCGGCTTTTTGAAAATGAGATCCCTGAAGTTTTTGACGGGATTATAGATATAGTGAAGATTGCCCGGGAACCCGGTGATCGTTCTAAAGTAGCTGTACTTTCTCATGACGAGAGAGTTGACCCGGTTGGAGCTTGTGTGGGAATGAAGGGAATTCGAATTCATGCGATTGTCCGTGAATTGCAAAATGAAAATATTGACGTAATAAACTACACAGATGATAAATTTGAATTTATCAAACGAGCTCTTCAGCCGGCAAAGGTACTTAAAGTAGAGCTGAGTGAGGATGGAACTCACGCCAATGTTTTGGTTCCGGCCGATGAAGTTTCCAAGGCGATTGGAAAAGGCGGGGTGAATATACGGCTTGCTTCCAAATTGACGGGGTGTGAAATTGACGTCTATCGCGAGGTGGAAGAGGAAGATGATATTGACCTGGATGAATTTACTGTCGACTTTGGAGAGGAGACCGTTGAAATCCTGCACAATATCGGTTGTGACACAGCCCGGGCGGTTCTGGAACTTGACGAAGATGAGATTGTTCGCAGAACCGAGGGAAAGATAGACAAGGAAACGGCTGAAAAGATCATCGATGTGATCGCCTATGAATTTGAGGACGAATAAGAATGATTGTAACTTTCACATCAGTTAATTCTATTTACATTATTACCGCATGACGGATAAGAAATCAAAAAAGCTTTTTAAAGTCGCTTCTGAGTTTAATGTAGCTACAAAGTCTATTGTAGACTCCCTGGCTGAAGAAGGCTTTGAAATTGCCAATAAGCCTAATTCCACGATAACTCCGGAAATGTATGGGGTGCTGGAAGAAGTATATGGAGTTGAAAAGGCAAAAAGCGAACAACACGAGAAGGTGCGTGAAGAATACGAGTCCCGTCGTAACCAGATGAAGTCTCAACGCAACGAAAGTGTTTCCATTGATAATTTTCTTGAGCCGATCGATGATCTTGAACCGATGGATGAAGCGGATGAAGAAGAGGTGGATGCGCGAGAGGAGCTCGTTGAAGAAGATGCCGTTAAGCAGGAACTGGAAGAGGAAGAAGAGCAGAAAGAGGAGACTGAAACGGAAACCGGCGAATCTGATACAAAAGAAGAAGCCGCCGAACCTGAAGAGGTGAAAGCGGAAGAGGAGACGGAAGTCCCTGCGGAAGAGGATGAAGCAACAGAAGAAGAGGAAGAAGCGGACAAGCAGGTTGCGAAAGCCCAGGATGAAGAAGAGGAAATTGAGGCCCAAACCGGCGATATCGAAGAAGAGGATGAGGAAGATGAAAAAGGGCCGGAAGCGGAAGCCGAATCGGAAGAGGATGAGCACGAGGACGAAGATGACGATGAAGATGAAGAAAGCGAAGAAGATGAGGAATCGATTATACGCGGCCGGGCCGGACGATTGTCAGGTACTAAAGTTGTCGGCAAGATTAGTGTAGCTGACAAGCCGGTTCAAAAGAAACGTAAAAAACGAAAGCGAAAGAAGGATCGAAAGGATGATTCATCGGATTCCGCTAAAACTGATTCTTCTAAAAAAGACAAAGCAGCCAAGGATAGCGACAAGGGCAAGAGTAAAAGCAAGAAGAAGAGAGGAAGGCGGTCGCGCGTTGATGAGGAGGATGTAGAACAGAAGATGCGTGAGACAATGCAGAAAATGCAGTCGTCCGATACGGTAGGAAGCAAGCGCCAGAAAAGACGCCGACAGAGACGGGAAGAGCGTGAGGAGGAACAACAGCTTCGGGAAGAACTTCAGGAAATGGAAGAGGAAATTCTTGAAGTCACGGAATTTGTAACGGTCAGTGACCTTGCCGCATTGCTGGACGTCAAGCCGAACGATGTGATTACAACATGCATGAATATAGGTATGATGGTATCCATTAATCAGCGGCTGGATGCCTCGACCATTGAACTTGTAGCGGAAGAATTCGGCAGAGAAGTGGAATTTGTAGATGCCGAAGAAATGATTGAAGAGATCGTGGTTGAAGAAGATGATCCTGAAGATCTCGAACCCCGTGCACCGATTATCACCGTAATGGGACATGTGGATCACGGTAAAACTTCACTGCTGGACTATATTCGTAAAACCAAGGTTGCCGCGGGTGAAGCCGGCGGAATTACCCAGCACGTTGGAGCCTATGCCGTTGAGACGGACGATGGCCGCAGGATCACCTTCCTGGATACTCCTGGCCATGAGGCCTTTACAGCTATGCGAAGCCGCGGAGCCCAGGCAACGGATATCGTAATTCTTGTGGTTGCCGCAGATGATGCCGTTATGCCTCAAACGATAGAAGCTATTAATCACTCCAAGGCTGCCGGGGTTTCGATTGTCATTGCTATCAATAAAATCGACAAGGAAGGAGCCAACCCCGATAAAATCAAGCAACAACTATCTGAACATGATGTGATTGTAGAAGAGTGGGGAGGAGAGAACCAGTCGGCCGAAGTCTCCGCAATCACGGGTGAAGGGATTGAAGAACTCCTGGAAAAGGTACTGATCGAGGCCGAATTAATGGAACTGAAAGCCAATCCCAACCGCAGGGCTACCGGCGTAGTTTTGGAGTCCAGAATTGATAAAGGTAAGGGAACGATTGCAAATATCCTGGTCCAAAACGGCACCCTGAAAGTTGGGGATCCGTTTGTAGCCGGGCCGTGTTTCGGCCGGGTTCGTGCCATGGAAAATGAACACGGCAAACGTCTGGAAACCGCTGGTCCTTCAACTCCTATTCAACTCATGGGCTTTGATGAGCCTCCGCAGGCGGGGGACAAACTGGTTGTGCCAAAAGATGAAAAAGCAGCTAAAGAGATTGCTAATCAACGTCAACAACTTAAACGTGAGCAATCACTTAGAAAAACCAAACATTTAACTCTGGATGACCTCTCACGTCGTCTGGCTCTCGGCGAGGTTTCCGAACTCAATATTATCATCAAAGCGGACGTTGACGGATCGATCGAGGCCCTCTCGGGAGCCCTGCAGAATCTGAGTACGGATGAGGTAGCGGTTAATATTATCCATACGGGCTCGGGAGCTATCACGGAGTCTGACGTATTACTGGCCTCGGCTTCGGAGGGAATCATCATCGGCTTCCAGGTACGGCCAACTTCAAATGCACGAAAACTTGCAGAGGCAGAAAGTATTGATATCCGCTTGTTCAGTGTTATTTATGACGCGGTTGATGAAGTGAGAGACGCTCTCGAGGGACTCTTAAGCCCTGAAATCAAGGAGCAAATGCTTGGACTTGCTGAAATTCGGGAAATATTCAAAGTCTCGAAAATTGGAACGATTGCCGGCTGTTATGTCAAGGAAGGGAAGATTAACCGTAATGAACCTGTCCGGATTATACGAGATGGAGTCGTTATCTATGAAGGTGAAATTGATTCATTGAAACGTTTTAAGGACGATGCTAAAGAAGTCCAGTCCGGCTATGAATGCGGAATGAGCATTGTCGGTTACAATGATTTGAAGGTAGGAGATGAAATTGAATGCTATGAGGTAGTAGAGGAAAAACGAAAACTTGAGGACAGTGCAGGTTAACTGTTCAGTTCTTGTATTTTATGATTTGCAGAATTAAATCTCCACTTCTTAGAGAATCACACATTATTTTAATACCGGTATCATAATCATGAGTATTCGCACCGAACGCCTGGGCGCAGTCATTCAACGTGACCTGGGTGAGATTCTCCAAAGGCAGTATCAGATGAATGGGACTTTTGTGACCGTAACAGGAGTTCGTGTCACCCCCGACCTTTCCATTGCCAAAGTCTATGTAAGTGTATATGCTCCTGATGGAGATCCCAAAACGGTATTTCAACATATTGATGACCATAATGTGGATATCCGCCATGAACTCGCCGGCAGGATACGAAACCAGGTCCGCCGGATTCCGGAACTTCACTTTTATGTGGATGACTCGGCTGAATATGTGAATCGGATCGAACAGCTATTTAAAGAAGTTAAAAAAGAGCGTCGTAACCGGGATACCGATAACGAGTAAAATGGCTAAAACCCCGATTGCATTAGAGAATCTGCCGATTCTCGACAAGCATCATCTTGCGCTGCCCGACGAAAAGCTCTTTTCAGCGGGTGTCGTCATTCCGGTGGATAAACCCCCGAAAATGACCAGTTTTGGAGTGGTTAAGTATATCAGAAGCCTGATTCCCGTCAGAAAAGTAGGTCATGCCGGAACGTTGGATCCTCTTGCCACCGGACTTTTAATACTTTGCTGCGGAAGAGCCACCAAATCAGTCAGCCAAATCCAGGAGTTGCCAAAAACGTATATTGCCGAAATTACACTGGGTGCATCTACCCCGAGCTATGACCGGGATACCGAGATTGACAACACTGCTGATTGGAATCACCTGGATCGAAAGACCCTGGATGAGACCCTGAAAAATCAGTTTGTCGGTCAAATTGACCAGGTTCCCCCGATGTATTCGGCTCTTTGGAAGGATGGGAAAAGGCTTTACAAACTGGCCAGAAGAGGGGAGAAGGTTGAATTGGAACCGAGAAGTGTAGAAGTCATGGATATTCAAATCCTCTCTTGCAGCCTTCCCAAATTGAAAATCAAGGTCACATGTGGAAAGGGAACCTATATCCGATCCATTGCATATGATCTGGGCAAAGCATGCAACAGCCTGGCTTACCTGAGTGACCTTCGCAGAACACAAATCGGTCATTTTTCAGTCGAAGATGCATGGGTACCCGAAAATTTCAGGAATTGGATGGAGCCAAACAATGGGTGAAATCATACAATTGAAGGATGCCACAAGGGAGCTGAACTCGGTGGTGACTGTGGGGACGTTTGACGGAGTCCACGCCGGACACAGGGTATTGATCCATACCGTTCTGGAAAAAGCGGAACAGCGAAATGCTCGAAGTGTGATTGTAACGTTCGATCCGCATCCCAGGGAAATTATTAATCCGGGCCGGGAAGGGATTAACCTTCTGACGAGCCTTGAAGAACGATGTGAGATTTTGAGAGATCTCGGAGTCGACGAAATGATTGTGATCCCATTTACGAGGGATTTTTCGCTTATTAGCTCGGATGATTTTATCCGGGAAATTATTTGGGAAAAGATCGGTGTCAGTGAATTTGTTATCGGCTATGACCATCAGTTTGGAAAAGACAGGGAAGGCTCGATTGATACGATACAGTCAATTGCCGATGAGCTTGAATTTGAAGTGTATGTGGTCTCAAAACAGGAAGTGGGAGATAAAACCGTAAGCAGCACAGCCATCCGCCAGGCTCTTCAGGATCATGGAAATGTAGAATTGGCTGCCAAACTTCTTGAACGGCCGTATCTGCTCAACGGAACGGTGGTTCACGGAGACAAACGTGGAAAACAGATCGGCTATCCAACCGCAAATATTCAAGCGGACCATCCCAATAAGGCGATTCCCAAAAACGGGGTGTACGCTGTTCAAGTTCGTCTGGATGATCAATTCAAAAAAGGAATGATGAACATCGGTTACCGTCCTACATTCGAAGGGAAACAACATACCCTGGAAGTGAATATTTTTAACTTTGACAGGAATATTTATGGAAACTCTGTCCAGATTCGCTTTATCAGCCGGATCCGGGATGAGCAACAGTTCAGCAGCGTTGTAGAATTAAAAAAACAACTTGCAACAGATGAAAAAGAATGTTTAAGGAGACTCGAAACTATTTAACTTACAAAGTTCCGATTTCATTTGAATTCATACAACCCTCAGGTTGTTATGACTATGAATTCTGTTGTTCGTTCATTCTCATTGAGAATTGCCAATGAATTGAAATAAGTTTATCTTGATCTGCTATTAAAGACAGCAGATATTAAAATGTAAATTCAACGATTGAAATGAGTCTTACGAAAGAAAAAAAAGAAGAAATTATCGAGAAATACGGAGAAGCGAAAGGCAATTCCGGATCTACCGAAGCACAAATTGCCCTATTCACACAGCGAATTAACGACCTGACCGATCATTTGAAAACACATGGCAAGGATCACTCCTCCCGACGGGGTCTTCTCCTGATGGTTGGAAAAAGACGGCGTTTATTGAATTATCTGATGAAGGAAGATATCAACAAGTATCGTTCGTTGATACAGGAACTGGGTATCAGAAAATAAGCACTGTGGCAGGGACCGGTCGATTCAAATACAAAGAATGAACACAATCCGGCAGAAGTCATCAACATCCGGATTCCTTCTGTTAATAACTCGTATTGTATCGATCTGTTTTACCTGGAGTCCGGTTCAAAGTTCCACGCCTTCCTTTCACCTTCATCGATACAATGAATGGAGGGATAAAAAATCAAATGAATACCGCTCGGTATTTTTAACATAAATTAGTTTAGAAATCGAACAATCAAAGATTAGATAGAATGAAGAAAGAATTTAAAAGTATTGAATTTGCACCGGGAAAAACCTTATCCATCGAAACCGGCCGACTGGCCAAACAGGCTGACGGAGCGGTCGTGGTTCAAATGGGTGAGACCATGGTACTCTGTACAGTTGTGAGTGCAAAAGAGGCTAAACCGGGACAGGATTTTTTCCCTATGGTAGTGGATCTGCGAGAAAGTTTTTCGGCCGGCGGACGATTTCCGGGTGGATTTATGAAACGGGAGGGCAGGCC
Source organism: Balneolaceae bacterium (assembly GCA_040877875.1). Lineage (GTDB taxonomy): Bacteria > Bacteroidota > Rhodothermia > Balneolales > Balneolaceae > JBBDNC01. The sequence goes on along the minus strand of JBBDNC010000115.1, from coordinate 63,538 downwards.
TTCCGATCTTGAGATTCTTTCAAGTCGTCTGATCGACCGAAGCTTGCGTCCCTTGTTTCCTCAAGGTTATTATCACGAAACACAGGTAATTTGCTATGTGATTTCATCAGATGGGCAGCATTTGGCTGATGTTTTGGGTGGATTGGGGGCTTCCGCTGCGATCCATCTCTCGGATATTCCATTTGACGGGCCGATGGCTGAAGTACGTGTGGGTCGGATAGACGGAGAATTTGTTATTAATCCGACTATCGATGAGCTGAAGAACAGTGAAATGGATGTCCTGGTTGGCGGTACGGCTGACAGTGTCATTATGATTGAAGGCGAGATGGATGAATTGACCGAGAAGGAGATGCTTGAGGGAATCAAGGCCGGACACGAGGCGATTCAAAAACTCTGTGCATTTCAGGAAGAGTTGCGGGAAGTACACGGCAGGGAAAAACGGGTTTTTGTACCCGAATCTGCAGATGAAGAACTTGAAGGCAAGGTACGTGAACTGGCTGAGAACTCGATGAAAGAGATTGTCAATTCCGGGCTTGGAAAAGAAGAGTACGGAGAACGTATCCGGGAATTGAAAGACACGGTTGTCGAAAAAATAACGGCTTTGGAAGGATACAAAGAATCAGAAGGTGACATCCTTTCTATCTGTAGTGATATTGAGAAAGAGGAACTCCGACACTTGATTCTGGAAAAGAAACGGCGGATCGACGGACGTGGCCCAGAGGAGATTCGGGATATTTGGACGGAAATCGGGTACCTGCCCCGCGCTCATGGTTCTGCAATTTTTACCCGCGGTGAAACCCAGGCACTTTGTTCCGTAACGCTTGGTTCCAAACGGGACGAGCAGAATATTGATACCCTGTTCTATGAAGATGCCAAGCAGTTCATGCTCCATTATAACTTCCCCCCTTATTGTGTGGGAGAAGCAGGTTTCCTGAGAGGCCCCGGGCGTCGTGAAATCGGTCACGGTTATCTGGCTGAACGGGCATTGAAAATGATGATGCCGGGATTCGATGAGTTCGGATATGTTATACGAGTGATCTCTGACATACTGGAGTCGAACGGATCTTCGTCTATGGCTTCTGTTTGTGGAGGTTCCATGGCATTGATGGATGCAGGCGTACCCTTGAAAAAACCGGTTGCAGGAATAGCAATGGGGATGATTGTAGGAGAGAATAACGAATCTGTGGTTCTGTCGGATATCCGCGGTGAAGAAGATTTCATGGGAGATATGGATTTTAAAACCGCAGGAACCGCAGAGGGTATAACGGCTACCCAGATGGATATAAAAGTAAAGGGAATTAGTTTTGAAATCCTTGAAGAAGCTCTGCAACAGGCCCATACCGGACGTATGCATATCCTTGAGAAAATGAGTGAAACCATTTCCGAGCCGAAAAAGGATCTTTCGGAATTTGCTCCTCAATTCCTGAAAATGGAAATTGACGGGGATCAGATCGGAGCTGTTATCGGGCCTGGCGGAAAAGTCATCCAGACCTTGCAGCGTGAAACCGGAACGGAAATTCTTGTTGAGGAAAATGAAAAAGGTCAGGGAATTATTACCATTTCATCTGACAACCTTGAAAGAGCAGAACAGGCGAAGGATCGCATCAAGGCAATCACCGGCCAGCTTGACGAAGGAGCTGTCTATACGGGAACGGTCAAAGCCCTGAAGGAATACGGCGCATTTGTTGAGATCGTGCCGGGCAAGGAAGGCCTGCTGCATATCTCTGAAGTGAATCATTCACATGTGAAAGACATTAATGATGAACTGTCGGTAGGGGATGTCATTGACGTTAAACTGCTTAAAGTGGAACACGGTGGGAAACTTCGTTTATCACGAAAGGCACTCCTGTCAAAAAATGATGATTCGTGATTCTGCCTGTATTCCCTGGAAATCATAAGCTGTGTATATTAAAGCGTCTCCCGAAAAAGAGACGCTTTTTTATTTACCTCAAACACGGGTGTTATATCAACCATACTTATGTATGGCCGCATCTGTATTTGTCATACTGAAATTAATTTATATCGGATCATTGAAAGATGAGCAACTGGAAATCCATCGATTTTGTAAAAAAAACCACCCTCGACAACGGACTTAAAATCATTACGGAGAAAGTTGAAAGTGTAAAAAGTGTTGCGGTGGGAGTCTGGGTGAAAACCGGAAGCAGAAATGAGCCGGAGGAACAGGCCGGCATTACCCACTTTCTGGAACACATGCTTTTTAAAGGCACCGAAAAAAGAACTGCCTACGATATTGCACTCAGTATGGAAGCGGTCGGGGGGTATTTGAATGCTTTCACATCCAATGAATATACATGTTATTATTCACGATGCCTGGATACGCAGTTACCGTTGGCACTGGACGTCCTCACGGATATGATTCAAAATCCTGTTTTTCCCCTTGAAGAAATTGAGAAGGAAAAAAAGGTGGTAATTGAAGAGATGAAAATGTACAGGGACAGTCCTGAAGATTTTCTGTTTGAAGAGTTTAACGGACATGTTTTTAAGAATCATCCTCTTGGCAGGCCTATCATTGGATATGAAGATACGGTCAACTCGTTTACGAGAGATCATCTGTTGGACTATATAAACCATCGATATCAACCCTGGAATATCTTGGTTTCGGTAGCAGGCAATGTGGAGCATGAGAAGGTTGTAAAACTTGTGTCGGATTATTTTGAAGAATCAAATTCGAATCCTTCCGTTGAGTACGGCCAAAACATGACCTCCTATCAGGCCGAAAAGAAAGTAATTACCAAACCGATAGAACAAACACACATGATTATCGGCCGGAGAGGCTTGTACTTTGACCATGATCACAAATACCTGCTTTTAATTGCCAATACGGTTCTGGGGGGAGGCATGAGTTCCAGGCTTCATCAAAATATCCGGGAAAAATTCGGATATTGTTACTCGATCGGCACCTTCAATCAGTCTTATACGGATGCAGGCCTGTTTGGAGTCTATATCGGGACAGACAGGAATTATGTGGATCACGTACGGGATCTCATATTTTCAGAATTTCAAAGATTGTTTACCGAACCAATTTCTGGGAATGAAATGGAGGAATCCAAGTCTCAATTAAAGGGTAAATTATTACTTTCCCAGGAGAGTATGAATAATCGGATGACCCGGTTGGCGAAAAGTGAACTTTATTTCAACAGGTTTGTAACCCTTGATGAATTGGTGGAGAATATTGATCGCGTAACCGACGAGGATGTAAAGGAATTTTCCGAAGAATTTTTTAATTCGGAATATTACTCGGAAACGTTATTGCTGCCTGAAAATGGAGAACAACCTGAAGGTGGTTAAGAATTGAAAACGAGTCCTGAATTGCTCAATTGAGTGGACTCAAAAGAACCTGGGATTGTCCGTTAAATACATTTTATCCTGAACAGATCTTGAAGGGGAGACAACAGTGTTTTCCCATTCTTTCCTGCCGGCGGCCGGAAGATTTTTTTAATTGTATAAGTTTGCTTTAGAAAAAATTTGAAATCCATGGTTTATATCAAACATTTAAACAAACATGAAGATCAAAGCGTCACCCTTAAAGGTTGGGTATATAATTACAGAAGCAGTAAAAATCTTCAGTTTATTGAAATGCGGGACGGCTCCGGCCTGTGTCAATGTATTGTAGCAAAAGATGAAGTACCGGAAAATGTCTGGGATTCCGCCGCATCGCTTAAACAGGAAAGTTCACTGGAAATTAGTGGACGGGTCGTAAAGGACGATCGAAGTGTCGGGGGATACGAGCTTCATGTATCAAATTTAAAAATCCATCAAATAGCGGAGGATTACCCAATTACTCCAAAAGAACATGGAGTGGAATTTTTAATGGAAAACCGTCATCTGTGGTTAAGAAGCAGGAGACAATGGGCGGCCATGCGGGTTCGAAACGCCATTATATTTGCCATCCACAAGTTTTTTCAGGAACGGGATTTCCTACAACTCGATGCCCCTGTGTTTACCGGGAATGCCGCCGAAGGCACTACCACCTTGTTTGAAACAGATTATTTTGACGAAAAAGCTTATCTGACTCAATCCGGTCAGCTTTATGCCGAGGCGATGGCCATGGCACATGGCAAAGTTTACACGTTCGGTCCCACTTTTCGAGCCGAGAAAAGCAAGACACGCCGCCATCTGACTGAATTCTGGATGATTGAGCCTGAAATGGCTTATTATGATCTGGATATGAACATGGACCTTGCGGAAGAGATGATTAAATTTATTCTCGGGGAGATCCTTGAATCCAGCCGGTCAGATCTTGAGATTCTTGAAAGAGACACCACATACCTGGAGCAGGCTCTCCGGAACCCGTTCCACAGAATGACCTATTCAGAAGCAGTAGAAAAGTTAAAGAGCGGGGAAACCACGGAAATGCTCGATAAGATGACGAAGGATCGAAAGGAAGAGCAGGAAAATCTCGCAGTAGAACTTGAGGCGATAAAAAAAGAACACGGATCTGCCAAAAAGTGGAGAAAATCCCAGATAGATCAACGCATCCAGGAAATTGCAACTCGCCGGGACCAGATCGAAGAAGACCTTAGAAATATCCCGGTATGGAAAAAATCGGCTATCAATTTTGAATGGGGAAATGACTTCGGGGGAAGTGATGAAACGATCCTTACCATGCAATTTGACGCTCCGGTCATTGTTCACCGTTATCCGGCTGAAGTAAAGGCATTCTATATGAAACGCGATCCTGAAGACGATCAGTTAGCTTTGGCAATGGACGTACTGGCCCCGGAAGGATATGGTGAAATAATCGGCGGCAGTGAACGGGAAGACAACCTGGACATGCTGCGAAAGCGAATCGCAGAACATGACTTGCCGGAAGAGCCTTTCCAATGGTATCTCGATTTGCGGCGGTATGGATCTGTCCCGCATTCCGGCTACGGATTGGGCCTGGAACGTACATTGGCTTGGATTTGCGGCCTCACACATGTTCGGGAAACCATTCCGTTTCCGCGCATGCTGGGAAGGCTGACTCCCTGATTTTTGTTGTAAATTGATTCTGCAAATGCTGTAAAACCTGTTGAATCACAAATCATAGATTTTGGCTAAAAAAACCAGCATAGAATTTTACCGGGAAGCTCTGCAGAGTATCCGAAATCCGAATCACCGGAAACCGGTTTATTTTTTCTATGGGGACGAAACTTTTTTCCTGGATTTGCTCCAGGATGAAGCGATCCGGCAAATTCAACCGGATCAGCAGGATTTTAACCTGGATTTGCTATATGGAAGTGAAGTGAGCCCCAATAAAGTTCTGGACATTGCCCGAAGCTATCCGATGATGGCGGATCTAAGAGTGGTAGTAGTGCGCGACTTCGCCAAGTTGGGGGGCAGGGCAGAGGAAGAGGGGCATGTCAATGATTTTATTCCATATCTTGAGAATCCAAATCCGACAACCTTTCTTTGTCTGATAGACACCAAATCCCCTGACAAAAGAACAAATTTGGGAAAGGCCCTGACAAATTCAACAAATGTCTATTCCAGGGAGTTTAATAAACTTCCCGACTATAAACTGCCGGATTGGGCGGCCGATTGGGTCCGCCATAAGCATAAAAAAGAAATGGATCCGGAAGCAGCCCAGATTCTGACTCAGCTTGCCGGCGATAACCTTCAAATACTGGCTACGGAAATAGAAAAGGTTTGTACTTATGTCGATGAGGAATCCAGGATTAACAGGGATCATGTAATAAAAATAATCGGCTCTTACCGAGAATTTTCAGTTATCGAACTAAAAGAAGCCGTGATATCACGAGATCTGGAAAAGTCTGTGAAAATTGCTGAAAAGATGCTGCTGGCAGCAAATTCGGAAAACGGGGAGATCATACGTACGGTCGGTTTCTTTTATAGTGTATTCGGCAATATCTGGCAGATTTGCCGCCTTAAGGAAAGGGGGATGGCAAAATCAAAAATTCAGCAGGAGATGGGAATCAAAAACAACTGGTTCTTTAACAAATTATGGGAAGATGCCTCCGGGTTCAGCCTGGCGGAGATGCCGGCAGTATACGAAGCTCTTCTGGATACCGACCGGTCTGCCAAGGGGTTCAGTACCCTGGATTCAACTACGATTTTATTCCTGTTGATCAAACGACTCCTCGGAACTGAGAATTATTACAGGAAGCATGGAGAAGAATAATAGGACGATTAATATTCCAGCAATGTGTCCAGTTTTTCATGTAAACGGTATCGTGCAAGGAATCCCTTTTCAAGTTCCCGGTTGAAGGGGACAGGAGTATCCAGTGAAGAGCAGCGAATTACCGGGGCATCCAGAAATTCAAAACACTCCTCCATGATAATAGCCGACAATTCACTCATCGGGCCCAGGGTTTGAGAAGGTTCCTGTAGCAGGAGAACTTTGGAGGTTTTTTCAACTGATTTTCTCAGGGTGTTTCGATCGAGAGGAGCAAGAGTTCGAAGATCAACAATTTCAAGAGAGACTCCCGATTTTTCATATTCCTCTGCAATCTCTTGAGCCCACTGCAAACCGAGACCATACGTAATAATTGATACGTCTCTTCCCGGACGCCGAACCACTGCGTGGTCCAAATCAACGAACCTGCAACGCCCGGGAATTTCTTCTTTTAGACTGCGGTAGAGTTTTTTATGTTCAAAAAACAGGGTGGGGTTCGAGTCGAATAAAGAAGAATAAAGCATATTCTGGGCATCATCTACGGTTCCCGGCACAAGGATTCGTAAACCGGGATGAGACATAAACCATCCTTCGGGCGACTGAGAATGGAAGGGGCCGGCTCCTACACCGGCTCCGTGGGGGGCCCGGATTGTAACATTCAAGGGTGGCATCCAGCGATAATGCCCTTTGGAAAGATTATTCACAATCTGATTGTACCCACAGGATATAAAATCGGCAAATTGCATTTCCACGACGGGTTTGAAACCCTCCAGTGAAAGTCCGATTGCTGTGCCGATAATACCCGACTCGATGATGGGAGTATTTCGAATTCGATCTTTTCCGAAGGCCTCCAGGAATCCCTCTGTTACTTTAAATACCCCTCCGTACTCTGCTATGTCCTGTCCCATCATTATCAATGTGGAGTCTTCGTCAAAAGCCTGATACAAGGCAGTCCGGATACCGTCAATAAATCTCCTTTTGATTTGAACCCCCTGAGGCTCCGTCTTAACGGTTTCATGATATTTTACCAGGCCGGCCCTTGAAAGTTCTTTATCCGTATTCAAAACAGGGTCCCGGGCTTCCAAAGCTTTTTCCAATTCTTCTGTAAACTCCGATTGAACTTTCTTCCGAATCCGGTTCAAATTATTTTTATCCTTCATAAAGCCTGATTCCAGCAACCTGCTTTCAACCCGTTGGAGCGGATCTTTAGCTTTCCATGCCTCTATTTGTTCATCCGATACATAAAATGTACCCGATGCCTCCTCGTGTCCGCGCATCCTGAAGGTCATGGCTTCAATGAACACCGGCTTTCCCTTCAGTGCCATCTCTCTTGCCTCATGTACTGCTTCCATTACCTCGAAAATATTGTTTCCGTCTATTTTCATGCCTTTCATTCCATACCCGGCAGCCCGATCTGCGAGACTTTTGCAAGCGAACTGTTCCGAAACGGGCGTCGACAATCCATAGCCGTTATTTTCTATCATAAAAATAACAGGGAGCTTCCACACTGCTGCCAGGTTCAGGGATTCATGAAAATCCCCTTCACTTGTCGCGCCGTCTCCGCAAAAACTAACGACGATCTGGTCCGTTCGTTTTAATTTTTGGGCCAGTGCGAGTCCGTCGGCAATCGGCATCGTTGCTGCCAGATGTGAGATCATTCCCACAATTTTATAGTCAAGAGCCCCAAAATGAAACGACCGCTCCCGTCCTCCGCTGAACCCGTCAGCTTTTCCCAAAAGCTGACAAAAAAGAGGGTAGAGAGGAACCCCCCGTGTTGTAAATAGACCGAGATTACGATGCATCGGAAGCAGAAAATCATCCCGGTCAACAGATAGCCCGACTCCCACTGAAATGGCTTCCTGTCCGATCCCGGAAAACCATTTGCTGATCTTGTTTTGACGAAGAAGCGAAAGCATCTTTTCCTCTATGGCCCGGGGAAGGTAGAGTGCCTCATAGATTTCGGTCAATTGTTCCGTTGAGATTTTTTTTAGTTTCTCTTTCATTTAATGTTAAAAATCTGTGTAATTTATTGGCTTATTGCCGGAATGGGTGGATTCATCGGTTTGGCAGAAGAACGGTTCTCAAAAAACAAATAAGTATCAACCGGGATCGTTTTATCGTTGCAATTATTTTGTTTCGATATACTCAAAAACATAGAAGTAAATCGTTCAGTCTCTACTAAGGTTATAAACCGGCCTGTACGGGGTAATACATAGAAATCCGAATTTTTAATAAAATGGCTTTTTAAAGAGTAAGAAAAAATGCAAGCACTTGGCAGACAAATTCTCGTTGAATATTATGATTGTAATGAGTCAAGAATCAATGATATTGAGTTTATTGAGCAATCACTATTAGAGGCGACTAAAGAATCGGGAGCAACCCTAATTTCACATAACTTTCATAAGTTTAGTCCATACGGGATCAGCGGTGTTATTGTGATTGCCGAATCTCATGTTGCTATCCATACATGGCCGGAATATAATTATGCTGCGGTCGATATTTTTACATGCGGAGACACCATTGACCCCTGGATTATTCAGGAAAAATTGAAAGATTTATTCGAATCGGCAAATGTTTCAAGTATGGAAATGAAAAGAGGGATGTTTATGGTTCCGCAAGGACAAAAACTGCTTTTTAAACCCAGCTCGGAAGTCTCTGCCTGGAATAATAAGTAAATGAAAGCAACCGCTATGGAGAAAACCTTCCGCTTTTCGTTAACCCATTTCATTTCCGCAAATTCATCTCAATATCAACCGAAAGTGATCTCTACATTTAACGAATTATGATGGTAAAAACTCCAAATCTATTCTCGCTTGTCCGGGGGGCGGCTGAAGGGCGCACAAGATTGAATGCATTTGATAATGCTTTAATCCAGGCAGGAGTGGGAGATACAAACCTTGTACGTATGAGCAGTATTCTCCCCCCGGGTGCGAAACAGGTAAGTATAGAGGATATCAATCTTCCCAAAGGGGGGTTGATTCCTTTGGCATATGCATCTATTGATGCCGTGACGCCCGGCAGGATGATCTCTTCGGCAATAGCTGTAGGAATTCCGGAAGACCCTGAGGAACCGGGGGTGATTATGGAATTTGAAGATCATGCGGAACTTTCTACCGTTCAATCCATTGTTCAACAGATGGTCGTGGATGCCTTTGAATATCGACAACGCAAATTAAAGGAAATTAAATCGGTTGGCATCGAGCACAAGATTAAAGTATGCGGTTCAACCTTTGCAGGAGTCGTTCTTTGGTATGATCTGGAATCGATTCGTACCGAGTCAACAGGATCTTTAAATCCATTGAAATAGAAAAACACTATGCCCATTCAATTCAATGAATTCTATAACGGACGAACAGGACTTACCGTAGGTGTCAACCGGTTATTGTATTCCAGGCAATCCGACTATCAACTTGTGGAAGTCTATGAAACGGATACCTGGGGAAATCTGATGGTCATCGATGGAATGGTCATGCTATCTGAAAAAGATGAATTTGTCTATCATGAAATGTTAGCTCATGTGGGGCTATTTACCCATCCTTCTCCCGAACGGGTATTGATCATCGGGGGAGGCGACGGAGGCACAGCTCGTGAAGTGATGAAGCACTCATCGGTTCAACATGTGGATATGGTTGAAATTGACGAAACCGTAGTAGAAGCTTCAAAAAAGTTTTTGCCAGGGGTGGGAGATTTTGAAAATCCGAAGCTTAATGTCTTGTTCCAGGATGGAATATCATTTGTGAAAAATGTAAATCAGCCCTATGATGTGATCATGATAGACGGTTCTGATCCGGTAGGGCCGGCAGAAGGGTTGTTTGAGAAAGAGTTCTATAAGCATTGTCAGAATGCCTTAAGCGGGCACGGAGTGCTGACAGCACAAACTGAAAGCCCGTGGGTATCTGCTTATCACTCAAGTATTAAAAAGGTGTACAGCTCGCTTGAAGAACTATTTACGTTTGCTTCCCTATATTTGTCTTATATACCGTTATATCCCGGAGGAATGTGGTCAATGATGTGTGCTTCCCAAAAAGATCATCCGCTGGATGAGATTGTAGTCGGGAGGGTACTGGAGAATGCAAATCAGCTTCGAAATTTGAAATACTACAATTCCGATGTTCACCGGTCCTGTTTCGCGCTGCCAAATTTTGTCGGGGAACTTGTCAGTTAGAGAGGGCTTTAAAAAACCAGGGGTTTTGTTCAAGTTCAAAGCCTGTCCGCCGGCCGGCGGATCGGAACCGCAGTTTATTAGGCATAAATGAGGATTTCGAATTCGCGAAAATGCTGAGATTGTGCAAAACAAAGCTCATTTTTTGAACACGCAGTGATTTTACACAACCCTCTTAGAGGGAATCCAAATTTACAATGACCGATTCAGATGGGCTTTAATAAACTCTGTAACCCGATTTGCATTTTCCCTATCCAGCGGGATGATCCTTCCGTGTACTTTATTCAGATAACTCCATTCTCCGGTATCTTTACTCCTGAAACGTATACAACGATCTCCTGTTGCGAATTCATTGTAGAGAGTTATATTTGGCATCTTGTTCACTTCAACTGCACTGACGTCGTCCAGGTTTAAGTGGTTACTCGTAATGAAACGATCACGCACAAAGTAAGTGAGTTTAATTCTTTGATCCTGATCCAGGTTTAAGTCGATTTTTACTTGTCCGTCTTTCCATTTGAAGAAGCTAAGTAGTGAGAGTGCAAAAAAGATGAATGCTGCCAGCCTTAAATAGCCGGCAATCAGTATATCGTTACTGTACCAATATGTACCGAAAATTATGACGGACAACACAGCACTCGTAATTGCTATGGAGGGCCAATACCTTGAATATTTTTCAAATACAGTTAATGTTTCCATCCGTGTTTTTTGTCAATTTGGTCATCTATTATAAAACGGGAATGAACAACTTACCCCATCATAAGAAGGCTTTTCAAAATCACTGCGTGTTCAAAAAATGAGCGTCTTTTTGTCCAATTTCCACATTATCGGGATTTTAAAATCCTCACATATGCATAATATGCTGTGGTTTTAATCCGCCGGCTGGCGGACAGGCTTTGAACTTGAACAAAAATCTTAGTTTTGCAAAGCCTTCCATAAAATATTAAAAAATGAATGATTGCCAGTAAAATAGACGTTATTATGAACACCCTAAAATTCACATAATGAATTCAAAAAATATTAATGAAAAAAAACTAGTTGGACGGATTGAAAAGATTGATCTACCGGATTTGAATGTAGATCAGCTTAAAGCCAAAATTGACACCGGTGCCTATACGTCAAGCCTGCACTGTCACAAAGTTGAGTTGAACTCTGCAGAAAAGAACGTCTCGTTTTATCTGTTGGACCCCACTCATCCGGAATATAATAACAAAAAACTCACGTGTCCTGTAGAAGATATCAGGTCGGTTCGAAGTTCCAATGGGTTGACGGAAGACAGAATTATCATCCGGACAAAAATCCGTCTCCATACCCAGGTCGACACCATTGAATTATCCCTTGCTGACCGATCTGAAATGCGTAACCCTGTGTTGTTGGGGCGAAAATTTTTAAAAGACAGATTTATCGTTGATGTATCAAGAAAATATATAGGTAATAAATAGTAATCCCATGAGCAACAAATCATTGCGAATTGCTGTATTGTCGAGAAATAAAAATCTTTATTCTACGAGACGGCTTGTCGAGACCATTGAAAGTGCAGGACACGAGGCAGTAGTTCTGGATCATCTCAAATGTGATATTATCATTGAGAAAGACCATCCGACGATGTATTATTTTGGAGAGAAAATCGAGAATATTGATGCGGTGATTCCCAGAATCGGAGCTTCTGTTACATTTTACGGAGCTGCAGTTGTTCGCCAGTTCGAGATGATGCAAATCCCGACATCCGTTGAATCTCAGGCACTTGTCAGATCAAGGGATAAACTCAGAAGTTTGCAAATCTTTGCCCGAGCCGGTGTGGGAATGCCCAAAACCGTATTTACCAACTATTCGAAGGAGGTAAAAAAACTGATAGACAGTGTAGGGGGGGCTCCGCTGATTGTAAAACTTCTGGAGGGAACACAAGGCCATGGAGTCGTTCTGGCTCCCACCCGAAAGGCAGCTGAATCCATTATAGAGGCATTTCATAGTATGCGCGCACGCATTATCGTTCAGGAATTCATTGAGGAAGCAAAGGGAGCTGATATACGGGCATTTGTGGTTGATGGAAAAGTGGTCGGTGCGATGAAACGCCAGGGAAAGGAAGGAGAATTTCGTTCCAATTTGCACCAGGGCGGAAAAGGTGAACTGATTAAATTAACCAAACAAGAACGAAAACTGGCCCTGACTTCCGCCCGGGCTATGGGCCTTTCCGTAGCCGGGGTTGATATGGTGCAGTCGGACAGAGGTCCGCTGGTTCTGGAAGTAAACTCTTCTCCGGGACTTGAAGGAATTGAAAAAGCCACTCAAAAAGATCTCGCCAGGGAAATTTTCAATTTTGTTTTAAAGAAGGTTGAGGAAGGAAAAAATCAACAATCCGGACGCAGAAAAATTAAGAGCAACGCCTGATTGTTTCCAATAAATATGAACCCAACGAGCTGAAACCAGAACTGACATGAAACATGATTTAATTTTTCACCTCGTTTCACGTCAAACGTGGAAAGACAGGATTGTGAACGGAGCTTACCAACCGGAGAGCCTGACCGAGAATATTGGAAAAGAAGCGAAAATACCCTGTTGTAATCCGGATCAGGTTGAGCGAGTAGCCAACAATAAATTTAAAGGAACAGAGAATCTCTACCTGATTGTCATTGATGTAAACAGGGTGTCCCCACGTATTACGACTTCTGAAATTGACGGCCAGGTATATCCTCAAATTAACGGGCCGCTGAATATGGATGCGGTCATTGATAAGATCTTGCTTGAAACGGATCAAGAAGGCTTATTTGAAATCGAAATAGATATTCATTAGGAGTCTGTCCGACTTAGGTGATTGGTAAGAGGCAATGTCAGGTTTGAGGCGAATAGTGGTACTATTTTTAAAAAAAGAGTGTGCAAATTGACCGAATCCTGCTTTTCTTCAGTAGATTAAACTAAATCCGACCATCTCCTATATCGACTCTTTGCCCATTCACAAAAATATTCAAAATAATCCAATAAGGTTTTGGGAGAAATTCAAGGTTTTTGTTTCTTTACTTACTTGTAATTCTCAGACTCCAACGCACGAATGGATTTTAGCAGATTTTCATAGATTACAGGTTTGATAATGTAATCGTGATACCCCATCTCATCGGCTCTTGCTTTATTCGCGGGGTCAGAATTTCCGGTTATATAAATAACCGGGATCTTCTCCGATTCATTTATTTTTCGGTATGCCTCGATTCCATCCAGATCATCTTCCAGCATGATGTCCATCAGAATCAGGTCACAGGACAGGATTCGGGATAATTCAACCGCTTTTTGTCCTTCAGTTGTAGTTTCTGCAACCTGATAGCCCATACGTTCTACCATTTTTTGGAGCATCAGGGATAAAACTTTATCGTCTTCTACTATTAAAATGTTCATATCAAGCATGGTATTACACTGTCCACGATAACATTGGCACGTTTTTTCACTTCTGGTAAAGACCAGCCAAAAATAACAGTCTGCGTCGGTTACATCTGTTATCGCACAAGAATTGGATTTTTAAACAGGCAATTCGCGTTTATTTATTTTTTATGTAGATGAAATTTTTGTCTTTTGCTTTTTCTATATAAGAAATTTTTTTTCATTTTATAAATTATGTAAATACAAAACGGAGAACTTTCTGTTTTAGCCTTACTATTTTAAACTTTGCGAATACCTGACGAATGGAAGTCTGCCCAGAAAATGATCAATTAATCGAACAATTAAGAAGGGGAAGCAATGATGCTTTTGAATCGCTATACCGTTTTTATTATAAACGAATTTATGGTTTGGCACTCCGGTATCTGAAAGATCCGATTATGGCAGAAGATGCTGTACACGATGTGTTTATCAAATTGTGGGAATTTCGCTCTAATCTGGAAAAAGGAAAATCAATTCAGGGATTTCTATTCAGCACGTTAAAGCATCATGTTTTAAATATGATCAGAGAAAAGGAAAGAAGAATTTTAAGACAGTTTGAATATTCCGATACTCATAAAAATACAAGTGAACAAGCTGACAATCAGGTCCTTCTATCGGATTATGAACGAATATTTAAAGAAGGATTTCAGCAATTGCCTGAAAGAAAACAGCTTGTGTTCAAACTCAAAAGGGTACAAGGACTCACTGACCAGCAAATTGCAACCAAACTGGGGATTTCCAAAAATACAGTGAAGTCTCAGTTCTATCGTGCCACGAAATTTATTCGTAAATTTATGACCATACATGCAGATTTGTAATTTGTTTGAATGTTCGCATTTCTTTTTAGGTTAAGCCCTTTCCTCATCCATTACCTTTAAATAGCCCATTTTAAAAATACCTGTACAGGTTGTCTCTTTGAAAGAGAGTTGTTCGTTTAAAAAAATAAGGGATCCATGGCATACTTTTCCTGATCGGTGGTGTATTACTTAATAACCATTGAACAAAGTAGACTTTGAATGGAAAACTTTGAAAAAGACCTAATTGAAAAGTACCTGCAGGGCGTTGCTTCAAAAGAAGAAGCTGAATGGGTTCTTAAGTTTTTTCAAACCATGGAAGGTCAGAGATATCTCAAGAAATTTTTTGACAGGGATATTCAACATTCGACAAGAGATTACAAATTTGCGATCGAATTGCCGGATGCTGATAGAACTTTAAAAAGAATTCAAGAATCAATCTCAAAACAACGAGTAAAAGAGAAGAAGTACCGGTTTCAAAAATCCCGTTCCCATTTATCTGTCTGGGCAGTTGCCGCATCTATTGCATTTCTGGTTGCAACGATTTCAATCCTGAATGTCTTCTACAATTTCAATAATCCTGTGGAAGAAGAAGTTCTCACATCAGTTATTCATTCAACGGAAACCGGACAAAAAACTTTGACCTTGTCAGAGGGGTCCCGGATTCGTCTAAATGCTCACTCCAGACTTGAAATGCCTGCATATTTTAAAGAAAAAATCCGAAGTGTAAAACTTGATGGAGAAGCTTTTTTTGAAATTGAACATGACCCGAACCGACCGTTTATCGTTGAAACAGAAGGCGCGGAAATCAGAGTCCTTGGCACGGCATTCAATGTCAGAACCCGTAACGAATCAAATAATATCTATGTAACTGTTGCAGAGGGAAAAGTTTCTGTTGGGAGATCTGTCGATCCATCCGATCCGGCAGGTATACTTACAAAGGATATGATCGGAATATATAACAAGGACACGTATGAGTGGGTTCAGGAAAAAATTGAGGTCAATAATTATCTGAGCTGGATTCACGGCAGAATTGTTTTTGATGAGACTCCCTTCAATCAGGTAGTCCGGCAGCTTGAACATAAGTATGAGATTAACAATGTAATAGAAGATCCGGAATTGCTTGATTTAAGATTGACTGCAGATTTTTCTGAAAGGTCAATGAAGAATGTTCTTGAAGTTATCTCCAACAGTCTGGATATCAAATTTGAACAAGATGAGACATCCATTAGATGGCATCAAAAGAAGTGGAATAAAAACACAAATTCAGATAATTAAGTCCGGCGAACAAGTGCTCAATGCATGCTAAATATTAACCAGAATTCATACAAATAATCCTATGATTAAAAAATACGATACAACGAATCAGAGGAAGTATTCCAGACTAAAATTAGTGGTCTTTAGTTTGGGATTACTTGTAACCTGCTTTAATGTGTGGGCTCCTGATAACTCTGTTTACGCACAAGATGTAGGGGTTGAATTTTATACGAGTGTCCAGCAAATCAATAATCTGGTAACTTTTGAATTTGAAAATGTACCGATCAAGGAGGCATTGGAAAAACTTGCCAGGGAAGCAAATGTTGGCTTGTCCTATAATTCAGATTTACTCCCTGATAAAAGGGTTTCCATGAAACTCAAAGATATCCATGTATTTCATGCTGTAAATAAACTGTTAAACGGAACCGGGCTGGAAGCCGGAGTTTCAGCAAACCGAACGGCTATTATCATCCAAAAAGTTCAGGATGGAAATACCGCTATGAACGCAAATGCCAATATCTTTCAGGAAGAAGTGAATGGAATCGTAATGGACGGTAGATCAGGTGAGAGCCTGCCTGGCGTTAATATTGTAATCAAGGGAACAGACAGAGGGACAACGACAGACCTTCAGGGGAATTATAATTTGTCAGTTCCCACCCTGAATGATACACTTGTGTTTTCTTATATCGGGTATCAAACCCAGGAAATTCCAATAAACGGGCGGAATGAAATTAATGTGACCCTTCAAATGGATATCGTGGGTGGAGAAGAGATCGTAGTGGTTGGATACGGTATACAACGAAGAGAAACCCTTACGGGGTCTGTAAGTGCGCTTTCCGGCGAACGACTCGAAAAAGTACCTGTTACAAATGTATCAAACAGTTTATCCGGACAAATTCCAGGAGTCGTCACGGTAAATTCCAGTGGCGAGCCGGGTTCAGACGGTGCAACCATTCGCATACGTGGAAACCATACACTCGGAGATAACAACCCATTAATTGTAATCGACGGTGTACCCAATCGTTCCGGAGGACTGGAAAGGTTGAATCCAAAGGATATTGAAAATATCAGTGTCCTGAAAGATGCTACTGCAGCAATTTATGGTTCACAAGCTGCCAACGGTGTGATTTTAATAACAACCAAAAGAGGACAAGCCGGAGCAACCCAGGTGAACCTGGATGTAAATCAAGGCTTTAACCAGCCTACACGTGTTCCGGAAATGGCCGATGCTGCTACTTATTTAACGATGTTGAATGAAATCGATATGTACCGGGGTCGCCCGGCTACCTATTCCCAGGAACGTATTGAAAACCACCGGCAAGGTACGGATCCCTGGTTATATCCTAATACAGACTGGTTTGCCGAAACCCTGAAACCTGCATCCTACCAAACCCGTGCGGATGTGTCCATATCCGGCGGAACTGAATCCGTTCAATATTATCTATCTTTGGGAGGTCTGACAGAAGATGGTTTCTATGAAAATAGTGCAACACGTTACGATCAGTATAGCTTCCGTAGTAACATTGACGGTCAGATTAGTGATCACGTGTCTGTCGGTCTGGATATCTCCGGGCGTCTGGAAGATCGGAATTACCCGACGCGTTCTGTCGGAAATATCTTTCGTATGGTGATGAGAGGCAAACCCCATTTGCCGGCCTACTGGCCTAATGGACAACCGGGACCTGATATTGAATACGGGGATAATCCTGTAGTTGTTGGGACTCCGGCAACCGGATATGACAGTGACAAACGATATTACTTGCAGACGAACCTGAGGCTGAATGTGGAGGTACCCGGTGTAGACGGACTCTCATTCAGAGGGAATCTTGCCTATGATAATAATTACAGGCTTCAAAAAGTCTGGCAAACCCCCTGGACGCTCTTTACTTTTGATCGCCAATCCTATATTGAAACCGGTGAGCCGGTTTTGCAGGGCTCCCAAAGAGGGTATTCTGAACCGCGCCTGTTTCAGGAATCCGGTCAGGGGGAAGATATTCTCTTGAACCTGGTAGGAAATTTCCAACAAAACGTAGGAGATCACTCTTATAGTGTTTTGTTAGGAACGGAACAACAAACGTTTAGTAATTCATTTATGAATGCATTTCGCCGGTTCTATATTTCGGATCAGATTGATCAGCTTTTTGCCGGTGGAGAAGAGGAACGTTCAAACGATGGGAGTGCATCCGAAGGTGCTCGTGTAAATTACTTTACCCGTGTCAATTATGACTACCACAGTAAGTATTTGTTTGAATTTGTGGGTCGTTATGATGGTTCCTATATCTTCCCGGAAGACAAGCGGTTCGGCTTCTTCCCGGCCTTTTCAATTGGGTGGCGGCTGACCCAGGAAAACTGGTTTCAAAATGCCACCGATTTGTTTGACGAATTGAAGCTCCGGGCCTCCTGGGGACAAACCGGGAACGACCGGATCGATGAATTTCAATACCTGGCTACCTATGGATTCGGTTCCGGATATGTATTTGATGGGGGAACGATCCACAACAGTGTGTTCCAGACCCGCATACCGAACCGCGATGTCAGTTGGGAAGTTGCCAACCAGCTTGACCTGGGCGTTGAAGCTCAGATCCTTGACAACCGGCTCTCGTTTGAGATCGACTACTTCAACTATCTGAGAACTGAAATTCTGTGGTGGAGAAATGCTTCCGTCCCGATGACTGGCGGATTTAGTCTTCCGCGGGAAAACATCGGTGAGGTAGCCAGCAGTGGGTTTGACGGCTCAATTACCTATAGGGATCAAATAAGCAGTGATTTCCTGTTTGACATCACCCTTAACGGAGGTTTTGCGGAGAACGAAATCAAATTCTGGGATGAAGCCCCGGGGGCCCCCGAGTGGCAGCAATCTACCGGTTCGCCGATGAATACCGATTTATACTATAATGTAATCGGTGTATTCCAGGATGAGGCAAATGTGAACAGCTATCCCAGTTGGGAAGGGGCCAGACCCGGGGATCTCATTTTTGAGGATGTAAATGGAGATGGTGAGATTGATGGCCGGGACAGAATCCGAATAGATAAAACCGGTACTCCCAAATGGACAGGGGGATTAAACATCAATGCCAATTACAAGCAATTTGATTTCTCCATCCTCTTTCAGGGAGCAGCCGGTGCCGTTCAGTATTTGAAAACCGAATCCGGTGAGATTGGGAACTTCTTGCAAAATTTTGCGGAAAACCGCTGGACACCCGATAATCCGAGTTCGGAGCACCCGAGAACCTGGAACCGTGATGATGAATACTGGGCCAGCAATGCCAATACTTACTTTTTAAGGGACATGGATTATCTGCGACTTAAAAATCTGGAAATCGGGTATAGCCTCCCTCCGGAAGTAGGTAGCGGATTGGGGATTCAAAGGCTGAGAATCTATGCCAGTGGGTTTAACCTGCTTACCTGGGATAAACTGAAAGTGATGGATCCGGAAGTTCGAACTTCCGACGGCCAGTATTATCCGCAAAAAAGAGTCTTTAATCTCGGTATCTCTGTAACATTTTAAGAAAAAGGTAATAATCCAATGATGAAGAACTTATTAAATATACTCACATTAGTAACTTGTACGACGATCCTCTTCGCTGCGTGTGATCACTCCGTGTTGACCAAGCAGCCTTTGGACGAGATGTCCCAGGAGGATGTATGGAATGACCCTGCATTGGTCGAAGCCTATATCAACGACGTGTATCAGGGGTTAGGGCATGGATACCTTGCATTGCGAATCAATTCCGGCGTGGATGAAGCCAAGCACGTCCACGGTTGGGATGACGGGCCGGTGCGGCAGTCTATCCTGACGCCGGATAACATCGGCTTTTTCCGAAGCTGGGCGAACTGGTTCCCTCATTACAGATGGGATGAATTATACAGCAAAATTCGGGACACCAATATCTTTCTGGAAAATATTGGTGAGGTGGAGATGGGACAAGCTCTGAAAGACAGATTAAAGGGGGAAGCCCTTTTTCTAAGAGCCTATTTTTATCATAATCTGATGAAACTTCACGGAGGGGTTCCTCTTATCACCCGGTCGTTTGACCTGGATGATGATTTTTTGGTATCAAGAGGTTCTTTTGAAGATACGATTGATTTGATCGTCAGTGACGTGGATCAGGCAGCTCAGCTTTTACCGGTTGTACAGGATAACGACGGACGTGCAACCAAAGGGGCAGCTCTTGCGTTAAAATCTCGCACCCTGCTTTTCGCAGCGAGTGACTTGTATCATGAAAATATCGGCAGTATGCCTGAAACAGGGTACATGGGTGGCGATCAGCAAGCCCGATGGAGAGCCGCCAAGAATGCTGCCCAGGAAGTTATGAACCTGGGCGTGTACGAATTGTATGAGGCGAATCCCGCCCCGGGCGACTCAGCCGCGAAAAATTATGCGGATATTTTTCTTGTCGATGGACATAACGAAAATATCCTTGTGCGCCACATGTCAGCCGAATACAGTTGGAGCTGGTTCGAAGGGAATATCGGGTTGTACAGCGGCCCCAACGGATGGCATAACTGGGGAGGGGATGTCCCTTTACAGCAACACGTTGATGCCTATGAAATGGCGGACGGATCCAAGTTTGACTGGAACAATCCAGAGCATGCTGCAAATCCCTATGAAAACCGGGACCCACGATTTTACGCATCCATTTTCTATAATGGAGCTAAATGGAGAGAAAGACCCTCGGATGTATTTGACCTTGATCCGGAAGGAATCGTCGAAACTGCTAATTTCGAAGTAGAAGGTCGGGAAGATCTGAGACCCGGCCTCGATACCCGTGGCGGTCCGATTGAGGATTGGAATGGAACCTACACAGGATACTATACCCGTAAATTCCTCGATATTAATGTCAACCACCAGTTTAACATGCAGGAGAAACCCTGGGTTTATATGCGATTTGCAGAAATTCTCCTGAATTATGCTGAAGCATCCGTCGAACTCGGTGAAGATGCGGATGCAAGGAGGGCGCTGAATCGAATTCGGACTCGTGCCGGTATGCCGGATGTTCCGGTTACGGAATCCGGGCAGGAATTACTGGATCGCGTTCGGAATGAACGTCGTGTGGAACTGGCATTCGAAGAACACAGGTTTTTTGATGTTCGTCGCTGGATGATCGCCCCTGAAGTGTATGAAAACGGACAGGGAGTTCAAATTATAGGACGACTTAACGATGACGGATCTTATGACTTTGAATATAACCTGCGGGATGTAGATGAACGACAGTGGCAGGACAAGGCTTACTTTCTGCCTATTTGGAGAGATGAAATGCAACGCAATGAAAATCTGGTCCAAAATCCCGGTTATAATTAGCTGAGTACTCATCCCGGGAAAAATGTGTTAATGCCCATTAGAGAAAAGCAGGGGATTTCGATTTTATCCCCTGCTTTTTTGTATAATAAGCTGAATTATTAAGAACAAATCATTTACCTGCGATTTATCTGTTATCTTATGAATACAAAAATTATTTTACTTTTAGCCACACCTCGTTTTAGACTGCTCTCCCGATTGATTCTGCCGCTATTTGTAGTATTCTTTGTCGGGTTCGCCTGTCAATCCGGTAATGATCAGGCATTTCTCGAGCTTTCTGAAGAAGAAAGACATCGACCTGAAAATTCGTTGCTGGGGATTGAACTTCGTGACGGACTTGAAGCCCAACTTTTTGCGTCTGAGGAGATGGTTGTAAATCCAACCAATATGGATATTGATGAAAGAGGGAGGGTTTGGATCACAGAAGGAGTCAATTACCGTCCTGACCTGAACCCCCAAATGCCGGTTAAAGAAGAAGGCGACCGGATTGTAATTCTTGAAGATACAAATGGAGACGGAAAGGCTGATTCTGAAAAAGTGTTTTACCAGGGCAGGGAAATCGATTCGGCTCTGGGAATTATGGTACTTGGAAATCAGGTGATTGTCTCGCGTAGTCCCCATGTATTTATTTTTACAGATACAACCGGAAATGATCAGGCAGATACCAAGGAGATTCTTTTTTCGGGAATCGGGGGGGAACAACATGATCATGGTGTCCATGCATTTGTGATGGGACCGGACGGCAAGTTTTATTTTAATGCCGGAGATCAGGGTCAGTATATCCATGATGCCGAAGGAGAATTGATCGTTGACCAGGCAGGAAACAGAGTCATCACCGACGGAAATCCCTACCGAAAGGGGATGATTTTTCGCGTTAACCGGGATGGCAATGAATTTGAAGTCCTGGCACATAATTTCAGAAATAACTACGAAGTAGCCATTGATTCCTATGGTACGTTATGGCAATCGGACAACGATGATGATGGCAACCGGTCGGTTCGTATCAACTATGTAATGGAGTATGGAAATTACGGATATACGGATGAAAGAACCGGAGCCGGATGGCGAAACCGCCGAATCAACATGGAAGAAGAAATTCATAATCGTCACTGGCATCAAAATGATCCTGGAGTTGTCCCTAATCTGCTGGATACCGGAGCGGGATCTCCAACCGGTATTCTGGTTTATGAAGGGAATTTACTACCGGAGATTTTCCATAATGAAGTCATTCACACGGATGCGGGTCCGAATGTAGTTAGATCTTACCCCGTAGTTGCGGAGGGTGCCGGTTACCATGCAGAGATTGAAAATATTATGACCGGTGTTCACAACCAGTGGTTTCGGCCTTCTGATGTCACAGTTGCTCCTGACGGATCCATATTTGTAGCGGATTGGTATGACCCGGGAGTGGGAGGCCACCAGGTCCGGGCTTCCGAAAAGGGGCGCATCTACAGGATTGCACCTGAAAATACTCCTTATCACATACCCGATGTCGATTATAGTACGCCTGAGTCGGCTGTAAAAGCACTGAAATCTCCCAATCATGCGATCCGTTCAAAAGCATGGCTTCAGTTACACGAATGGGGATCGGATGCTGAGGAGGTATTGATTGATTTATGGAATTCAGACGAGTCACCCCGTTATCAGGCTCGTGCATTGTGGCTGTTGTCAAAACTCGATGAAAATGGAGACGATTACATAAACCAGGCCCTGGAAAATAAGAACCCTGATCTTCGAATTACCGCCATAAGAGCTGCCCGTCAGCGGGATATGGACATCATTCCGGTCTTAGAACAACTTGTAAAGGACCCTTCCCCACAAGTACGTCGTGAGGTAGCCATTGCCTTACGCCACAATTCGTCTGAATCATCCTCCCGGCTTTGGGCTGAACTGGCCAACCAACACGACGGAGAAGACCGCTGGTATCTTGAAGCATTGGGAATAGGAGCAGACAGGCAGTGGGATCGATATTTTCAAGCCTGGCTGGAAAGCAGGGGGGAGGACTGGAACGACAAGGCGGGCAGGGACCTTGTATGGCGTGCAAGAACAGATCGGGCACTCCCCATGCTTGCTGAAATTATCCGGGATTCCTCTGTCGATATTCAGGACAAACCGAAATATTTCAGGGCATTTGACTTTCATAGCGGTTCTGAAAAACAACGGGTCCTTGTCAGCCTTATGAATGGGGATCATGCGGGCCAGCAACAGATTTCATCCTGGGCATTGCACCAAATCGACCCGTCCGCACTCAATTCATTTCAGGAAGTACGGCAGACCCTTGACCAAACTCTCGAACGGGTGAAAGGAACTTATGAATTCCTGGATTTGGTGGAACATTTTGGAATTCAAAACCGAAATCAGGAATTGACGAACCTTGTTCTTTCTTATCCCGACAGCAGTCTGGGGGTCAATGCTGCCCGTTATATGCTTGAATCGGGGGGGAGTGAGATGCTATCAGAGGTATTGAACCGTGATGACCCGGTTAAGGCAGAGCGTGCAATGCGGGCATTAAGTCCGATCGGAAATGAACAGTCCCTATCGTTTTTGCAGTCTGTGATCACTGACAACAACCGTGATTTTGAAATCCGGCGGCTGGCTGTAGAAGCTTTTGGTTCAGGCAGCTGGAGTGCTGAAGACTGGCTTCTGGATATGGTCCGAAACGGTGAAATACCCCCGGAACTTGAAACAAGTGCGGCCAATGTATTGATGCAGGCCTATCGTGGCAGTATTCGTGAATCTGCTGCAGAGTATTTACAGATAGCAGAGTCAAGCGGAGAAACAGAAGAATTCAGGCCGGTTTCCGAACTGATCCAACATAACGGAGATATTCAAAACGGGCGCCAGGTTTATCAACAATTGTGTCAGATTTGTCATCAGGTTGACGGACAGGGTGTAAATTTTGGGCCTGAGCTGTCGGAAATAGGAGATAAACTTCCCAAAGAAGGACTTTATAACGCAATTCTTGAACCCAATGCAGGAATAAATTTTGGCTTTGAAGGGTATATTCTTACACTTGAGGAGGGTTCTCAAATTACGGGTATCATTGAAAGTGAAACCGAAACCGAGCTGGTCCTAAGGGTCCCCGGAGGAATGACAAACCGGTATGAAACTGCAGAAATCGAATCCAGGCAGCAATTGGAACAGTCTCTTATGCCAGATATGCGGGGAAGTTTGTCTGAACAGGAACTTATAGATTTGGTTGAGTATCTTGCAACATTGCAAAACTGACAGAACCCAAATACCTGAATACTTTTTTATCGCTTAGTGAAGAGACACTGGATAAAGGATTAAATTTTAAAGGAATATCCATAACCGAACATTACATTAAACCATAAATAAATGAAAATTTCACGACGAAATGCTATCCATAAACTAGGAGCTTTTGCTGGAACCGCTACATTTTTAGGCCTGGCAAATCCATTTGAAAAAGCAGATCGACTGCTTACAAAAAACAATCTGAAAGGACGGATCCGGCATTCGGTTTGTAAATGGCCGTATGGCGATATACCCCTGGAAAAAATGTGCCAGGCTGCAAATGAAATAGGACTTGAATCGATTGAATTGCAGGGGCCTGAAGAGTGGCCGATTTTGGAAAAATATGGACTGACTTGTGCGATGCCATGGGGAGCCGGTAAGGGAATCGAAGAAGGTTTTAATAATCCGGACTTGCATGATGAGCTTGTGGATGATTTCAACAGGGTCATTCCGATGGTTGCCGAAGCCGGGCTGGATAAGATTATCTGTTTTTCGGGGAACCGTAATGGAATGGATGATGAAACCGGGCTCAAAAATTGTGAAATAGGGATTAAGAGATTGATGCAAACGGCTGAACAGCATAATGTTACTGTATGCATGGAATTACTGAACAGTAAAGTAAACCATCCGGATTATCAGTGTGACCATACCTTATGGGGAGTTGAGTTATGTGACAGGGTAGGTTCAGATAATTTTAAATTATTATATGATATCTATCACATGCAGATCATGGAAGGAGATGTGATCCGGACGATCCGTGATTATCATGAATATATTGCCCATTACCACACCGGAGGAGTTCCGGGCAGAAATGAGCTGGATGAAACCCAGGAACTCTATTATCCTGCTATCATGGAAGCCATTGTCGAGACCGGTTATGAAGGATTTGTCGGGCAGGAATTTATCCCTACGTGGGACGATCCACTGCAAGCTTTGAGACACGGGGTTAATGTTTGTGATGTTTAAATAAATACCGCCGCTGCGTTCAAAATCACGAATGAGACGGTATCAGCCTTCGAAAACCTTGATTATCTTTATCGATCCAACCTCTTGAAGGCAAAAAAGACATAAATTAAAGGCGTATAATATATATTATGTAAAGTTAACAATAGATTACACTTATTTCTTTTTTAAATTTCTGAGTCGGTACAGCATCAAAGAACCCCCCACCCCGTTATAATGCCTGAAAGGCATTCGGACAATTTACCGATGGAAAATAAGGATTGGGTTCTATTGCTCGTTCCGACCACTTTAATCCTGTCATAAGACTCAGCATAGCTCGTTCAATATTAATAAACTTACCCCTATTTGAGTTGAAATAGCGGGCAACCTGCCTCAAGCCTTGTATTGCCTCATAAATTTTATCTAACACCTTTAGACTCCTGACGATTCATTCCGGCTCCGGCGTAATAAATGACTTCGGATATTCTAAATCCAATGAGCAGTATGCCCGATCCAAAACATAACTTCCATATCGAGGGAAAATGTTCGTTTAAATCCGGTACAAACCAATAAATAACATAAGAAATGAACATGAGTAAAATTCCGGCAATGAAAACAGATGCTTTTGGGACCTGTCGCTTCATTGATAGCAGCAAAATTATTATGATCAACAAGGCTCCCCCCTGAAGAAGTATATTCAGCATATTGTCGATCACCAGCGCCTCATTGATAAAAGGATAAACAAGGACGATCAGAAATGGTAAATAAATAAAAACGGCTGGGTAGCGTGTATAGACAGGCTTGAATTGACGTATAAGAAAAGAAAGGATTGTCAGAGTGAATGTAATGGACAGGATTCTGTTCCATTTCGTCAACTCTCCCGATAAATCCGAAATGATCAGAGGCAAACCCAAACTGAACGAGCTTGTAATCAATGCAGCCCCTAAAAGAATTTTAATTTGTACCGGGCTGCGATTGAGCCTGAGTAAAACAATAACTAATGAAACATAACAGGAAATAATGACAAATATTGAACTCCTCACAATGGAACCTGTTATTCGGGTTGATTTTTCTGCCGGGATTTGATTTTCCGTTGATTTTCCATTTCACTTTGAAATATCATGACCAAATCGGCAATTTCTTTGAGTATTTTTCGATCTGAACGAATCATCTCCCTCGTAAAATCAGCTAATGTAATCTCTCTGTTATTTTTATAAATAACTCTATCCCAATCAATTAAAGGTATTTTATTAAGCACATTGATTAAAGCTGCCCTGTGTTTTGCCAGTTTACTTAAAACCTTAAGAATATTAGAAGCTTTATTCTCATCTATTTGAAACGACTCTTCAAAATAGCTATGGGTCTTCGTGTGAATGCTTCTCTGATTTTTTAATACCTGATCGTAAACCGGACGAAAATAGTTGATCTGTAAATGGTCTAAAAACAAAAGTTTTTCAACGATGGATTGGCCTTCCGGGGGTGCTTGGTCGTATGGAATCGTGTCAATGACATACCGGAGAGCTTCAGCTTCGTCCTGAAGATAGGTGGCATCTTCGATGATCTGCTCAAACTGTTCTTGTGTAAGCTCCCGCTCGGGCATATACTTCCAAATTCATTCAAGGATCTATGTAATAATCACTGGCAGTTAGATAGGTCTTTTACCAGGTTGACGCAGCTTTTGTTGCGTCATTCTTTTTTTGCTGTTCAAGCATGTCTACAAGAGATAATCCTGTATTCCAGTCCTGATCCCTGTCCCGCACAGAGTGGATGTTATTTTCTTCCTGAAAATCCCAGAACTGCCCGAACTGCCTGTTTTTGTATTCATGCAAGAAATCCAGACGTTCCTTCAGATCTTCTTTGGGGACCATTAGACGTTCTTTATCATATACGGCGTCTTCGCGTGATTCAAATACAATATCATAATCCTTACTCATCACAATAGCCTCTTCAGGACAAACTTCTTCACAATACCCACAGTAAATGCATCGCAACATGTTAATCTCAAAGAAGTCAGGATATCGTTCTTTGGGATCATCGGAATTCTCATTGGCCTGCATACTGATAGCCAGAGGTGGACAAGCTCTCGCGCATAACCCGCATGCCACACATCTCTCCTGTCCGTCATCTTCAACGAGTACCGGCCTTCCCCGAAAGATTGCAGGAGGATCCCATTTCTCTTCCGGGTACTGCATAGTAAATTTGGGTGTAAAAATTCTTTTAAGGGTATACCAGAGAGCCTTGATGATCTCCGGTAGATACAATTTTTCTAAAAATGAGAGTTTTCGTTCTCGTTTATAATCTTTATTCAGTGAATTTAAAACAGGCTTTTCGAGATTATCTTGCATGGCTAAAAGTAAAAATATTGTAGATGTTATTTACTTTAATTTTTGAAAATAAACGTTTAAAGACTACGGTTCAAAGGTAAAATTCAGATTACCCCTTTTTCCGAAATATTAAAACCTTATTTTGATCCGATTAACCCCTACTTTTGACGAAATACCATTGTAATCGGCACGCCGGTAAATTGATATTGATCCCGTAACTTCTTTTCAATAAACCGACGATAATTCGGGGGCAATTCTTCAGGATTATTCATAAAGAATTTAAAAACAGGAGGACTGCTTTTAACTTGTGTCGCGTATTGTATTTTAAGCTTTTTCCCCCTTTTCATGGGCAATGGACGTTCCTGAATAAATTTTGCAAGATAATCGTTCAGATCCGGCGTACTTATTTTTTTCTTACGTTCCAGGATCACTTGCCGGGCAGTTTCAAGAATTCTGTCCACTCGTTGCCCGGTTAATGCGGACGTAGAGATAATGGGTATATACCGCATCATAGGAATACGCTCATACACGTACTCCTGAAACTCTTTGAACAAATTGGTTTCTTTTTCCGGTACGGTATCCCACTTGTTTAATACGATGATGATTCCCTTGTTCAGCCTCGCGGCTTCCCGTATGATTCGTTTATCCTGTTCCTCGAATCCTTGCATGGCATCCACAATCACAATCGCAACGTCACACTCTCTAAGTGCCCGGTCTGTCCTTACATTGCTGTAAAACTCTATGTTACCCCTTACCTTGGCTTTTTTTCTTAATCCGGCAGTATCTACAAGTATATAGGTTTCATCCTCATACTGTATCTCACTATCGATTGCATCCCGTGTAGTTCCCGGAATTTCCGTTACAATACAGCGCTCACTTTTTACAAGTGCATTCACCATGCTGCTTTTGCCGACATTAGGACGCCCTACAAAAGCAATTTTCGGTTCCTGCCTTTCTACTTCCTCTGCCCTGTCCTGACCCGGTAACAGGTCGACTATCTTGTCCATCAGTTCTCCCGTACCTGTTCCGCTGATTGCTGAAACCGGGTAAAGTTCATCAAATCCAAGAGAATAAAACTCTACAGAGGACATCATACGGTGCTCATTGTCCGCCTTGTTGACAACCAGTAACACCGGTTTTTCTTGCTCCCGAAGAATCTGAGCAACGGATTCATCAAGCGGATTTACGCCGTCTGCCGTATCGACTACAAACAAGATAAGGTCTGACTCTTCCATGGCAATATTGGCCTGCTCACGTACTCCCTGGTAGATAACATCCATCTCATCCGGTAAATACCCCCCCGTATCAATCACCGTAAAGTTGAGGCCGTTCCAGAACGTCTCACCATAATGGCGATCTCGCGTGACGCCAAATTCATCATGGACAATCGCATCTCTGCTTCCCACCATTCGATTAAAGAGTGTTGACTTTCCAACATTGGGTCTTCCGACTATAGAAACTATTGAATTCATCGTTTTTGTAAGCAAATACTTATATTAAAAATCAATAAGTTGAAGATCGACAAGTTAACGATTTTAGCACTCAATCATGTTACAAACCTTCTACAATAATTTTGGATTTGCAGGGGCGCTGCTTCTTGCATTCGGAATATTTATATTTTTCATTTTCTGGATGGCAGGCCTGGCGGGCATCTGGCTGCAAAAAGAGAAAGAGGAGAATTTAAAGATCATAAAATTAATAACTGCCGTTTTCATCCCCCTTTATCCATTTTTTTGGATGATTCTGGACATGTACAAACAAAAGAAAATGATGAACCGGCTTTGAGAAAATTTTGAGATGACAAACCTGAGAATTGGATCTGAATTACAGGACAGGACGATATTGAAGCCGCTCCTGCCAGACCGAATCCAAGTGTACATAAAAATGTGTTTCAGTTCATACTCATTTAAATATCTTGGGAGAGATACAGGTGATGTTTAGAAATATATTTGGCTACGGAACCGGGCACCCGTTGTGTTTCCAGCAACTCCGGGTGTTTCATTCGTTTCTTTCGAATGGACGAAGATGAAATCCTGAGAGGCTGATGTTCTGTAAAAACCGCCTTCTCCCGAATGGCTTCCTTGACCTGCAGAGGATCCTCATCCGGTCGTTCTGCAACCAACAGGAAAACTCTTTTAAGTATTTCCCGATATTCATACCAGGTGTCAAACCCGGCAAGGCTATCCCCTCCCATACAAAGATAGAAAAGTGTATCAGGATGTGTTTGTTGCAAGGAGTGGATCGTTCGCAGTGTATAAGAAGGATCCGGTAAACGATTTTCGATTTCACTGACGGTTACTTTTTCATCATTTTTAAATGCCAGCTTAAGCATTTCAAAACGATGGGAAAAGGAAGCGGACAATTCTCCAGGTTTGTGGGGAGGGCTGGAAGCAGGTATAATCAAAAGGCGGTGAATCAAATTGCATTTCAAAAATGACCGGGCAATTGAAACATGACCGTCATGAACCGGATCGAAACTGCCTCCCAATACTCCGATACGTTTCTTCATCTGATATGAGTATAGTTATTGTCATAAAAAATTCAAATTCACAACAAGTAAGTGAACTGATCCGGTGGCAAATTACTATTTCCCTCCCCCCTGATAGGATCCGGTATGTCAGTTACTTCTTGCAGTGGCCTCGTCGGTATCCCCCTCAATCTCTTGAAGTTCGGTTCTGGCACGATCATAAAGATCTTCGACATTTGACCTGTTTTCACCCCGTGGAAAAAGCTGTAAATATCTCTCGTAACTTTCAATAGCCATTTGATAACGTTCAGCCTGCCGTGCCGATACACTGTTGTCCGCGTATAGTATGTAGGCTTCAATCCGTCTGGCCAGAGCACGCTCCGCCCAGTAAGATTCCGGATAGTTCTCAATAACGGTTTCAAAATAAACCGCAGCGGCATTATAGCGATCAGTACGCATATAAAATTCCGCAGCATTATAGTTTTTACGTGCCAGTTTGTTTCGAAGTTCTTCAATATATTCACCGACTTCCTCCACTCTCTCCGAATTCGGGTATCGTTCCATAAACAGCCTGAATCTCTCTATCGCCCTGTGTGTATAGCTTTGATCGAGGTTATAACGGGGACTCAAGCGGTAATAGGAAAGCGCACGTTTAAAGTCTGCTACCTCTCTTCTCTCGGCATTCGGATAAAAATTCGCAAATCGTTCATATTCAGAAGCTGCAACGATATATTGACGGTTATTAAAATAACTTTCAGCCAGATAAAATTGAGCATCCCTACCGAAATCCGTACCTCTTGAAATATTAACAACCGTTTCAAAGGCTCGGGCCGCATCACTCCACCGTTCCTGCTCATACAAACTGTATGCTTTATCAAAAGCAACCTGTATTGAGTCACCCGGTTGAATAAGATCCTGGCTTCTGCATGAAGCAATAACAAGTACGACAATCAATAAAAGGGCTGGCTTTCGCATCAATTTAATACTCACGGTCTTTTAGAAAATTTAATAATTTGAAAAGATCCTGTTTATAAGTCGAATCACCAAATTTATTAAGTGAATTCATTGCAGTTTGGTAATATGAGTTCACTTTTTCGTGGGCCGTCTCCAATACCCCGTATTTTTTATACAGATCAATTACCTGATCGATATCGTTTTCCGAGACAGCTTGGCTATCCAAAATCTGCTGAAGCTTATGTTTTTCAGATTTATTGCTCTGTTCCAACGCATGTAATGTCAGAAATGTTTTCTTTCCCTTCCGGATATCTCCTCCTCTGCATTTGCCAAACTTTTCAGGATCCGCCATTACGTCCAGCATATCATCCTGAATTTGGAATGCCATTCCCGCCGAGAGGCCCATATTTTCAAGAAGATCGATCTGATTTTCATCTGCACCTGCAGTGATCCCTCCCATACACAGAGATGCCGCGATAAGGGTAGCTGTTTTGCCCCTGATCATATCCAGATACTCCTGCGTTCTGACATTCTCTCTCTGTTCGAAATCCATATCCAGTGCCTGTCCCTCGCAAATCGTATGAATTGAATTTAAAAATGTATCGTATAGTTTTTTGAATCGGGGCTCTGAAACTGAGGGATCCGAAAGATAGCCTGAGAGAAGACTGCATGCCTGCACGAATAGTTCGTCGCCGGCCAGGATCGCCGTTGCCTCGTTCCATTTTTTATGAATACTCGGCTTCCCCCTTCTTGAATCTGCCTGATCCATAATGTCGTCATGGACAAGTGTAAAATTATGTACCAATTCAACCGATAAGGCCGCAGGGATCGAGTGTTCGATATTGCCTCCACAAATTCCAGCTCCCAGCAAGGTAAGAATCGGACGGATTCGCTTTCCCCCGTTTTTCAACACATATCTGCAGGGATCGTATAGACTCGCCGGTTCTTTTTTAAAAGGAATGCTCTGCAAACCGTCTTCAATACGGTCTGCATATTTTTCAATAGTATTCAAAAAGATCTTTTATATGAATTCTTATAAAATGAAATGAATTTCAATAAAATCAGGGAGGAAGGTTCCTTCCCTCCCATGGATAAACTTGAATATACAAATTCGAAAAGCGAATATTTTTAAACTTTTCTCAAGTGAACCGGGCGCAATTGTTTGACGGAACGGCACCCTAACAGAGTTAAAATAATCCTGGCTTCATCCTTCCATCGTTCAAACAGTTCTTCCAGCCTTTCCAACCCGCCTTTTGACAATGCTTGAATCACGGGCTGGGCAGTAGCTGTAAAATCAGCTCCCAGCGCAATGGATTTCATCATATCATGAGAGGTACGTATCCCTCCTGAGGAAATCAGATCGAAACGGAAGGTTTCTCTTAAATCATCGATTTCTTCAAGACATTGAACGGTAGGAATTCCCCATTCGTCAAAAGTTTCTTCTTCCATGGGGGACTCGTTTCGGAGTCGTTCCACCCTCGACCAGCTCGTTCCCCCGGCCCCAGCTACATCAATCACACGTACACCTATTGCAAGAAGCCTGCGGGCAACGTCTCCTGAAATGCCTGCACCTGTTTCTTTAACAATCACCGGAAGATGAGTATGGGTAATCAGTTGGGCAATTCCCTCCTCGATACCCGAAAAATTGTGATCTCCTTCTGGTTGAATCAACTCTTGTAATGCGTTCAGGTGGACAATGATCGCATCTGCCCGAATGGTTTCCACAAGGTTCTCGATCTGCTCCTGACCAAGTCCGCCAATTAGTTGACTCCCTCCGATATTAGCGGCTATAAATGTATTGGGAGCTTTTTTTCGGACGACAGAGAACGATTCCCTCTCTTCGGGATTTTCAAGCATAATTCTCTGACTTCCCACTCCGAACGGAAGATGATGTTTTTCGCAAAATTCTGCAATCAGGCCATTGATAGAACCTGCTTCAGTATACCCACCGGTCATAGAGGAGATAAACAGGGGAAATGAAAAACTTTTTCCGAGCAGGGAAGCCGTTAAGCTCACCTCATCGATATTTAACTCCGGAAGAGCATTATGAACGAAATCATATCGTTCAAAACCGGCTGATTTATGGTAGGCAACATCCCTGGATGTCGTGAGTTCAACATGGTCTTTTTTCCTCTGCTTTATAGTCATGCAGTGTCGGGTATTTGAGTGGAAACGGATCTTCCATCTATCTATATAAACAGAGAAACAAAATCAGAATTCCCTTGTTTTCAAGCAGATGCATGAAAATATTTACATTTCAAGTGTTCGAACTTCCGTTTCTGGATTTTCTGTAAATGGGAATATTCGAACAGGCTTCTCCGTACATAAGTTTTCCGGCGACAGGAATCAGCTTTTTCGTCGCTTCAAGATAAGCTCCGGCTGGCACTTTTGCTTTACTGCAGCCTTTGAGTAGAACGAATTTATCACGATACTTCTCCCAATCGAAATCTTCCACTTTATTTATTAGCAGCGCCTGTCGGGCATCCGATTCGGTTCCATAGACAATTTCTTTAGCATGTGGAAGCAGGTAGGCGGTAATCAGCATCCAGGCCCAGGAGGGAATAATGGCATCCGTTGAACAGTATAAGGCGGCCCAGGTATTGTCATAACGGCTCCAGTCATGCTTCTCAATATTTTCCCTGAAATCTTTCTCCTTGAGGATCATCTCCTGGAAGAGGAACTGCTTGAGATCGAGTTCCCTTACGGTTTCCCCTTCCAAAAATTTTTCAAGGTCAACCGTCTCAAGTTTGGATTGTTTTACTTTGTTAACAATCTCAGTCATATATCAATGGAATATTGGATAAGATTTTTAAAATCACAGAGAAAACGATTCGCCACAGGAACAGGTTCTGACAGCATTGGGGTTATGGAAATGAAATCCCTGGCCATTCAACCCGTCTGTGAAGTCAAGTTCTGTGCCGGCCAGATAGAGGAAACTGCGCATATCTACGATGACATTAATTCCTTTATCCTCAAACTTCTCGTCATTTTCTCCGATTTCTGTTTGGCTGTCAAAGTCAAGGTCGTATGTGAGTCCCGAACAGCCACCGCTGATCACTGACACACGAATGAGTGTATCATCGGAAAGCTCCTGTTCTTTCCTGATTTGTTTAATCCGGTTTGCTGCTCTGTCGCTGATTGTGATGTCGGGTTGAGACACGATTGAATCTCCTTGGATGATCTATTTATACCGAGACGACCTGTATTTCAGGATCAATTCGTTTTACCATACTTTCAATAGCATAAAGGGTTCCCGATGTTGCAGTCGGGCATGTTCCGCAAGCTCCCTGATAATGGACCTTAAGCCGGTTTCCCTCCAATCCGAGAATTTTCAATCCCCCACCATCGGCTAACAGATAAGGGCGAACCTGTTCGTCAAGCATTTTATTGATCGTCTGCAAGCGGGGATCGTCTGATTCCTGTACTTCACGCGTAGCATGGACCTCTTCATCTTCTTTGATATCTGTCTTGGCTTCAGCTTCCCGTATCGGAGGAGCAAGTTTGCGTAATAACTCCGACCATACAGCCTTGCCGTCTTGTGTTACCGTAACATACCTGTCCACATAATAGACATTGATCACATGATCAATCGAAAAAAGGGCACTTGCGAGCTCATCATCTTCTGCTTCAGTTGCAGATTCAAAGGAAAGGGTCACCCCGTTAGTAAGCGGCTCACCCAGTACAAATCGCATTGCGTCCGGATTGGGTGTTCGTTCTATTTCTTTAATCTTTGGCATGTCTATTCACCTCTTATTTACATACTTGCGTTAACGTACGTGAAGATTGATTATTTATTACTTATGAGTGTCTGTATTCAAATTTATTACGAAAACCTACGCCTGTTATTTTTATCAAATAATGGATGGCTGATATAAAACCAGCAATAGAATGCAGTGATTTATTTTCAATTAAAAAATTCTTTCACGTATTTTAATCCGTCAATCAAACGATCGATATCTTCTTCGTTATTATAAAACGACAGGGATGCCCTTGCCGTTGCGGATTCATTAAAACGGGCATGAATGGGCTGTGCACAGTGATGACCGGTTCGTATTGCGATTCCCTGTTTGTCAAGAATGGTTCCGACGTCATGAGCATGGATCTCATGCAAATTAAACGAAATGACCGATGCCCGGTGTTCAGGGGTTCCAAATAAGCGAAGTCCGTCAATCTGTTCCAACCGAACCAGTGCATATTGAACGAGTTCTTCCTCCCGTTTTGCAATTTTATCCATCCCGATTCCCGACAAATAATCTATTGCGGTCCCCAGGCCAATCCCTGCAGCGATCGGCGGAGTGCCCGCCTCAAATTTAAACGGAGGAATATTATAGGTGGTCTCTTCAAATGTGACCTTGTCGATCATATCTCCTCCACCCCTGTATGGCGGCATCTCCTCAAGGTATTCTTTCTTGCCATAAAGAATACCAAATCCGGTAGGGCCACACATTTTATGAGAGGAAAAAGCATAAAAGTCACAATCCAGTTCCTGCACATCGACAGATTGGTGAGGAACAGCCTGGGCACCATCGATCAAAACGGCCGCATCATATTGATGTGCAAAGTCGATAATCTCCCGCACCGGGTTTACCGTACCCAAAACATTGGAAACATGTCCGACTGCAACAATTTTAGTCCTTTTATTCAACAATTCTTCGTACGCTTCGAGGAGCAGTTCACCACGGTCACTGACCGGGATGACCTTGATCTCGGCCCCGGTTTGCCCGGCGATCATTTGCCAGGGGACAATATTGGCATGATGTTCCATTTCAGATAGAATAATCCTGTCTCCTTCTCCCAGATGAAGCTTGCCGAAACTGTTGGCTACCAGATTAATAGAATCAGTCGTACCGGTTGTAAAGATAATCTCGTTTTTTTCAGAAGCATTTATGAACCCCTTCACCTTTTCACGGGTTTCCTCGTACGCATCCGTAGCCTTTTGGCTCAATGAGTGGATACCACGATGCACATTGGCGTGCTCGTGCCGATGGTAGCGGTTCAGACGATCTGCCACTTGTAACGGCATCTGGCTCGAGGCAGCATTATCCAGATAGGATAAAGGCTTCCCATGAACTTGGGTATCGAGTACCGGAAAGTCCGAGCGGATTTTGTTAAAATCCACTGAAAGAGCCAATGTACCTGTGGGTTGTGCCATATATACTATACTGTAAGTCGTTCGGATTTATGGTCGGACGTATAACGCTTAACTTCGTCAATGAGCAGTTCATGCACGGAATCGACTTTCACATTTTCAATCGTCTCAAGTGCAAATGCATAGGTCAGTACTTCCCGTGCTTTTTCTTTTGTCATTCCCCGGCTTTCGAGATAGAAAACCTCTTCAGGATCGAGCTGACCGATAGTCGCTCCATGTGAGCAGAGAACATCATCAGCAAAAATTTCAAGCTGGGGTTTGGTATTCACGAGTCCGTCAATTGAAAGCAGCAAGTTTCTGTTTTCCTGAAAGGAATCAATCTTTTGCGCATCCTTGCGTACAAAGATTTTTCCGTTAAATATTGAATGAGCCTTACCTTTTACTACTACTTTATGCAACTGATGGCTTTCACCATGCGAAAAACGGTGATCCATAAGAGAATGTGTATCGGCAATCTGTTCACCATCGATCAATACCAGGCCGTCGAGAGTAAAACTGACCTCTTCGTCTTCCTGAACCACTCTCGGTTCATTTCTAGTCAGATGACCTCCAATAGAAATCGTATACGAATGATATTCACAATGTTTTTCCAAATAGGCAATCGGTCTGGATATGTGAACGGCTTTCAGTGAGTCCCGTTGAATACGAACATGATGAATATGTGCCCCGGAATAAAGTTTGAATTCAGAGACTGGCACGGTCAAATATTTATTTTCTCCAACACCGATATGATCCTCGATAATTGTGGCACTCGAGCCGGATTCAGCCACTAGCAAGACCCGGGGTGTGGCAAAATACTCTTCCTCAGCATCCGTATAG
Source organism: Balneolaceae bacterium (assembly GCA_040877875.1). Taxonomy (GTDB): domain Bacteria; phylum Bacteroidota; class Rhodothermia; order Balneolales; family Balneolaceae; genus JBBDNC01. The sequence continues at coordinate 26,578 of JBBDNC010000115.1, read as the reverse complement.
AGATTTAAAAGTTGAACAGGATTCTCAATTTCAACCCCCTCCGGGATATAGATAAACCCTCCGTCTTCAAAAAACGTGCCGTTAAAATGAGTAAACGGATCGTTTTCGTAGTTGACAAGTTTATTCAAAAATTTATCCACTGAGGGATGTTCCAGATGCTCCTTTAGATTTCCTACCACCACCCCCTCTGGTAGTCCGGATACGGAAGAGAGCTCCTCGTTATAGGTACCGTTAATAAATACCAACCGGTTCGCCTCTGATTCCGGAATAAAATACTGTTCCGGGTTTTCAATCGAATTAATACCGGCTTCTCCAATGGGTACAAATGAAGAGCGGGTAATCGGTTTCAGGTTTAAAAATCGCCAATCCTCATCTTTTGATGTCGGAAACCGTGTTTGGCTCAAATCTTCAAGGCTGGATCGCCTGATTTGATCCAACAAGGCATGCCTGCCATTTTCACTATGAGCCTGAGCAGCCAGCTTATGCAGGATGGAATCTGTTTTTGTTGGTACTCCCATTACGACTTTTCTCCATTTACGGTTGCCAGTGATTCTAACCAGTCGTAGCCTTTTTCCTCAAGTTTGAAGGCGAGTTCCTTATCTCCGGATTTTACAATTTTTCCGTCGATCATCACATGAACCTGGTCGGGTTGAATGTAATTCAACATTCGCTGGTAATGAGTCACCAGTACGAAAGCGTTATCTTTCGTGTGGAGTTTTTTAAGTCCCTCTGCAACAGTTTGTAATGCATCAATATCGAGTCCGGAGTCGGTCTCGTCCAACAGCGCCAGTTTGGGTTCGAGTACTGCCATCTGAAAGATCTCATTTCGCTTCTTTTCTCCGCCGGAGAAACCCATGTTGACCGAGCGGTTCAGAAATTCTCTTTTCATCTCTACCAACTCGAGTTTTTCGGTGATATAATCCTCAAACTCCAGCGGGTCAAGTTCCTCCCGTCCCCGTGAGGCGGCAATGGTGTTGTAGGATTCACGTAACAGGGTATTGTTGGTAACTCCGGGGACTTCAACGGGATATTGAAATGCAAGAAATATACCCCGGTGTGCACGTTCGTCCGGATCGAGTTCATGGATGTCCTCTCCTTCAAAATGCATGGAACCCTCTGTCAATTCATAATCATGATGGCCGGCAATGATCTTTACAAGAGTGCTTTTACCACTCCCGTTGGGTCCCATGATCGCATGTATTTCACCGGGTTTAACCGTCAGATTCACACCCTTGAGGATTTCAGTGTCCTCTTCTTCAACTTTTACATGTAAATTTCTTATTTCTAACACTATGGTTTTGCGTTTTAAATTACCGGTTACAGTTTATTAATTTGCAGATACTATAGAGCTGCAGGTACACAATGATTTCCTATGATAGCTACTATCCCCTATCCAACACTTCCTTCCAGTTTAATGCCAAGCAATTTATTGGCTTCTACTGCAAATTCCATGGGGAGTTCTTTCAGCACTTCTTTGCAAAAGCCATTCACAATCATTGAAATGGCATCATCTTCGCTGAGTCCGCGCTGCATCATATAAAATATTTGGTCTTCCCCAACCCGTGAGGTCGTTGCTTCATGCTCCACCTGGCTGGTCGGGTTGGCGGATTCGATATAGGGGAACGTATGGGCTCCACACGTCTGGCCGATCAACATTGAATCACATTGAGAATAATTCCGGGCATTATCCGCCTTCTTGCTGATTTTGACTTGTCCCCGGTAACTGTTGTTGGAATTTCCGGCCGATATTCCTTTTGAGATGATCGTACTCTTGGTGTTCTTACCAAGATGAATCATCTTGGTTCCGGTATCGGCCTGCTGACGTTTGCTGGTTACAGCTACGGAATAGAATTCCCCGACGGAGTTGTCGCCCTGCAAAATCACACTTGGATATTTCAGAGTTACGGCAGAGCCGGTTTCAAGCTGGGTCCAGGATATTTTTGAGTTATCCCCTTTACAAATTCCGCGTTTGGTTACAAAGTTAAAGATCCCCCCTATTCCGTCTTCATCCCCGGAATACCAGTTCTGAATCGTGGAGTATTTAATCTCTGCATTCTCCATAGCAACGAGTTCGACAACTGCAGCGTGCAATTGGTTTTTGTCATACATCGGGGCTGTACATCCTTCCAGATAACTGACATGGCTATTCTCTTCGGCAATAATCAATGTACGTTCAAACTGACCGGAGTCCATGTTATTAATCCGGAAATAGGTAGACAGCTCCATGGGACAGATCGTATCTTTTGGGACGTAACAAAAGGATCCGTCAGAAAAAACCGCAGAATTGAGAGCCGCATAAAAATTATCTCTCGCCGGTACGACAGAACCCATATATTTTTTCACCAGGTCAGGGTATTTTTTTACCGCTTCTGAAATCGAGCAGAAAATCACTCCTGCCTCGGCAAGCTTTTCCTTAAAAGTGGTAAATATGGAAACACTGTCAAACACCGCATCCACAGCTACCCCTGACAACATTTTTTGTTCTTCCAGGGGAATTCCCAATTTTTCGTAAGTTTCACGAATCTTCGGATCGATGTCATCCAGGCTCTCTACTTCCGGACGCTCTTTCGGAGAAGAATAGTACTGGATGTTTTCAAAATCCGGCTTCTCGTAGGTTGCGTTGAACCAGCTGGGCTCCTCCATTTCCCTCCAATATCGATACGCCTTGAGCCTGTATTCGAGCATCCACTCCGGTTCCTTTTTGCGGGTGGAAAGTTCTCGAATAATATCTTCATTCAATCCCTTTGGAAAATCTTCGTATTCGACATCGGTAGTGAAGCCGTACTTATACTCTTCACCAATCATCGATTCTAATGCCTTCGTTTCACTCATATATTCTTTGGATATTTTGAGATTAAAGTCGGTTTTCTGCAGGGAACCGCCTGACATTCAGTAGCCCAACATGATAACGAACGTATACAGTCCTTATTTGGAATAAATCAATATAAGGAAAACTCTGTCTTCTTTAAACACTTTTCTGTCGAGTTCAAGATCGTTTCGAGTCGCTTCAAATGCCAATAGAAAGTGGCTATATGTGAGATAGGTGGCCCTTATTCCAGAAGTAAAACTTACTAACCGGGAGAAGAGTAACGGCCCGGATGATCAGCCTCTGAAAAACGTCTTGGAGGCAATTGACCTTCGGGAGTATCTCCTGACGGGTAAAGATGGATTGTGCTGTATTTCGACAAAACCAATTTCAGTCTCACTGTCAAAATGAAAGCATTCCCATCAGGCTTTTTCGTTCTGCTCTTTATCCAATCATAAGCAGGATAGCTATGAGAGTGAGTAGAATCCCTGCCCATTGAGTTCGAGTCAGACGATCATTCCATCGCCAGATTCCCAACAAAGTTGCTCCGAGCACCGTAAGAATGTTCGTAGTTGTATAAACAATTCCTCCGCTGATACCGGAAAGAGCATCGATTAAAAAAACGGCTGAATATAAATTCGGAACTCCGATCCCGGTACCCATAAGAAGTTCCTGACGAGTGAAAGTCCCTTTTTCCCTGATTAAAACGACTGAGATACCGGAAATAAATGAAACGGTATAAACCATTCCCATAAATTGCTGTTTCGATAAAAAACCGGAATAATCCGCTTCATAAATTTTAAGGGAGGCATCTCCGAATCCTGTCAATAGAAATATAAAAAGCAATAACCATCCGGCCTGGAATGATTTCAATAGCCCCTTCGACCTGTTAGGAAGTAAAAGATAGAGGGTCATGAAAACGAGGACCACTCCTGCCCACTTACCGGTCGCAAGGTATTCCCGATACCATAGTGTGGATAACAGAACCGGAATAAGAAGGGAGATCCTCATCGCCGCCACACTGATTCCAACGCCGTTGTGATCGACCGATTTACTATAGATAAAGTAATTTGTAATAAAGAAGATTCCAACCAGCAGGGCGAGCAGGAGAACGGGTAAGGGAATTAATAGTTCTTCAGTAAAAGGATTCACAAAGCGGGTGGTAGTCAGGAAAGCTATGCCGGCAGCTACAAAATAATTCACCGTTAAAACTCGAAGTGTGTTTAACTTTCTGAACTCTGTGAGCTTTAACATATGCGCCACAAGTACGGAACATCCCGAACTGAGTAGGATATAAAACCAGGAAGTCATCTCTCCCCCATTTATCTATTTTTTTTTAATGAGATTCCTGAATAGGAGCATCGTCAGCAACGTCGATCGTCAGATTGCCAAACGCGTGAACTTCCTGAGGCCTGTCAAATAACCGGCGGCTTGTATAATCCACCTGGTTCTCCATATATCGTACGAGGTCAAAGATTCTGGTTCTTCTGTGTTGAAGCCCTTGTGCCAGATAGTATGGGAATATGTAATGATACATATTTTCAAAGCGGTTGCTTGAATAGATACCGGTCGGCTGATTTATTCCGGAGCTGAACACCAGGGCACTATTGGGTTGAACCCGGGTGATACGATTTGCAAGCTGCCCCCAAGTGACATTGACAGGGGAGTTTACAGAACCGGTTACAACCTCCCGGCCGTTGATTTGCCGAAATTCCAAATCTGTGAAAACAATGAGTTTATGCAGGGGTATGCCGGCAATTTTCATCAATATATCCTCCAGCGGAACCGTCTGGATTTCATCCTCTTCATTCATCCGGATTAATTTTACAGTTTCACCGCTGCTGGAACTGTCAACAGTTGCAAATCCACCGATATAAACAAACACTGTAGAGAGACTATCCAGACCCGAGGAGTCAATGATTTCGCTCCACTGTGTATCCTCTTTTGTGATATTCAATTGATGGACCTGATCACGATTCATTCCCAAAGCATTTCTGAAGTAAAGGCCAACCAACTGATAATCTCTTTGAAGATACCGGCGGATGCCAATTTTATTATTCAGATGATTCGAGATGATGAAACCTCTGTCGGACGGTCCGGCCTGACGAAGAACCGGCACTGAATTTTCAACACCCATTTCGCCAAATGATACATCCTCGACAGATATGACGGAAGGGCCTGTACCATTATCCACTGCATGCCAGCGTATCTCCCCCTCATCCCGGGTTATATATGAATTCGTCCCCCCCACCTGTACTTCAAACCATTGCTCGTCATGGATGTCCAAAAAAGTCAGTTCACTGCCCTGTCCGACCTCGGTAAGCAGAGAACGGTTCTCGGTAGTCGGGCCACTTCTCAATTCAGCCACGGGAGCTGTAATGTGCAATAACGGCTGCAGAAAGGATGAGACCGGTATTTCATAATTATAATTTTCCTGCTCAAATACGATATCAACAGTAATTGAACCGGGATCCGGTCCGCGGATAGCGAAATCCTGAAGCAGGTTAACTGAATGGATATTGATCTCACCGGATTCGGTTGCATAAGAATCACTGGAAAGCAATTCCTGGTCTTTATACAAAATATTCACTTCGGCGGTAAATTCAGAAGGGGTTTTGACATCTGTCGTATCGGTTTTCATCACCACTCCGTTTTTTCTCAGGAACTTCATTTCACCGGTTTGAATCGGATCCCCGACCGGTTTCAAATTTGTAATTGCCAGGGTTGTTAAAATAGCTCCGGTGAGATTTAAGGCAATGGACTGAGTTGTTGAACGTGACTCGATGAATGAATTCGTATTGCCGGCATAGAAGGTTATTCCGGCTCCGGTAAGACCCAATAAGGTAAAGCCCCATTTCGGCCGGTATTGCTGTACAGTTCTTTCTACTTTTACCCGTTGAGTAAACTCAAGCTCCTCTATTTCCTGAACCTTCAAACTAAATACCGGATTTTCGGGCGTAGGCTCATGAGCGAGAACCAATATGAAGGTAGAGTCTTTTTTTACAGGCAGGTCCCGTTCATCAATTGCATCTAAATCGACAACCGACCACTTACTTGAGGTACAATTTACCGACAGACCCAGCAAAAATATTACGAATAGGATTTTTTTCATGACCAAAACGAAATTACAGCTCTCAAAGCAACCAAAATGTAAAATTAAACATTATTTTTTTTATATACCCTTATCTGTCCTTTTCAATGCATTCGATCCACAAATGTTGTCCGAAAATCAAGGCAGGAAAAATAGAGAGGAATGGATATTGTTAAACCGGCCTATTCCCGGCCGGAAAAACCAAGAATGTACCGGAAATCACGGGATATGGGATATCAGTTCTGATCTGAAGATATAATCCAATCGTCCAGGATTTGGCCTCTAAGAACCAACCGGGCAATCAAGTCTATAATCCTTTTTTGTTCCGGCCAAAAAATGTATTGATCCGCCTGATCCCTTGTGATCCATTCGAATGCAACGTGTTCATCATCAAGACAGACCCGGCTCTCCGGTTCTATTTCTGCTGCAAAGGCGGGAATCAGGTGAATCTCATCTTCCGAAGGCTCATAAAAATGATTCAGGGTTGGCACGCACCAGAATTTAACCGGTTGTAAGCCGGTTTCTTCATAGAGCTCTCTGATTGCAGCTTCCCATCTTTTTTCATTCTCCCTGACCTTGCCTCCGATCATTCTCCACTGACCGGCATAGATTTTTTCAACCGAACGTTTCAGGACCAGGAATCGGGGGATTCCCTTTTTAAAGGTATAGGCATAAAGATCTATTAAATAAACCTTGGAAGCCATATCCGTTACAATTGTTATGCCTTCAGGCAATTTGAGATTGAAAATATTCGAGAGTTTTCTTCAAGCCTTCACGCCGGTCCACGAACGGTTCCCACCCCAGTATTCGTTTAGCCCTGGTAATATCGGGTTTCCTCACTTTTGGATCATCCTCCGGCAAGGGCTTGAAAACAATTTTGCTGCTGCTGCCGGTGATTTCAAGGATCTCTTTTGCAAAATCAAGAATAGTAATCTCCTGAGGGTTGCCGATATTGACCGGGTCGGAATAGTCACTTTCAGAAAGCCTGAAAATGCCTTCAATCAGATCATCCACATAGGTAAAGGAACGTGTTTGCGAACCGTCACCAAACACAGTGAGATCCTTACCGGTGAGAGCCTGCGACATAAACGTCGGCAGCGCCCGGCCGTCCTCGATTCGCATTCTCGATCCATAGGTATTGAAAATACGTACAATCCGGGTATCAATCCCGTGAAAGCGATGGTAAGCCATGGTCATCGCTTCTGCAAATCGTTTTGCTTCGTCATAGACCCCCCGGGATCCGATAGGGTCGACATTTCCCCAATAAGATTCCGGCTGAGGATGGACCAACGGGTCTCCATAAACCTCACTGGTAGAGGCTAACAGAAAACGTGCACCTTTGGCTTTTGCCAGGCCGAGGGCTTTATGGGTCCCCAGTGAACCCACCTTGAGCGTTTGAATCGGCATTTCCAGATAATCCACCGGGGAGGCAGGAGATGCAAAATGCAGAATCAGGTCCAGATCCCCGTTGACATGCACATAATTGGTAACGTCATGTTTGACAAAGTGAAATTGATCGTTCCCGATCAAGTGACCGATATTGGTTTCACTCCCCGTAAGGAGATTATCCATACAGATCACCTCATAACCTTCCCGGAGATATCGATCACATAGATGGGACCCCAAAAACCCGGCACCCCCGGTGATAAGTACACGTTTTTCAGACATTGACGGATGGCCTTCCAACACTGATATATTTCAAGTTAGCTTCTTTTACCCGGTTGAGATCATAGAGATTCCGGCCGTCAAAGATCAAGGGTTCATTCATTTTTAAACTGAATTTCTCAATATTTGGTCTCCGGAATTCATTCCATTCCGTACAGATGATCAGTGCATCTACCCCTTCAATAGCACTGTCCTGATCTTTGACAAACTCTATATGCTCCAGGATATTCTCATCTGTCGCCTCTCTGAAGGTATCAATGGCCTCGGGATCATAAGCTTTCATGCGCGCTCCGAGTCTGGCAAGTGCGGCAGTGATGTAGAGGGACGGGGCTTCCCGGACATCATCCGTTTCAGGTTTGAAACTCAATCCCCAGATCCCGAAAGTTTTGCCCTTCAAATCAGAACCGAAGTGTTTTTTCACCTTATCGACAATCGAGAGTTTTTGCAATTCATTGACCTGCATGACCGACTCAAGTATCCGAAAAGAGTAACCGTTTACCCCGGCAGTATGATGAATAGCCTGAACATCTTTGGGAAAGCAACTACCCCCGTACCCGATACCGGCGAAAAGAAAACGTTTACCAATCCTGCTGTCAGTACCAATTCCTTTACGGACATTATCAACGTTGGCCCCCACCCTCTCGCAAATATTGGCAATTTCATTCATAAATGTGATTTTAGTCGCCAACATCGCATTCGCTGCATATTTCGTCAGCTCAGAGCTTTTTTCATCCATGATGATAATCGGATTTCCGCTGCGGACAAAAGGTTCGTAGAGCGCCTGCATCTCTTCCGCTGCTTTCGGGCTTGATGTTCCGATGACGACCCGTTCGGGTTTCATAAAGTCTTCAACAGCAGCCCCTTCCCGTAAAAATTCCGGGTTAGAAACGACGTCAAATTCCACATCGGTTGAAAAGGCGATTTTCTTTCTGACTTTTTCCGCTGTTCCAACCGGTACCGTACTTTTGTTTACAACGATCTTATATTCACCAAACTTTTCAATGAGCGTACCGAGTTCACCGGCAACTGAAAGGACAGCTGTCAGGTCGGCCTCTCCGTTTGCACCGGGGGGAGTAGGAAGGGCCAGAAATATTATTTCAGCATGCCGGACCGCCTCTTCCAGATTCGTAGTAAAATGCAATCTTTGTTCCCGAATCGCCCGGTCAAATACACGACTCAGCCCCGGTTCATAAATCGGAATTTTTCCTTTTTTAAGTTTCTTGATCTTCGATTCATCGATATCAACACAGATCACATCATTCCCGCTATCTGCAAAACAGGTACCGCCCACCAAGCCCACATATCCGGTCCCAACGATTGCAATGTTCATTTAACGATCAATTTTTTTAATTTCAAGTTTCATTTCACCTGCCGGGACCTCCACCGTGATCATATCCCCTACTTCTTTGCCAAGTAATGCTTTTCCGATGGGGGAATCAATGGAGATTTTTCCTTTTTTAAAATCAGCCTCTTCTTTATTAACGAGGGTGTAAGAGACCTCTTTTTCAACCTTATAATTGTAGATGGTCACGGTTGATAAAAGATACGCTTTCGAAGCATCAATATCTTTATCATCAATAATGCTTGCGTGTGCAAGTGAATTTTCAAGTTCAGCGATTCGTTTCTCAAGATATCCCTGAGCTTCCTTGGCAGCATCATACTCTGCATTTTCACTCAGGTCTCCCTTGGCACGGGCTTCAGCAATTTCATTTGCGATCTCCTTTCGCCCTCTTGTTTTTAAATCTTTAAGTTCCGCCTCCAGTTTTTCGTATCCTTCTTTGGAGAGATAATTCTTCTTCATGACTGTACTTCTTTGGTTTGGTTGAAATTCGTTCAGAATTCATGAATAAAAAAGGCAGTATCCTTCTACTGCCTTGAATTCAATTTTTACATTATCATTTATATAATCAAAAATAGGATGTTCCCTGCTGTTTCCCAATATCAAATTTAATGTCACAGTATGACCGGTTCGATTAAAAAAACAACAAAAGAGATTCTCCGTATGAATCAACAAAGAATCTCGCCATTAAAATCAGAATTTATTCTCTGGGCTCACAATATCCGAAGCCTTCATAATGTCGGGGCATTGTTTCGTTCGGCAGATTCCTTCGGTATCTCGGAATTTTTAATATCCGGTTTTACCCCTGTCCCGCCCAGGGCTGAAATCAGTAAAACAGCACTCGGGGCAGAAGAATATGTGAAATGGCGTTTCGTCCATTCTCCCCCGGACGAGTCAAAAAAGCTTAAACGTGCCGGATATACCCTGTTCGGGTTGGAACAGACTCATCACAGTGTATTACTTCCGGAATTGGAGATTCATTCAAAACAAAAATACTGTCTGATTCTGGGAAATGAAGTTACAGGGTTGGATGAAGAACTACTTCCATCCATTGACCGTTTTGTAGAAATTCCGCAGTTCGGAATGAAACATTCCCTGAACGTTTCCGTGGCTGCCGGAATTGCACTTTATGCCTTTCTGGAAAAGTTAACACCTTATCCTTTTAATGGTTAATCAGCTTTGGTAACTTTGAATCCGTAGCTTAACTTAGCTGCTCAAAAATAATCTAATAATTGATGAGCCAAGACAAACGAATATTAGTCACCTCGGCCCTGCCTTATGCAAATGGCCCTATTCACCTCGGACATCTGGCGGGAGCCTATCTCCCGGCCGATTTTTATACCCGCTATCACCGATTGAAAGGGGATGATATTATCCATATCTGTGGATCAGATGAACATGGAGTTCCGATTACCCTGGCAGCCGAAAAAGAAGGGGTTTCCCCTCAGCAGATCGTTGATAAATTTCACACGCGTAATAAAAAAGCATTCGATAAACTGGGGATTGCCTTCGATTATTATGGGCGCACCAGTTCACCAGTTCACCATCAGACTTCCAAAGATTTTTTCCTTAACCTGCATAAGCAGGGAATTTTCATTAAAAAAAAGGAAAAACAGCTTTATGATCAGGAAGCAGATATGTTTCTGCCTGACCGATACGTGAAAGGTACCTGTCCGGTTTGTGGGTATAAGGAAGCATTCGGAGATCAATGTGAAAAATGCGGCTCCTCTCTTTCCCCCAATGAGCTGATAGAGCCCCGGAGTGTTTTAACGGGGAATGTACCTGTTATGAGAGAAACAGAACATTGGTACCTTCCGCTTGAAAAATTGCAGCCGAAAATTCAGAAATGGATAGAGGGAAAAGAACATTGGAAACCCAATGTCCTGGGACAATGTAAAAGCTGGCTCAAGGCCGGACTGATCGATCGTGCCGTAACCCGTGATTTGAAATGGGGGGTTTCCGTTCCCCTTGAGGAAGCGGAAGATAAAGTCCTCTATGTCTGGTTTGATGCTCCGATCGGTTATATCTCCTTTACCAAAGAATGGGCCGAACAGCAGGGGAATCCGGATTTATGGAAAACCTATTGGCAGGATGAAAATACTACCCTGATCCATTTTATAGGTAAAGACAATATTGTCTTTCACTGCATAATGTTTCCGTTAATGCTAATGATGCATGGCAAGTTTATTTTACCTGAAAATGTTCCGGCAAATGAATTTTTGAATCTGGAGGGGAAAAAACTATCGACTTCACGGGGCTGGGCCGTCTGGCTGGAAGATTACCTTGAAGATTTTGAACCCGATTTACTGAGATATGTATTGGGGACTACCTTGCCCGAAACCAAGGATTCGGATTTCTCATGGAAGGATTTTCAAAGCCGGGTAAATAGCGAACTTGCGGATATTCTCGGGAATTTTGTATTTCGTACCCTTTCATTTACGGAGCGCTTTTTTGATTCAAAAGTTCCGGAGTTAAAAAATCCTTCAGACGTGGATCAACAGGCTTTGAAAGAAATTGAAAATACCAAAAAAAGGATCGAGTCTTCTTACGACCGGTATCGATTCAGGGAAGCTATTGCGGAAACCATAAACCTGGCCCGAACCGGGAATAAATATTTTACGGATATGGAACCGTGGAAGACCCGGAAAAATGATCTGCAGACCTGTGGGAATACTTTACATGTTTGCCTGCAAATAAGTGCAGCTCTCTCCATTCTCTTTGATCCGATCCTTCCCGGTAAAATGGAATCCCTGCGTACGCAGCTTCAATTGAAACGAAAAGTTAAATGGGATCAGGTCGACAGCAAAATGATGTCTGCCGGCAGCTCCATCGTTCCCGGAGAAATCCTGTTTACAAAAATTGAGGATGAACAGGTGGAAAAAGAAATTAACATCCTGCGTGAACGTGCCGCTGAAACTGAAAATAGCCAGAAGGGTGATCCACTCCCCCCGCTGAAAAGCGAAACGGATTTTTCAAATTTTGCATCTCTCGATTTGAGGGTGGGCGAAATTCTCGACGCTGAAGTAATCGAAAAATCAGATAAATTGTTAAAATTGAAAGTTGATATCGGAGTTGAAACACGAACCATCCTATCAGGTATAAAACAATTTTATCAACCCGATGAAATTAAAGGGAAAAAAGTTTGTGTGGTAGCTAATCTTGCTCCGAAACGAATGATGGGGATTGAAAGTAATGGAATGATACTGATGGCTGAAGACAGTAAGGAACAACTCCATTTCCTGTCAGCATCGGCTGAAAATGGAAGCCCGGTCCTGTAATGGAAAAAAAGTACAGTGATTGTCATTTTGGCGTAAAGGTTACGGACGGCAAAACGTCCTTCAGCCTCTTCTTCCCTCCTGCCAAATCCGTGGAATGCATCGTCTACGATCATTTCGATGATTCCGAAGGGGTAGCCTATTCATTAAAAAATAGCAAGGAGTTCAGGGAAATCTGGGAGGGTTCGGTCGACAGGGATCTGACTGGAAAATGGTATGTCTATCGCGTTCAATATGAGTCCGGGAAAGCACCGGAAACGGCTTATGCCTCCCAGCCTTTTGCCGACCCCTACAGCCGTCATGTAACCGTGCGGAATCATTACAGGCAGAATGCTAAAACCTTGATTTCCGATGAGGACTACGACTGGGAAGAGGATGATTTTGTCATACCGTCCGACCCGAGAGATCTTATTATCTATGAAACCCATATCAAGGATCTTGTCGCACACCCAAGCTCTGAAGCAGATGGAAATGGTTGTTTTAATCAATGGCTCCATCCCCGTCAAAAAGGCGGAATTGCTCATTTGAAAAGAATGGGAGTCAACGCAGTGGAATTCCTCCCTTTACACAAATTCCCCTATTCCGAGCCCCCCTATAATACAACGACTGAAGAAGGGTTTACCAATAGCTGGAACCCTTATTCAACAAACTATTGGGGGTATATGACATCCTTTTTCTTTGCCCCCGAATCGATGTTTTCCTCTGAGGGTGCCCAACAACATCCCATTCGAGGCCTGACGAATCAAACTTTAAAGGAATTTAAAAACCTTATCAAAGAACTGCACCGCAATGGAATATCGGTAATAATGGATGTAGTTTTTAATCATACGTCCCTGTTTGATATTAATCCTCTCGCCCATCATTTGCCGGACTATTATCTGAGGAAAGATGAAAAGGGACAATTACTGAACAGAAGCTGGACCGGCAATGAAATAAGGACAGAACATCCGATTGTAAGAAAAATGGTTACCGACTCCGTTCGCTACTGGATGGAAACTTATCATATTGACGGCTTTCGATTCGATCTGGCTGGTCTGCTGGATGAAAAAAGCTGGGATGAAATTAGAAATACTGCTACTTCTATCAACTCGAATGCCTTATTGATTGCAGAGCCCTGGGGGGGCAGATATGTACCTTATTTGTTTTCTAATCATCACTGGAGTTCCTGGAACGATCGATTCAGAAACGGAATCAAAGGATCCAACCCAACGAGCCACAGGGGATTTATTTTTTCCGATTGGCATCACGATGCAAACCGACAGAAACTTGAAAATTGGTTCAAAGGGACCTTAAGATCGGAGGAATTCGGACTTTTCCAGGATAGCTCTCATTCGGTGAACTACCTTGAAAGTCATGATGGCTATACTCTGGGGGACTTCATACGAATTTCTACCCGCTATCACGGCGAATCACCGGTCATTGAAGACCGTAAAGCTCATACTAAACTCACTGATCATGAACTGCAAATCGCAAAACTGGGTGCATTCTGCCTGTTTGTTTCGCAGGGAATCGTGATGCTGAGTGCCGGCCAGGAATTTGCACGATCCAAGGTGATCCCCCGATCGAATGAAAAAGATCCCAATGCGGGGAAAATGGACCCGAACAGTTATAACAAAGACAATGAGACGAACTGGCTCAATTTTAATGATATCCAGTTGAATTCAGAACTGTTCCAATATTATCGGGGATTAATAAAAATCAGAAAAAACTGCCCGGGACTGCGCAAGGCAAATTCCAGGAAGATTCATTTCGATCATTATTCCGATCCGTTGCACGTCTGTTTTTACATCGATTCAAGCCAGACAGATGATATTTCAGATTATTATGTCGCCATTAACGGTTCAGAAAAAAAAATGGATTTTATCCCCCCCAAAGGCAATTGGGAGCTTCTTGTAAATCAAGATTTTGCTACATTGACTCCGATAGATTTTATCTTTAAGAAGACAAGCATTCCGCCGCAAAGTGCTATGTTATTAAGAAAATTGCGACATGAACATGCAAATTGAGAGGTTCTCCCTTGTTTGTGAGGATAAAAGTATATTCAAGCCTTCTTGTAAAGAAATATAACGTTGTTGATATTCCCAATTGATTCCTGTGTATAAACCGATAGGGAAATTAAAATACAGTATTGCCTCTCATTTATTTATTGTATTGAATTTGTAGTTTACGTAAACGAATTCCTGACAACCTGTATCTTAAAAGTAAAATTATCTCATAATCCATATGGCTAGTCTAACTACCGAACGAGGAACCTGGAATACAAAATTGGGATTTGTCCTGGCCGCAGCGGGATCGGCTGTAGGACTTGGAAATATTTGGGGCTTTCCCACGCAGGTAGCAGATAATGGCGGAGCCGCTTTTATCCTGATTTACCTGATCTGCTGTATAGCAGTCGGATTTCCACTGATGATCGCCGAATTTGCGATCGGCCGTAAAACTCAAAAAAATCCGGTCGGTGCATTCAAGGCACTTGGAAAGGGAAATAAGTTTATTCCGTTGATCGGATACTGGGGCGTGCTCTGTGGAGTCATGATCCTCTCCTTCTATCTTGTTATATCCGGCTGGACTCTTGGTTACATTATGGAAGAAATCTTTTTCTACTTCGAATATGATGCATTGGCTGTGGTATTCGGGGATTTATCTCATGGGACTAAGAATGCCGTGTTTACGCTCATTTTTCTGCTGTTTACCGTGCTGATTATTACAGGAGGGGTAAGCCAGGGAATTGAACGTGCAACCAAAATGCTGATGCCGATTCTGTTTTTGATTTTAATTGTATTGATCGTCTATATCTTTACCCTGGATGGCAGTACGGATGGATTGATCATGTATGTGAAACCGGATTTTTCGACTGTTAATCTCGACTTGATTCTTTCGGCACTGGGCCAGGCCTTCTTTTCTCTCTCATTAGGCATGGGAGCTCTGATTACCTACGGCTCCTATCTGAACAAAAGTCAGAACCTGGTAGAATCTGCCGCTTATGTTACACTGACCGACGTTGGAATCGCCTTTGTAGCCGGTTTACTGGTGATTCCGGCAATGTTTGTGGCTCAATACGGCGGCACGGAGATTTTCGACCCCGAAACCGGGGCCCTGTACTCCAGTGTCACTCTTGTGTTTGACGTCCTCCCGGCACTGTTCCATCAACTCGGAGGATCTCTGGGAATGTCTGTCGGAATTACCTTTTTCATTCTGTTAGGCCTGGCAGCTCTTACTTCTTCAATATCCCTGCTCGAAGTTCCGGTCTCCTACGTTATCGATGAATTCAAAGTCCGTCGAAAAAAAGCCGCATGGCTGGTGGGGGGAGTCGTTTCTATTCTTGCACTGATCATCTCGTATGATATCTCCCTGATTGACCATTTTGTCTTTATTTTTAATGAGATCGGATTACCGCTCGGTGGACTAATGATCTGCCTGTTCCTCGGTTGGTTCTGGAAAACGGAAAATGCCATGCTTGAAATGAAGAACGGCTTTGACAATTTGGAGGAACACTGGATTGCAGGGTTTTGGGTAATTTTTATCCGGTATATCTGTCCTGTCTTAATTGGAATTGTACTCATTTCAACATTGTGGAACATCTTTCAATAAGAATAATGGGTATTCAGGGACATGGAATGTGACAGGGTATAAACCGATCCGAAGGTGATCGGGATAGAAAGAAATATTGTTTGTTATACATGAAAGCTCCTTATATTTTCAGAGCCAACTTGAATAAGGCAAAATAATGGGTAAAGTCGATACTTCAGATTTCAGGACCGGAATGAATCTCATGATTGATGATGAAATTTATTCCATTATTGATTTCCAACACGTGAAGCCCGGTAAAGGAGGGGCCTTTGTCCGCACGAAGCTTAAAGGCGTTGAGAATGAAAAAAATATTGAGAAAACGTTCCGGGCAGGTGAAAGTGTGGAGTCGGTACGGGTTGAACGCCATTCCTATCAGTTTTTATATGCAGACGGAGATTTATACTTCTTTATGCATCAGGAGACGTACGAACAGATTCCCCTCGAAAAAACTAAAATTGAAAAGCCGGAATTTATTGCTGAAGGAGATGTGTGCACTTTAATAGTAGATGTGGATAACGATAGAATTCTATATGCAGAACCTTCAGATCATGTAAACATGGAAGTTGTTCAAACAGATCCGGGGCTTCGGGGAGATACGGCTCAGGGAGCAAGCAAACCCGCTACGATTGCGTCTGGGGCTATCATTCAAGTCCCCCTATTCATTAACGAAGGAGATGTGATTCGAGTAGATACCCGTACAGGGGAATACGTAGAACGCGTGAACACAAATTAAATATCATGGATTTAAAACTGGTAAAAAAGCTGCTTAACCTAATTAGCGAAAGCGAGGTGGATGAAGTTTCAATCGAGGAAGGTGATTTCAAAATCAGTGTTAAGAAAAAATCTGAATCAGAAGGTCCGTCGTCTATCCACTATCAACTGCCACCGCAGGCACATCCACAGGCAATGGCACAGGACGTCCCGCCGCAGGCAGTTCCTTCTTCCACTTCTCCTCCTCCAACATCCGGCAATTCCGAAACAGAAACCGGGGAGCAGAAAGAAGAAACGGCCGCCGAGGGCGAAAAGCTTCGCTCCCCCATTGTCGGAACATTTTATCGGTCCGCTTCCCCGGATTCGGACCCATTTGTAGAAGTGGGTGAGCGAATTGAAAAAGGAAATACCATCTGTATTGTAGAGGCGATGAAAATCATGAACGAAATAGAAGCTGAATTCTCGGGAATCGTCCAGGAAATTCTTGTTGAAGATGCACAACCCGTAGAATACAATCAGCCATTATTTATTATTAAGAAAGACTAACTCGCTACATGTTTCAAAAGATTTTGATCGCTAACAGGGGTGAAATTGCACTTCGTATCATTCGAACTTGTAAGGAAATGGGGATCAAGACCGTAGCGGTTTATTCCACTGCTGATGAAGACAGTCTTCATGTTAAGTTTGCCGATGAGGCGGTTTGTATCGGTCCTCCGCCCAGCCGGGAAAGCTACCTTAAAATCCCGTCTATTCTTGCAGCGGCTGAAATAACCAATGCGGAGGCGATTCATCCGGGATATGGGTTTTTGTCTGAAAATGCCGAATTTTCAAGGATTTGTGCCGAACATGACTTGAAGTTTATCGGTCCGTCTCCCGAAATGATCAGAAAAATGGGTGACAAGGCGACGGCAAAAGATACGATGATTCGAAACAACGTACCGGTCGTGCCAGGCTCGGAGGGAATTGTAAAAGATTTTGAAAGTGCTAAAAAAATCTGTCTGGATACCGGGTACCCGGTCATTATTAAAGCCAGTGCCGGAGGAGGCGGGCGTGGAATGAGAATTGTGCCGGATGAATCCAAACTAAAACATGCCTTTAGCACCTGTAGGAACGAAGCTGAAAATGCCTTTGGAAATCCCGAAGTCTATATTGAAAAATTTGTACAGGAACCCAGGCATATTGAAATACAAATTCTCGGTGACCAGCATGGAAATATCATTCATCTCGGCGAAAGAGAATGTTCACTTCAGCGAAGGCATCAGAAGATTCTTGAAGAATCTCCCTCCCCGATCATGACCCCGGATTTACGGGATAAAATGGGTCAAGCAGCGGTCAAAGCGGGGAAAGCAATTGATTACGAAGGGGCGGGAACGGTTGAGTTCCTGGTTGATAAAGACCATAATTTCTACTTCATGGAAATGAATACCCGTATCCAGGTAGAACATCCGGTCACTGAAGAAGTAACCCATTATGACCTGGTGGCAGAACAGATCCGAATCGCCAGCGGGGAAAAACTGGTTGATAAGCCTCTCAAAATGAGAGGACATGCGATCGAATGCAGAATTAATGCAGAAGATCCTGCCCATAATTTTCGTCCGACTGCGGGGACCATTACCGTCTTCCATACACCGGGAGGCCATAGCGTCAGAATAGATACTCATGCCTATTCCGGCTACAAAGTCCCCCCCTATTACGATTCCATGATTGCAAAATTAATTGTCAGTGCCCCAACCCGGCCGGAAGCTATTAAACGTATGAAAAGAGCTCTTGAAGAATTTATTGTAGAAGGTGTTAAAACAACGATTCCCTACCATCTTCAATTAGTTGAGGATGAAAATTTTCTGAATGGAAATTTCAATACGCACTACCTCGAAAAACATTTTAAATATCAATCAACAGAATCTTAATACCATGAACCTTCCAAAAGAATTAAAATATACCCGGGAACATGAATGGGTACGAGATCATGGAGACGGGACCGCAACCGTCGGAATCACTGATTTCGCACAAGGAGAACTTGGGGATGTCGTCTTCGTTGAACTTGAGGATGTCGGTGTATCACTGGAACCCGATGACGTTTTCGGCACAGTTGAAGCTGTAAAAACAGTTTCTGAATTATTTGCTCCCCTTCAGGGCGAAATTCTCGAAATCAATGAACAACTGGAAAAATACCCCGAACTGGTAAATAATGATCCCTATGGTGACGGCTGGATGATTAAAATGTCCATTTCAGATCAAGATTCCCTGGATGAATTACTTTCTGCCGACGATTATCAGGAAATCGTTGATTAAACCGGATCGTTATTCAATAAACGAGTGGATACTTAACCTGCATAATCCATACAGCTACAACGATGCATGACTTCCACAATGAGTGGGTTTTAATACTGGATTTCGGATCTCAATATACACAGTTAATTGCCAGACGGCTTCGTGAACTCCATGTATATTGTGAAATTCATCCGTTTGATGCAGAGTTATCCGATTTTAACCACAATCCGCCCAAGGGAGTGATTTTCTCCGGCGGACCCAAGAGTGTATATGACAAGGATGCTCCTGCCCTGAATATGGAGGTCTTCAAATGGGCCGTCCCTGTACTTGGGATATGTTACGGTTTGCAGGCTTTGGCTCATGCAGTAAAACCCGGCAGTGTGGAAAGAGCTCATAAACGCGAGTTCGGACGAGCCCTCCTGCGGATTGATGACGACTCGGATCTACTTCAAGGTGTAGATGAGGGTTCGGTGGTATGGATGAGTCATGGCGACCACATAATTGAACTTCCGGAGGATTATCAAGTTATTGCCCATACGGATAATGCCCCGATTGCTGCAGTCCGTCATAAATCAAAACCGGTTTTTGGCGTTCAGTTTCATCCGGAAGTAATACACACGGAAGACGGCATTCACGTTCTGGAAAATTTTGTTAAAAAAATCTGTAGATGTGAAGGATCCTGGACCCCATCTTCTTTTATCGAAACCGAAATTCAGGCTATCCGGGAAAAAGTTGGGGATAACCGTGTATTGTGTGGATTGTCCGGTGGAGTAGACTCAACAGTCGTGGCAACTCTTGTTCACAAAGCCATTGGGGATCAGCTTCAATGTATTTTTGTGGACAATGGCTTATTGAGAAAAAATGAGTTTAATAAAGTCCTGAAAACCTACACGGATACCCTGCATTTACCGGTAAAAGGTATTGATGCCTCTGATCTGTTTCTAAATCGGCTGAAGGGTGTTACCGACCCCGAGGAAAAAAGAAAAATCATCGGGAATACTTTCATTAACGTATTTGATGATGCCGTTAAAAATGAACCTGAATTTAAATTTCTGGCCCAGGGAACTCTCTATCCTGATGTCATTGAAAGTGTTTCGTTCAAAGGACCCTCTGCAACCATCAAATCCCATCACAACGTCGGCGGACTCCCTGAAAATATGAAGATGAAACTTATCGAACCGGTCCGCGAATTATTCAAGGATGAGGTGCGGGCCGTTGGACGGGAATTGGGTATTCCGGAACATTTTATCGGCCGTCATCCTTTTCCCGGGCCCGGACTTGGAATTCGAATTTTAAGTGATATTACAAAAGAAAAACTTGAACTGCTCCGGGAAGCGGATGCTATTTTTATTAATTTATTGCGTGAACATGGCCTCTATGACAAGGTCTGGCAGGCACTCGTGGTTCTCCTCCCTATTCAGTCAGTCGGAGTAATGGGAGATGAAAGGACTTATGAATATACGGCGGCTATCCGAACCGTTACAAGTATCGACGGCATGACAGCCGACTGGGCCCATTTACCCTATGACTTCCTCTCGAAGGTCTCCAATAAAATAATCAATGAAGTTCAGGGGATTAACCGCGTAGTATACGATATCAGCTCCAAGCCTCCTTCGACCATTGAATGGGAGTAATTCAAATAATGGTAAAAGGTGTGTACAATTCTTTGTGAATCCAACGTTCTGTTTCAAAGGGGCAAATGTGAACGGAGGATCTCTAAAATCGATTTACGGAGCTTAAACCGGTTACGCTTTGCCCGTTTGTTGCTGTATCCACATCCATTAAAAGATGGGGCATTATATGAAACCTGGAAATTTTACGTTTTACCGACCAACCGAAATTCCGTACAATGTGTAATAAATTTCTATTCATTTTAGTACTCTCTCTGTTATTCTGTAATCCAGGCCTTTTTGCGCAAAATTTTGAGCAGGCACTGGAACTTTATCAACAGGAAGAATTTGAAGAAGCTTCCAGGATGTTCTCAAATATCGAGGGCGAACGTGCATCTTTGTTTGCAGGCAAAAGCCATCTTGCATTGGGTAATTATTTGATCGCCAATTCTTTTCTGCAACTTGCCCGTCAAAGCGAGCTGGAAAGCATTGCCAATGAGGCGATCTATACCTCTGCCTTGGTTTTTTTCAGACAAAAAAATTATAGCAGGAGCCTTGAGCTTTTGTATGAGTTGCAAACCCGTCCCGATCGTACCGGCCTCCAAATCAGAGCCAATCGCTTTTATCATGAAATTATGCGTTTCCTGACCGAAGGGCAACGCTTCCGGGTATTCAATGAAGTTGATACAAGTCAAATACGACTGGATTTGTTTCAAAGTTCCATTAACCGTCTGGAATACCCGGCACTTCGTGCAATGTACCTTGAATTGGAAAAGCTTGCTTTGGCACACGACCGGCCGGAGCAGCTTGAAGAACTGAAACAGGCAATGGGTGAGAAAGATACCTACATGGTGACCCCTTTCCGTCAGACCGAGGCCCCACAAGGGATGGTGTATCATATCGGTGTTGCCCTGCCTTCGTTTGAAGAGAACGATCAGGATTTTGTCATCCCCCGGAATATTTATTTTGGAATCACCTTGGCCGCTGAAGAGTTTAATGCCCGGAACCCGGAAAAAAAAGTATTTATCAGATATAAAGATACCGAATCCGATCCTGAAAAAATTCCCGAAATCATGAGTGAGCTTATTTGGAATGACCATATTGAGGCTGTGATCGGTCCGCTGTACTCAGAGTCAGCTTCCCGGATGTCTAAAATCTCTGAAATCTATGAACTGCCCATGATTGCCCCTCTGGCTAATTCCGATTCGATTAACCTCGGACACAAGTATACATATCAGTTTAATCCCACTTTTGCTGTCCATGGGAAAAACATGGCAAGATTTGCGGTCAGAGAACTGAACATGGATACACTTGCCGTAATCACAGAAAAAAACGCATTAGGCCAGTCTTCTGCTCTTGCTTTCAGATATGAGGCAGAACGGCTTGGGGCTCATATTGCCTACTATTTTGAAGAGGATTTTGCCGCTCAGGGATACGATCTTACGGACTATACGAAAGTCTTTACGCCCGATTCCGTTTTGATAGATTCATTAGGTTATACGCCCGTTCAGGGAATCTACGCCCCTTTTACCGGACAAGCTGCCGGTAGCATGACTCGCTTGTTGATGAACGACCTTGAAGCGATGCAAGCCAACGTAGCGGTAATGGGTTCAGAGGAGTGGAAGAATGTCGACTATACCGCACGGCAACAAAATAATTTTGCAATCTATTACAGTGAACCGTTTGGAGCCATGGCCGATTCTGTAACTGTTGAATACTTCAACCAGGACTTCGAAAATCGTTTTGGATCGGAACCCGATTCGTTTGCAAAGATTGGCTATGATACCGGCCGCTATCTTTTTCAGATACTTGAACGAATCGGCAACCCTGCCCTGCTGAGTCGAGCGATTCAGAACTCCCCGGCTTATGACGGGCTATTTACCCGGGTTCATTTTAATGGGACTCAAATTAACCAGCTTGTAACAATCCGTCCACTTACAGAAAAAGCGAGAAAACAGATGGATCAGGCCGGCTTCGTGAATTCGCAATAAGTTTATGTGCGCAGTGTAGGATCCATACGATTGAGAGTTTGAGAAAATCCGACCTGTCCTGTCCTAAAACGGGAATCTCCCGGCATGCAGGTGTTGAGAGCACGGACACTCAATTGATTTAATAATTTATCCATTACTTTAGCCCTGTACCCTCGAACTCCACTCATCTTTTAATGATTAAGCTGCCTTTCTCGCTCATCACGAATACGGTATTGTTCCCGGATCCATCTGCGCCATTCGGAACTCGCAGCCTGGTGTTGCTCAAATGTTTCATTGAAAACATGCCCTCCCTCCGGAGTAGCTACCATAAACAGGAAGTCATGATTTTCGGGGTTCAGAACCGCTTCAATGGAAGCTATATCCGGGTTGGTAATCGGGGAGGGTGGCAGACCGACATGCAAGTAGGTATTGTAAGGGTGGTCAATTCTATAATCTTCGTAAAGCAGACGGCGTCTCTCTCCGACTGCATAAATTACAGTCGGATCCGCCTGTAAATACATGTTGCGATTTAATCTGTTCAGGTACAGGCCGCTTATTTTCGATTTTTCATCTTGATTTCTTGCTTCCCACTCGACGATGGAAGCAAGAGTTAGTATCTCATTCAGATTAAAATCACTCTCATTAATTTGAACCCTGTATCGATTGACGACATTCTGATTGAACTCCCTCAAAATACGCCGGATAACCTGTTCTGCTGATGAAGTCCAATAGATATGATACGTATCAGGCAGCATTCTACCGAATAGTGAGGCTCCGTCAAGGTCAAATTCGAGTGCCAGCTCACTGCTGTCTTTAAAGATCTCTGCAAAACCTGCCGAATCAGCCATCAACTGATTACCGAGCTGCTGTGAGAGCCTGCCAATATCCACTCCCGGCGGGATGGTTACTGGCATAGGGTCCTGTAAACCACGGGCAATTTTAGACAAGAATTCATCATAGGAGTAGCTTCCGGAGAATTCAAATCTGCCCCGGCCGAAATTTCTCCATCCGGAAATCGAAGCAGCCCATTTAAATTCATCTGTATCCATCTGCAGATCCAGATCCTGTAACTCATCGAGTAGTTGATCCAGATTAACCGGTTCTTCGAGATAGAGAACCGTAGAATCAGATGAGATAATCGCATCAGAACTATATAAACGTATCGTTCTTGAACCAAGAATAAGGCTAAAGACACCGATAAAAAGCACACTATAGAAAACTGCTTTTTTTGTCACCGAAAACAAATCATTTAAACTTGAGGCCTTTCTCATGGCCTGTTGGATTGTTCAAACTTAAACGAACTTAATATACAACGATTGCACCGGTTTTAAATCAAAAATAACCTGATTGGAGTATCGTCAGGCGGGAAACCCTTAATTCATCAGTTTTAAAATTTCGAGGGCTGTCTCCCGGTTATTTTCAAACGTCAGATTTTTATAATTGATTACATCCACAATCGTACCGATGAAACAAAGTCCTGCCGTCAAAAGGTACAAGATTCCCATTCCCGGATGACCGATAAATATTCTGTGAATGCCCGCGACCCCAAAAAAACCGATAATGGCCAATATCAGGATCGTCATAGGATCCTTTCGGCGTGCCCTGTAGATATTACTAAATGTTTTCGCAGTATCATCGTCCATCGATTCCAAAATTCTTTGGATATACAGAGCTTCCTCTCCTTCGAGTTCCGGCAAATGGTCAAAAAGCTTAGCCATAACAGGTCTATTTTATTTTTTAGTTTAAAAATCGTTTGAATGTCAAATGATAAATTCTCCAGGTAATCACTATAACTGCAAGGAATCCAGCAGGATGTGATTGCCATGCCTCCAACCACAGGCCTCTGAATATAAAAGAAATGGAGTGTCCAAGGCCATCCCCCGGACAGTAGATATTAAACGCATCCAGCAGGCAGAGTGAAAATCCGTTATTGGCGTAGGGATCCATCCAGGCAAGCAGGATCATCCCTCCCAAAAGAATAGTCCATTCCAGATGTTTATATAATATTTTATGGAGATTTTCCATTCAATACCTTTAAATTCCAAATTCAACACCACATGAGGCAATACGAAAATAGCGGGACTAAGTTATAGTTAATATGAATAAAGAAATAATGACTGTAAATATTTCTATCCAGCGTATCAAATCTCCAATCGTTAATATCATGTGGATGGGACTCCTTCTGTTGACTGCCTTAATTGCTCCCTTACAGGCACAGGATCCGCCTGACACCCTTTCTGTAATACTTGAGCCGATTAATGTTGAGGCGACTCACTCTTCAGTTACGATGGATGATGCGGCCATATCGGTTAGTTCCTTTCGCCGGTCTGCCGAAGATCTAACTTCACGAAGAGCATCGACCCTGGATGAAATAACTTTCACACTTCCCGGTATATGGATTAATAATCGGGAAAATCATGCGCTCGGTGAACGTTTGACGGTTCGGGGTATGGGATGGCGATCCCAGTTTGGAGTTCGTGGAATACAGGTCATTCTGGATGATATTCCCCTGACGGTAGCGGACGGTCAAACGATTATGAATATGATCGACCCGGCAATGGTCCATTCCGTTGAGCTGTTAAGGGGTCCCTCTGCCACATTTTGGGGGAATAGCAGCGGAGGAGTTCTTTTTCTCCGTACACGTCCCCCGTATGATGATGAAACCCCTCAGTACAGGTATAGAGGATATCTCGGCTCATACAATACGATGAAGCATGAAGCACAATTCAGCAGATTAATGAACGGTGTTCGCTGGAACGCTTATGGGTCTTACTACAAATCGGACGGCTTTCGCGATCACAGCCAATCCGAACTGATCCGTGGTGGAGTGTCAGCCGGCTTTGATCTTTCTGAGAATACACGAATGGAAGCAAGAGCTGCTTACTCAGGCATGCCTTATGCTGAACACCCCGGTTCCCTGCCGGAGCAGGAAGCAGAAGAAACTCCGAGAAATGCCCGTCAACTGTTTGCCGATGCCAATGCCGGTAAAAAATTCCACCAATGGATGGCTGCCGCCTCCCTCTACCGGGATTTTAATTCCGGCTTGTTGACGTTGACGAGTCATCATTCGATCCGTGACCTGCACAACCCGCTCCCCTTCGCCTACATCCAGGTCGACCGACACGCGGGAGGAGCACGAGCCACCTACAACTTCAATGATCTTCCGTTCCAGCTTCAGTTTGGGGGTGAGCTCAAATGGCAGCGTGATGATCGCCTGGAAACCAATTTTAATGAGAATGCACCGGGAGAACCCGGAAATTCCATACAAGTTGAACAGCTTGAAAAGGTTGGCAACCAGGCACTCTTTACCCAGGCAGTTATTCCCTATGGCTCTTTTTCCTTTAGTGCCGGATTGAGGGCCGATCGAATGAGGTTCAGTGCAGAAGATGAAATTGAAAGCGAGACCGGTTCCAGAACCTTTACAACCCTGAACCCGGGCCTGGGTATTACTTACAAGCTGTCCAATGCAAGAATATTTGGTAACCTGAGCACCTCCTTTGAGTCGCCAACTACAACTGAGTTCAAAAACCGGCCGACAGGGGAAACCGGCTTTAACCAGGATTTGAATCCTGAACGAACAGTTGGATTGGAGTCCGGTATCCGGGGCTACATCCGTGATGCCGGTCTTGAATATGATGTTACTCTGTTTGGAATGAGAGTCCGGGATTTAATCATCGGCTTTGAAAACGAGGAAGGGCGCTCCTTCTTTCGCAATGAAGGCAGAACCCGGCACACCGGACTGGAAAGTCAATTCAACCTTCAAATCCATTCCAATCTCTCATTAAAATGGATGTACACCTATCTGAATGTTCAGTTCAGGGACGGTGAATTTAAAGGTAACCAGGTCCCAGGAGTCACTCCCCACCGGTTCGCGGCTACCACAACATTGAATTTGGGAGCTCATACAATCGGTTTCGATGTAGAATGGGTTGGTAAATATTACACGAATAGTGAAAACAGTGTTGCAAATGACCCGTACATGCTGTTGAATGGAAGATGGATGTTTGATGGTTTTTCATTTTCCAACTGGAAGTTTCAACCCTTTTTAACTCTGAACAATATTCTGAATACCCGTTACAATTCTTCTGTTGCGATTAACGCTTTTGGAGGACGCTACTTTGAACCGGGCAGCAATCGCAACTTTCAGGGGGGCTTCAGCATCCATATTCAGTGATTTGAGAAGGTTTTTTAAGAAAAAATGTGTTGATTTTTTAAAAATATTGCTAAAATAGTTTACAGCACCTATTTTCAGCGCAGCACAGCAGTTTATTCT
>JBBDNC010000114.1:0-19665 GCA_040877875.1 Balneolaceae bacterium | reverse complement strand
TAAAAATAAAGTTAAACATGCCATTCCATCTAAATAACCTTCCAAAACGAACTCAGAAACCACGGGATAACGGAATAACACTTATTCTGGATAAAGGATACAGTGTTCGTCAGGCGGAAGATTTTTGTCAAGTGGCTTCCGGCTACATAGATATTGTAAAACTGGGCTGGGGAACCTCTTATGTAACACAAAATCTTGAAAAGAAGCTGGATGTTTATAAGGAATACGACATACCGGTTTACCTGGGGGGTACACTTTTTGAAGCGTATATGCTCAGAGATCAACTTGAAAACTATGTTAATTTATTAAACCGCTACAATATCAAGTATGTAGAGGTCTCGAATGGCACAATTTGGTTGTCGGATCAACGGAAAGTGGATATTATTAAACAATTGAGTCAAGACTTCACCGTTTTATCCGAAGTAGGGAGTAAAAACCCGAACGATATTATTCCTCCCTACAAGTGGGTGAAAATGATTGAAAGAGAACTGGAAGCCGGAGCCTGGAAAGTTATCTGTGAAGCCCGTGAGAGTGGTACGGTGGGTGTATTTCGTCCGAACGGTGAAGTCCGTTCCGGTTTGATTGATGAAATCGCCGATCAGGTTTCCATCGAACATTTGATCTTTGAAGCTCCTCAAAAAGAACAACAAGTGTGGTTCATCCGAAAATTCGGAAGCAATGTAAATCTTGGAAATATCCAGCCGATGGAGGCAATTCCTGTCGAAACGCTGCGTCTTGGTTTGAGAGGTGATACCCTGTTTGACTTTTACTCAATCGGGGATGATCAGGTAAATCAAATATATCCTGACAATGGTAAATCTGATCTTTCACAAAATTTTGAATAGTTAACAGTTACGAACCCAAATCATTATGAAAATACTTTACGCAGCCGCCGAGATTGCACCTTTCGCCCGTATGACTCATACGGCCGATCTTTTACGATTTTTACCTGCTTCTTTGCAGGATAAAGGATTCGAAATTCGTATTCTGTTACCCAAATATGGAACGATAAATGATCGAAGAAACCGTTTACATGAAGTCATCCGGCTTTCGGGAATTGAGGTTGAAGTGGGTGACAATGTGGAAAGCATGCGGATTAAAGTAGCCAGTATTCCAAACGCCAAGCTACAGGTGTACTTCCTGGATAACGATACCTACTTTAAACGTAAAGCAATGTTCAGCGATCCGAAAAAAGATACTTTTTATGAGGATAATGATGAACGCCTTGCTTTCTACAATAAAGGGGTACTTGAAACAGTTATGAAACTCGGATGGGAACCAGACATCATTCATTGCCATGACTGGCCTGCCGGACTGATTCCATTATTGGTTAAAACAAAGTATAAAAAGGAAGATATTTTCAAGAATACTCAAATAGTTTATAATCTTCACCATCCCGAAAATAAAGGAATATTTGAAGGTTCCGATATTTTGAATCTGTTGGGCTTGCCTGAAGATGTGGATGTTGAAGATTTATTGGTGGATGGTAAAACTGATTTACTGAGGGTAGGTTTGATGTATAGTGATCATGTCGTTACTGGAAATCATCTTTCAAATGAGTTTGACGATCTTTTTAAATCATTGAAAGTCAAACCTACCAAAATCCAGGGCTCGCCCGAAGATGTATCGAATAAATTTGCAGCATATTACCAGGAAATTGCCGGTACTAAACAATAGTCAAAGAGAAAGAAATTGCTGCAATTGTAATTCTCTTACCCATGAATTAACACACAAGAATAGTCAGATCCACAAAGTGAGAAGATTTTCAATCGTTGCATTTATTACCCTGTCAGGCATCTCTACCTTATTATTTTCTGCTTGCGAAGATCCCGGTTTTGTTGGCGGGAACTTGTTAAATGAGGAGGCGGACGTTGTTACAAATTCAATTCAACCCGGAAGCATTGAAGAGGTTAGCAGGAGTGCTTTCACAGGGAACCTCCGGTTTATGGCAATGGGCCATTATAACGACCCGTTATATGGTGAAATAAATTCTGTCGCATTTTTAAAACCGGCTATTAATACCTCGAATGTAAGTACGATAGGCGGGGAGGATACCATGCAACTCCGGCTGGTACTGGATTCAAGGGTATATGGTGACAGTACCTCTACAGCAGAATTTGAAATTTACCGTGTGGATGAGTTCTGGCGAGGGAATGAAATTCGTTTTGGGGATCAGATATCATTTGACGAGTCACAGGTAGTCGGTCAATTCAGTGTAGCTGAATCAGATACGATCCTGGTGGATCTGGATAAAGCATGGGTGTCGGATTATAAAGATTTTCTTGAAATGAGTGATTCAAATCGCGATTCACTCTATCGAAATAATTTCTTCGGGCTGGCCATTGCTGCGGTTTCCGGAAGCTCTAAGATCCTATTTCCCAGAATGCGGCCGTCGACCGAAGAAGAAAACAGTGATACTGAATTTGTCCGTTTCGTCGTTGACAATGAAGATGAGGAAGTGGAACGTCGTTATCAGACGGTTCTTGATTGGGCAATGACCCTTGAACGCCTGGATACACCTGAATCTCAAAATTCAGATACCGGTTCTTTTAAAGTGCATAACTACCTGGATTCATTTCTGGAGATTGATTTGGGTTTGACGGAGGAAAAATTGTCCAGTAAAAATCTTGCAAATGTTGAACTGGTATTTTACAAAGACCGGGAAACGGAAAGAAATTCTCTGCCGCCGGGACATACCCGGCCGGGTGTGAACCGGGCACGCATTCACATTATTAACGACGAGCGAATCAGTGATGTCATTTTTAATCGTTCCCCCGGTTTTATTTCAGAAGAACAGACCACGGATCATAGTTTTCGCTTTGATATCACTGATTATGCGAATACCGTGCTGTTCAGTACTCCGCCTTCCGGCAAATTATATCTGTCGGTTGAGTCAATCAACGGCCTATTATTTTCAACTATTTTTCATACCGGAGAAGGGTTGGAAGAATACAAACCTAAAATATTAGTTACCTCTGTAAAACAGACTGGAAATTAATGCGTCATATACTTACATACATTACAGTTGTTTTATTTTTTCCTGCTGCCATATTTGCTCAATCCGGTACACCGGATAAAGCAAACAGTGGGTCGGTCTACTCCAGTATAGGTTTGGGGATGCCGGTCGATCAGATTTCACCTTATGCGGAGGGCATGGGATTGACGGGGGTTTCACTTCACAATCCGTATGCCGTGAGCAGCTCCAATCCTGCGTTATGGGGAGTCAGTGCGTATAGTCAGGGGGTCATTTCACTGGGACTTGAATCGATTGAAATGGAGGATAATAGTGGAACGGCCAAGGGAAATACGGTTGGAGTTGATAATTTTCAGTTAGTGTTTCCGGTTATTCGGTCACGACTCGGAGTTTCATTTGGTTTTTCACCGATTACCCGATCCAGGTATAATCTATTTCGGGACTTCTCCATTAATCCGGATCTGGGCGCAGGACAGGACCCGATTCAGGTATTGAATGACGTGAGGGGATCCGGAGGAATTCACCGAATGGAATTGGGAATCGGTTTACGGTTAAATAATTATCTTGCAATAGGGTACGCCGGATCGTATAATTTTGCATCCCTAACACGGAATGTAAATGTATTTTTTGATTCACCCCGGTTTGACGGAATTGATTATACTGATAGAATTACCGGAAATACGATTGGAAATCGGTTCGGTGTGTATGGAAGAGCCTCGGATGTAATGCGGGACGGGGATGAAGTCAGTGTCGGTGGATCGCTCCGGTTGCCTTTGAATATAGAAACAGATCGGAAAGCAGAGTCATTTAGGAATGTCAATGGAGGCCCTCAATCTGTTGAAGTTTTCGACTCTGCTGATTACGGGCCCGGTAATATTGAAATACCATTAGAATTTAATTTTGGGCTTACGTATTATCCAAGTCGGTTCGTGAGTTTTTCTGCTGAATATTCCGAACAAAGATGGAGTGAAGCCAGGTTTAGTTACGATACAGATCATGAACAGTATTTTGTGGATCGTTCCAAACTGGGGGCCGGTTTACAGTTTCATCCCTACCTGCGTGAGGGAAGCGGCGGATTTTTCTCGAATTTTAAGTATAGTGCCGGTGTAACAGTAGATGACGGGCATTTGATGATTAACAACACCCGAATCGAAACCCTGATGTTTCATACGGGGCTCGGGTTGATGTCCCCACAGAGTGCTTCATCGGTGGATATAAGTTTTCAATTTGGATTTCGTGGAGCGGATACACAAAATCTTGTAAGAGAAACCATTTGGGGAGTGAAACTTTCACTGAATCTTGCAGAATGGATGTTTGAACAGTCCAGATTTCAATAATAATTTTTAATAGTTTACAGAGTTTTTAATTAGATTTACTGCATAACGAAGAATAATCATTATGAAAAAGTTAATACTGATTACAGGATTCATTGCCGGGTTATCCTCCCTGTCGTATGGACAGTCTGAACCTCCATATGGTATGAGTCAACTTGAGGCCTATTCAGTCTTTTATGAAAATTTCCGGACCGGTGATTACGAAACGGCTTTGACCTTTGGAAGATGGATGCTGGAAGCCAAACCACGAGAAATCCAGGGACATCGATCTTTTACGCTCGATACTCAGTTTGACCGGTTCATCAGAGTCTATCAGGGCCTGGCGGAAGATGCATCGGATCCCACCGCTAAAACCGAATATCTTGAAAAGGCTTTGGAGATCTTTGATTTGACTTTTGAAACATTCTCGGAGGACGAGATTGATATCTTTCGCTGGACGTACCGGAAAGGACGTTTCTATCAGGATCACTACAGGAATTTGCCTGATGGCCTCGACAAAGCCTATGAAAATTATGAAAAGACTTTTGAAATGGATCCTCAGCGATTTACTGAAATGAATGACGGTTATTTTGCCCGGATTCTACTTCAAAATTATGTTTCGCAAGGTGAAAAAGAAAAGGCTCTTCAGATGATTGATGAAATAGAGCAGTACGCCAGTGCGACTCTTGAGCAAGTCATCAATGAAGCCAGAAATGATTTATTTGACGAACCGGAAGAAAGAATCGAATTCCTGGAATCCCGTCTTGCCGAGGCTGATAATGAGGAAGAGCTGCTTTCGGAATTGGCTACCCTTTATGAAGAAGTCGGTAACCGTGAGAAAGCGATAGAGACGGCACGGAGGCTATATGATTTAAATCCGAATTTTGAAAATACGCGGACCCTTGCAGATATTTCATTGTCTAACGCACAATACAAGCAGGCTTTGAATTATTTGATTGAAGCGTTTGAAAAGGGTCCTTCGGATAACGTAAAGAAGGAAATAGCCCTTGAAATTTCATCGACTTATCAGAATATAAATGACCTCAGATCTGCACGTGAGTATGCGCGTAAAGCGAGTCAGATTGATCCTGACTGGGGGCAGCCCTATCTCAGAATCTCTTCGATTTATGCAGCAGCTATTCAACAATGTACATCCGACAGAAAAATAGAACGTCAGGACCGGACAGTCTACTGGCTGGTACTCGATTATCTGGACAGGGCAAGACAGAGGGATTCATCCGTAAGTTCGACGGTTAACCGTCGATATGATTCGTATACACCGGTTATGCCCCAGGCAGAAGACAAGTTCTTCGAGGGATGGGAAGTAGGTGAAGATTTTAGAATTGATGGCAGTATTGGTGAATGTTATAGCTGGATTAACGAGACTACAACAGTTCGTTAATTTTTCATCTCTCTTTTCCTTTCTTATCTTTTGGTATAATCAATCAAAGAAAATTTTAAAGTGTGGCCGAACCGAGCCACACTTCCCTCTTTCCACCGCACACCTTATGACATCTATTCCCGGTCTGTCCGTATATCGGCGGACAGGTAAGGAAAGGCATTATTAACCATTTTTATTTAAAGACGCCTTGCTTTCTCCTTTTTGTAGATTTTGCAAGCATGTACATCCATCAATATTGTTTTTGTTGTCGAAAACCAATCATAATTTTTTCTAATGGGACGTTCCAAAAAAAATAAAGGACGAAAAAATAAAGGTAGCAAAGGGAAATCAGACGGTAACGTTTTTGTTCCCAGATTTATAGATAATCAAAATGTCCACATAGGAGGGCGCTATCACGGGATTCTGGAAATCAATCAAAAGGGATTCGGTTTTATCCGTAAACTCGATTTTGAATTCAGTTATGAATCCGGGGACCCTTTTTTGAAACCGGAGGCCGTGAAACATCACGATCTCCGTACCGGACTGGTACTTGAAGGTGAATTCGAAGAAGATCAAAAAGGTAACCGTCGGGTCCATTCCATCGACCATATCAACGGGAATCCTGCAGAGCATTGGCAAAAAGTAAATCGTTTCGAATTACAAACTCCTATTATGCCCAACAGGCATATAAAGCTTGGCCATGACCCGGAAGAGATTGAGCTGCGGGTCATGGACCTGGTGGCACCCATCGGGCGGGGACAGAGAGCATTGATAGTTTCTCCGCCGAGGACCGGAAAAACCGTTATACTAAAAAAGATTGCCCGGAGTATTACTGAAAATTACCCTGAGATCCATACGGCTATTTTACTGGTGGATGAGCGTCCTGAAGAGGTGACTGATTTTCTGCGTACAACCGATGCCGAGGTGTTTGCTTCCTCGAACGACAAACCCACACACAGCCATGTCAGGATCTCCGAAATGGCTCTTGGATATGTGAAAAGAATGGCAGAGTGCGGGGAACATGCCGTATTGCTTATCGACTCCCTGACCCGGCTGGGAAGAGCCTATAATGCGGTTCAAAGCAATAGCGGCAGAACGCTTTCCGGCGGACTTGATATCCGGGCCCTTGAAATTCCGAAGAAAATTTTTGGGTCGGCCCGCAATATTGAAAAGGGTGGTTCTCTTACGATTATTGCTACCTGCCTGATTGAGACCAATTCAAGAATGGATGACCTGATTTTCGAAGAATTTAAAGGGACCGGAAATATGGAATTGGTTCTGGATCGCGAATTGGCAAATGATC
Source organism: Balneolaceae bacterium (assembly GCA_040877875.1). GTDB lineage: Bacteria > Bacteroidota > Rhodothermia > Balneolales > Balneolaceae > JBBDNC01. The sequence goes on along the minus strand of JBBDNC010000114.1, from coordinate 12,694 downwards.
GAATATTTCCGGCGATTAATATTGCTGCTTCCGGTACGCGAAATGAAGATAAATTTATCAGTGAAAAACTGGAAGAACGAAATATGGTTCGGCGGTTTCTGCTTAAAAAATCGCCCAAGGAGTCGATGCAGATGCTGTTGAAAGTCCTGAAGCAGACAGAAAGCAACGAAGAATTGTTTCAACAGCTTGCAGCAACTACGTGATGGACAGTGATCAGTATACCATCCGCCAGTTGGCGGACGCCGGCTGACGAAAGTGGATGAGAAGTACGAATCTCGAGTCAATGAATTCGATACTGACTATTTCTCTCATGTTCACTCTATACCACAATGAAACCAAATACGAAGATAACTGACACACTGTTCACTGCAGCCCTGACACACTGTTGTACCTGCTCTCAGTAGACCGGTAAACCGGAATCAATTTCCCTGGCCCACTCATTCACTCCCCCTTTCAGGTTTTTTACGTTTGAAAACCCCTTTTCCTGCAGAAATTTGGTAGCTTTGGCACTTCGGCTGCCACTTCTGCACATGACAATTACTTCTTCATTCTTTTTGTCTTCAATTTCATCCAACCGGCCGGAAAGTTGATCGAGCGGAATCAGTGTCCCCTCGATATTGGAAATTTGATATTCGAAAGGCTCCCGAACATCCAGTAAAAAAAAGGATTCATCGTTTAATTTCTTCCGGTTCAATTCCTGAACGGTTATTTCTTCCATGATCGGTATCGATGGGTTCGTAGTTATTTGTTTTGAGGTTCTTTGGAGAAAAAATACTATACCCTTCTGGCAAAGCAATCCATACTATGAACTATACCTGTCCAGTTTAAACTGGCGGCCGAGGTAAAGTTTTTTAGCTTCATCATCTTCGGCCAGGTTTTCTGATGTACCTTCTTTCAAGATTCTTCCTTCAAACATCAGATAGGCCCGGTCCGTAATCGCAAGAGTTTCGTGTACATTATGATCGGTAATAAAAATCCCGATATTTCTGTATTTCAGCCGGTCAACAATTTCCTGAATATCTTCAACAGCAATAGGATCCACTCCTGCAAAGGGCTCATCTAAAAGAATAAACTTGGGATCTCGAACCAAAGCCCTGGCTATTTCAGTTCTCCGTCTTTCTCCCCCTGAAAGGCTGTATCCCTTGCTGTTTTCAACTCTTTTCAGACCAAATTCTTCAATGAGCTCATCGGTGCGTTGCCGGATCTCCTTTTTCGGTATGGAGAAGAATTCCATGACAGCTTCCAGATTTTCTCTTACCGTAAGGTTACGGAATACGCTGGCTTCCTGGGAGAGATAACCGATTCCCATCCTCGCCCGCTTGTACATCGGAAGCTTTGTAATATTCTTGTCATTCAGATAAATACGACCCTTGTTGGGTTGAATTAATCCGACAAACATATAAAACGTAGTAGTTTTACCGGCACCATTCGGACCTAAGAGTCCGACAATTTCCCCCTGTTTTACATTGATCGACACCTGGTCTACGACAGTTCTTTTTCGATAGCGTTTAACCAGGCCATCACAGTGAAGTTTCATATGGCCGATATGTTGATCGGTAAGTGCCATAGATCAGGCGACCGCCATATTTTTTAGTGCCGATTCAAAGAATTTCAGCCCGTCGACCGACCCGAGTAGTTTTTCCACAGCCCGTTCAGGGTGAGGCATCATCCCAAGTATATTTCCCTGCTCATTGCAAATTCCGGCAATCGAATCGACGGATCCGTTGATGTTGGATTCTTGGGTCGTAACTCCCTCATCATCACAGTAGCGGAAAACAATTTGATTCCGGTCTTGCAGTTTTTTTAATCCGGTTTCATTGATAAAGTAGTTCCCCTCCCCATGCGAAACCGGCACCTGAAGGATATCTCCCTCCTCTAAACCTTGTGTGAAGGGAGTTTGATTATTCTCAACCCGGATAAAGACATCCTTACAAATAAAACGGAGCTTTTCATTGTAAAGCATTGCTCCGGGTAACATATTAGCTTCGAGAAGAATCTGGAATCCATTGCAAATTCCCAATACGGGTCTGCCTTCGGAGGCATATTCGGTGACGGATTTCATTACGGGGGAAAAGCGGGCGATCGCCCCGGATCTTAGATAATCGCCATACGAAAACCCCCCGGGGATGACTAACAAATCCACTCCGGACAAGTCTGTATCCTTATGCCATATGAATTGGGTATCCACTCCCAAAACATGTTTCATTGCATGATATGCATCATGATCACAATTGGATCCCGGAAATACGATTACGCCTATTGTCTTTGCCACGGTAATTTTATCCTTTTATTTCGGTAATAAGTTCGATTTCCTGTAGTACACTGTTAATTTTTAAACACTCTTCAAAAGTTCCTTCGAATACAACGGCTTTTCCATCGCTATGAACCTTCCAGGTCAGCTCCTCAGCTTTACTGACACTGCAACCCAGAGCTTTGATAAGCTGGTTGATAACTTCCTCAAAAGTATGTTCTTCGTCGTTGTACAGGATCAGGCGCCACGGAGTATCTTCTTCCTCAAGAGTGTCAGTCTTTTCCATGACTTCCACTTCCGGCTTAGGGACTTCCTTTTTCTCCTGCATAACAGGTGTCATGTCAACCATACTCTTATGGGGCTCCGCCGGCCGGCGGACACTTTTTCTTCTGGCTTCGTTATAAAACGGGTATGTAGCTACGGCTATACACCGGGTTTTTGTATTACCAGTACCAAAATTCTTTTCGACTTTCTCCATATCGTATGGTTGACATGACACTAAAATATGCTGAGTCAACTTCATGGTTTACGCTTTTTTTATTTCAATCTGATAATCCTCCATGACTTCATTAGCCAGTAATTTGCTGCTTGCAGTGTCTGCAAGCTCACGTGCCCTGGCTTTGTCATCCGTATTGATATTCAATTCGATAAATTTCCCGATTCTCACATCGGTAATATCATTCAGTCCCAGATTCTGCAATGCATGATGTGTGGCTTTTCCTTTGGGATCAAGAATGGATTTACGAAGAGTCACATTAATGGTCGCTTTGTACATATATTTGTTTTTAGACGTTTTGTAATAAAAATGAAAGTTAACTTTTATTCGGATTAGCTGCTAAATCTTGTTTGATTCTCTCGGTCATTTGTGAAATGGAGAATTTTCCAGCCTCCAGCCATTGAATAAAAGGCCAGCGTCGGAACCAGGTTATTTGCCGCTTGGCATATCTTCGGGTCTTGGTTTTGATGTCTTCAATCATTTGCTCCTTCGACAGATTCCCTTTCAGATAGGAGATCACTTCCCGATATCCGACAGTTTTCAGAGATTGCAGCTCCGGTGAATAGCCTTCCTCAAGAATTTGTCGGGTCTCTTCTACCCATCCCTTTTCGATCATGGCGTCCACCCGCTGATTGATGCGTTTGTGTAGTTTTTTCCTGGGCCAATGAAGTCCGTATACGATCATATCGGCCGGACGTGTATACTCATCTTCGCTGTGAAAACTGCTGAATGGTTCGCCTGTCTGCATCCAAACATCCAGGGCACGAAGTATTCGCTGACGGTTTAATCCATCCATTTTTTCAGCGTACGCCGGATCGGCTTCCTGCAATTTGTTATAGAGCGAGTCTAACCCTTCCTTTTCAATTTTCCGATTTAATCGCCGTAAATTTTCAGGATTGGACTCAGGCAGGTCATCCATCGGCCGGATTAAGCCTTGCAGATGCAGGGTGCTTCCGCCGGTATACAATACATATCGGCCTTTTTGGAGAATCCGTTTTTCCCAATCCCCGGCTCGATCAAGAAAATCGGCAACAGAGTCATTTTGGTCCGGTTCAATCAAAGAGATATTATGATGTGGAACCGAATCCAATAATTTTTTTTCTGGTTTGGCGGTCCCGATATCGATTTTTTTGTAGCATTGCCGGGAATCCACTGAAATGATTTCTGCACCGATCTTTTCGGCTAAACGAGCAGAGAGTTCAGACTTGCCCGAAGCAGTGGGCCCCAGAATCATGATACGTTGAATCATTAAGTTACAAATTTATCAGAAGGAAGATTATGTAAACGGGGCTACAAAATACCTTCCTTTTACTTAATCTCTAATCTTGTTTTTCTGTGAAAATTGTCGGTCTTCAGGGAAATGTGTCCGATAATAAAGTGGGTCGACTCCGCCCAGGATTTATAACCTTGCCACCTTCTTTCGCCTGTATCTTGCAGAACAGGTAAATGCATGAAATTTGAATCTTTTGGTGGTTGCGGGATGAACAAGGATTTGTTAGTATAGGATGTCTGCATATTGCCTGAAACGGCTCAATCAATCAAATTATTACAACACCTGCTTAGTTATGAAATTTAATGTATCCAGCAGTAACCTGAACCAGGGTTTGTCAGGCGTGATCGGTGCCGTACCGGCCAAAGCCACCCTGCCCATTTTGGAAACGATCCTTTTTGAAAGTGAGAATGGACGTTTAAAGCTGACGGCCACCGACCTCGAAATATCGATCATTGAGTATATAGAAGCTGACATTGAGGAGGATGGAGCTGTAGCCATACCGGCCCGGCGTCTTCTTGAAACACTTCGGCAACTCCCGGATATTCCCGTTCATTTTACTGTCGATGAACGTCAAAACATCCAGTTTAAAACGGATAAGGGAACTTATAAACTTGTTGGAGAGGAAGCTGATGAGTATCCGGATGTACCGGATATGAATGAGGGGACTACTCTGGATACAACAAATGAACTGATCCACAAGGCAATTCAGAAAACAATTTTTGCGGTTTCAACCGATGACCTTCGTCCGGCCATGATGGGTGTCTATTTTGACATTAATGCTGAAGAGAGCAAATTTGTGGCAACGGATGGCCACCGGTTGGTTAAATATCGAAACAGCGAATTGACGAGTGATAAGGAACTTTCTTTCATTGTTCCGCAAAAAGCATTGAACCTTGTTCTCAAGGCATTGGATGCGGAGGAGTGCGAACTGACCGTTTCAAATGATCATGTTCGGTTTAAAAGCGGGAATACAATTATTATCAGCCGGCTTATCAACGAACAATATCCGAACTATAATTCGGTCATTCCCAGGGATAATGACAAGAGTCTTCATATTGCCAAAGACCAGATGCTGTCGACGGTAAAAAGGGTGTCTGTTTTTTCAAGTACCACGACTCGTCAGATTCGGCTTGAACTTCAGCCCGATAAAATGACGATCCGGGCAGAAGACCTTGATATGAGTAGCGAGGCGAAAGAAACCATTGCCTGTGAATATAATGATGATGAGATGGAGATCGGATTTAATGCCAAGTATTTGGCAGATGTTCTGGGCAATGTAGACAATGAGGAAGTACATTTTGAATTTTCCACTCCAAACAGGGCGGGAATCGTCAAGCCTGCATCCGAGAGTGAATCTGAAGAGATCCTCATGCTGGTCATGCCTGTAATGCTCAACAGCTATGAATAATAAGGATGTCAAAAATCATTACGCTTACATCTGATTTTGGTCAGCAGGATCACTATGTAAGTACCATGAAAGCTGTAATCCTGGGCATTGCACCGGAATCACGGTTAATTGATATCTCACATGAAATTCCTCCGCAGGATGTTATGGCCGGTGCCTGGGTTGTACGTAATGCGACTCCCTATTTTCCTGAGAATACGGTGCATTTGGTTGTTGTGGATCCGGGAGTCGGAACCCTTCGACATCCGGTAGCTCTGAAGATTGGAAGCCAGTTCTATGTAGGCCCGGATAACGGGATTTTTTCACTGGTCGCGGATCAGCAGGAATATCAGGCATGCAGGTTGACTAACAGGGAGTTCTGGATGCCTGAACTGTCAAAAACATTTCATGGCCGTGACATTTTTGCCCCGGTGGCCGCCCACCTTTCAAATGGAACACCGATCGACCGGTTGGGAGATGAACTGGATGAGTTGGTGGCTTACCGCTGGGCAAAACCCATATCGGATAAAGATGGAATTCAGGGCTGGATCCTGCATATTGACCGGTTCGGAAACCTGATCTCGAATATACCGGAGGAGATGATTGATGAGGTGATTGGTGAAAAACGGATGAAAATCTATGTGGGTAATACCATTCTCGATCATTTTGAGGAGTCCTACGGTTTTGTAGAAGACGGAGAACCGGTTGCCTATATCGGAAGCTCAGGGATGCTGGAAGTGGCCATTAGTAAAGGAAATGCCAGTGAGATGCTCAGTGTTCGGAAAGGGGCACAAATTTCAATCGTTCTGCAAAAGTAACCATCGGGGTTCTGAATCAGGGAGTCATTCATCCTCACGGTGTTGCCATTTTGTATAAGTTCCAGGGTTATACGCATTTCCGGTTTAACCGGTGGCAAATTGATCTGTTCACGTATAGGGGTTACACACGTACCCACTGCGTGTCGGCCGAAGCGTCCAGGTACCCATAGATAGAAAAGAAATACCGATCATTTTCCTGCAGTGGCTGAAAGGAATCGGTGCATCCGATTAGAAAGCATAGGCCTGTGATAAACCAGAACACATAGAGTGAGGAGGGACCGGGAGATCTTGCAGGCAGGTCAACTAACCGGAATAACCCTTTATGGGAGCTTGAAACATCTTTTACGTTTTTCCGGTGCCTGCGCATTGTTGCATTCCTCATCGTATTTCCATTTTCAGGGTTGCATAAGGCATAAATGGTAATTGATCGATACGGCGGTGGGTATATACGTCATAATAAAAAAGGTTGGTCTGATCGTACGAATTGATGGCTCCCATCTGCAGGTTGAGTTCAGATCCGGATTGGGAAAGCCGGAAACTGCGTTCCAGCGATATATCCAGGCGGTGAGTTGTCGGCAGGCGTCCCCCGTAAGGCCGGTCAAGGATTACCCGCCGGGTTCCCCGATCCTGGTTGACAAGCGGCAGCCGCTGCCTGAAATCCAGGATATCATCAAATCCCATCGGACGGGTGAAGGGCATGCCTGTGCCGAGTTGCCAGCGGACCCCGGCTGTAATCGAACCGATGTCCAGACTGACCAGTGCATTAACCTGATGCCTGCGATCGTGAGGCGGGTGATACTCCTGGATGGGTTCACCGAACCATATATTAAAATGATCCTGTCTCGATTCATAAAGAGTCCAACTGTAGCCGTATCCGATCATTCCGTAAAAAGGTCCCCGGTTGTATTCCAGGCGAAGGTCTGCCCCGTGCACATGACCATTGGCCAGGACCAATTCAGTGTTAAATCTGGCAATGGTGTTCCATAAGGGGACTGGTATATTATTCAGACGTTTATAGAAACCTTCCACGGACACATTCAACCCTTCTGTGAGGGTCTGCTGCCATCCGAGCAGGGCGTGCAGGGCTTGCATCTGAACTTCGTCGATCGGTGCACTCATCCAGGCGACAAATACTGAACTTACATCCCGCATGTCATTCACTCCTACCACCGGCTGCCGATAAATGCCAAGTGCGCCGCTCAGTTCCTCCTGTTCCCGGCCGAAGGGCTGCCATGTAAACCGGAAGCGGGGTTCAATACTGGGTGAAAAATCTCCGGGGTACAGGGTCAAAGCCGCACCCGGCTGCAGGCTCAATCGCTCACCGACCGGGAGAGTCGCTTCCAGGTGTCCCCCGGCCAGGAACAAGGTAAAGGCATCGTCATTGAAACCTACGAACTTCTCGCCCAGGTCATAATTTAAATAATTGATACGGGAATAGATGCCGTAGTTGAGTCGAATCTCCCTGTAATACTGCCGCAGGTTAACGTCCAGGTTAATTCGCATGATATTGGAAGAAAATCCAAAAGGCTCAGCTTCACGAACAGAATTGGTAAAATGAGACAGGTTAATATTCATATCCATCAGGGTTTGTGAGCCTTCTGGCAAGGCTACACAGCGTCCTCCGAATACAAGGTTTCTCCAAATGATACTTTCATCCTCCTCGAAATCCATTCTACCCCTGTCATATGTACGCATCATGGAAGCGGAACAACGGGAATTTTCATCTATAACACTGGTTTTTATATACTGGCTCTGGAATTTGAGTGGTTGTTCGCGGATGGGATACCATTCACTGGTTTGCTCAATCAGTGAATTCCTGGACGAGAATAGCCATGATGAATTTCCTTCTGAAATCGGGCCTTCGGCGAGAATTTCTCCTGCAAACGGGCTGATTGAAGCCGATCCAATGGTATTGAACCGGTCTCCGTGTCGCATCTGGATATCCAATACAGAGGAGATCCGGCCGTTGTAGCGGGGGCCAAACCCGCCGGCATAAAAATTGACATCTGCTACGAGGTTTTCGGGGAACGGCGAGAAAAATCCGACGATGTGAGACGGCTGGTAGATCATTGCCCCGTCAACCAGGACCATGTTTTCAGAGGGAGTGCCTCCCCGGATAAACACCTGTCCGCCACGGTCCCCCATCGTTACGACTCCCGGAAGTGTTTGAAGATAGGAGGCCAGATCTCCTGTGCCCGGACCCGGCACCCGCCTCATATCTGCCGGGGTGATACGCTGGGCTCCTTCTTCACGACGAGCGGCACCGGGCACATAGGCGACGACGACTTCATCCATAATGGCATCATTTGGTGAGAGGGTCACATTGATTGTCCGGTTATCTCCTTCTCTGAACGCTAACGTATCCTCATAGGCGGTATAGCCCACATAACTGATTCGAAGTGACCCAGGTACCCGGATCGTATTGAGCCGACACGGTAGAATCCGTCACTGTCAGCTCCTCCACCCAGAAAACCTTCGTCATCATCCAGGGATTGTAATACGACATTTGCTCCTTGCAGCGGGAGGCCGCTTACCTGATCGGTGACGAGCCCTTGCAGGGATGCCTGTTGGGCAATTGCAATTGAACCGGCGGCCATAAACCCAAACCAAATCGGGAGCATCAGAAGTGCAGGGAGGAGGATTCTTTTTTGCAGCAATTTTTTCAGATTTATGAATGGCTATAAAACAAGCAAGCTTTGAGAGTGTAAGAATTTATAATGCTTTTATCATATAATTAACGATTGGAATCTATTAATAAACCTTCTATACGGGGTATTTTGACGTTTGAAGAAGTAAAAAAATGAAAAAAAGTTTTTTTAAGGCTTGAAGCGGGAGTTTGTTGTTCTTGGATGATTGCTTTGAAGAAGGGCCCTTCAGCTTTTCAACTTTTTTTATCTACAGGCTACAAATATGAATGAATGAAGCCCTGTGTCATAAACCTCGTGCAACTCCCATTAGTGAATTGCGTACGACAACAGAAAGTAAAGAGGTTTGTCGATGAAAATTGAACTTCGATCTCCGTTAGATGACAGAGTGTCCCTGGATGTGCCGGAAGGGGTTACCGACCTTTCAACACCTTTTAATGGAACGATCTGTTCCACTGAAGGGGATGAGTACTCCATACGAAATAATATTATAGATTTAATACCGGTGTCGGTTGATGAACAAAAGATGTCACTCGCCCAGAGCGCCAATCACTGGAGAATCACGGCCGGTTTATATGAAGATCTCTGGAGAAAGAGATCTCTCACTTTTTTGTCGGGCGAGGAATTTCCCATTGAAAAGGAAAAAGAACTGCTACTCGAATGGGTGTCTCCTCAACCCGGCAAGACGTACCTGGATGTGGGGTGTTCAACCGCAATTTATGCCCGGGCTTTGAAACAGGCGGAACCTGAAGCGACGGTTGTTGCCCTGGATTTCTCAGAACAGATGCTGGAAGAGGCAAGGTTCAAGGCGGAAGCCGACCAAACGGATCTCCTGTTTCTCAAAGCCGATGCATGGGAGATGCCTTTTTTTGCCAAATCATTTGACGGCTTGATGATGGGGGGCACTTTGAATGAATTGACAGATGAATATAAGGTTTTGTACGAGTGCCGGAGAATTCTAAAGGAGGATGGGATTCTATTCATGATGCACCTGATATTGTCTAATACCTGGTACGGCAGGCTGTTTCAGGAATCTGCAGAATGGAGTGGAATCAAATTCAGAAGTGTGGAGGAGAGCAACAGTTTGTTCGAACAAGCAGGTTTCCACGTAGATGAACAGATTACCAAAGGCATCGTCTGTTTTTCCCGATTGATTCCAGGATGACAGGTGAACCTGTAACGTCCTGTGTTTACCGGAATTATACTCCTTTACATATGGTCGGGGGCGGAGATACCCAGGATCTCCAAACCGTTGGCCAGCGTCTGTGCAGTCGCCGTTGCGAGTGCCGTTCGGGCTTCCATTAGTTTCTCATCTTCTCCAAGAATACGGCATTCGTGATAAAATGAGGTAAAATCGGAGGCAAGCCCGTTCAGGTAATGGATCAGCCGATGGGGTTCTCTCGTATCGGCAGCCGAGTAAATGATGCCGGGGAATTCCAGTAAATCCTTGATCAGCCGTATCTCCGTGTCATGAGTTAGAAGATTCAGTTCCGGTTGACCTGAAAAATTTGAAATTTCTTCTGCTTTTTGAAGGATCGACTGGATTCTTGCGTGAGCATATTGAAGATAAAAAACGGGATTTTTCTCTCCTGCTTCTTTTGCTTCCGCAATATCAAATTCAAGGTGTGTCGAAGGAGATCGCATTAAAAAGAAAAATCGGGTTACATCCGTTCCGACTTCGTCCATCAGTTCGTCAAGCGTGACAAAATTTGCTTTTCGTGTGCTCATCTTAAAAGGTTTGCCCTCTTTGACGATTGTGACAAACTGGTAGACCAGGACGTCTACTTTCGAGTCGTCATACCCCAACGCCTTGATACCATTCAGCACATCCGGATACGTGTCGATATGATCGGCCCCGAATACATCAATGCAGAGGTCATAACCACGATCCAGTTTATCAGCGTGATAGGCGATATCGGGGAGGCGGTAGGTCGGCTCCCCTGTGCTTTTTACCAGAACGGTGTCCTTGTCTTTACCGAATTCGGTCGTTTTAAACCAAACGGCTCCATCCTGATCGAAAGCCAGTCCCTTCTCCCTCAGGGTATCGATTACTTTGTCGATGGCCTTATTTTCATAGAGAGTGTGCTCATTGAAAAATGAATCCATTTCAATATTCATTCTTTTCAATGTACGCCCGATCTCTTTAAAGATCTCTTCTTCGGCTTTTTCCCTGAAGATTTTCTCATCAACCTGTTCTGCAAGATCACTGCCGTATTCTTCAACCAATCTTTGGGCAATTTCCCGGATATACTCTCCTTCGTAACCGCCCTCGGGAAATTCAGATTTCTTACCCATCTCTTGCAGGTATCGAGCCTGTACGCTTTGTCCGAGAACCCGCATTTGGCGTCCCGCATTGTTAAAATAGTATTCCCGTTTTACTTCCGCTCCGGTCCATTCCAGCATGTTTGCAATCGTATCTCCCAGAACGGCATTTCTTCCATGTCCCACAGTCAGGGGGCCGGTCGGGTTGGCACTGACAAATTCAATCAAAATATTTGTATCATCATATTTATCTGTCTTGCCATACTCCGTTTTTTTCTTCAGAATTTCTTCGAGAGCTTTGAAGAGATAGTTATTAGCGTACCGAAAATTTATGAATCCGGGTCCGGCAATTTCGACCGAAGAGATTTTATCCGGATCGTATTTCAGCTTTTCGGATAGTTCTTCGGCAATTTTTCGAGGGCTATTACGAAGAGGTTTGGCCAGAAGCATGGCCAGATTCGTTGCAGCATCCCCATGGGAAGGGTCGCGGGGTTTTTCAATTTGAATTTTCGGCCAGGCAGACTTGTCCAGATCAAATGTTTTGAGGGCTTCTTCTAAAATGTCCTGCAGGTAACTTTCCATCAAGTCAGTAGGTTGGTTATTTTTGATTTCAGGAGGGACAAATATAACTTTTTTCATATCCAATAACGCATGGATGAGCAGATTTGACAAACGATTCCTGATGACGGGCTTCGGTTTTTCTATATATGTCCCTTGCTTCTTAAACTGTTGAATCCGTCACCGGCGATAATAATATGATCGTCAACCGGAATTCCGAGGAGTTTGCCGGATTTGACCAGTCGCTCGGTTAAATGAATGTCCGCCTTGGATTCCCGGATATTACCGGAAGGGTGGTTGTGCAGAAGAATAATACTACAGGCGTCGTTCAGGATCGCCTGACGAAATACTTCGGAAGGATCAACAATCGTGGCTGTCGCTCCGCCAAAACTGATGCGGGTAAAACCAGTCAGGTATTTGGAATTATTCAAATAAGCGACGATAAACGTTTCCTTGGTAAGGTCCCGAAGTTTCGGGCTGAAATAAGCTGCCGCATCTTCAGGACTTTGAACCTGTATCTGGTCACCCAGAGAGGAGATTTGAATTCGGCGGGCAAGTTCAAAAACGGATTCGAGTGTAATGGCTTTAACATTGGCGATACCGGGAATTCTTTTAAGGTCTTTCCAATCCTTCCGAACGAGGTAACGGAGTCCGCCGCTGGATTCCAGGAGTTCTTTTGCCGTGTCCAGTACATTCATCCTCGAACTGCCGGTACGCAAAAGAATGGCCAGCAGCTCGGAATTAGAAAGGCTTTCCGAACCGTACCGCATAAGTTTTTCCCGGGGCTGATCGTCAGGCTGCATTTCCTTTACGGTTCTCTTTGAAGTTTGACGCGGTTCAAAACTCTCCTGATTCATGGGCTTTATTTTTTATGAACGGTATTGGAGAGAATCCTTACAAAAAAATTAAAGCCGGGGTGTGTTCGTCATTTTATTCAAAACTTTATGAATTGAACTTGACCGTTGAACGAGAAATCAACAACATTTTTAACTGATACACTGATACAC
>JBBDNC010000113.1:0-3581 GCA_040877875.1 Balneolaceae bacterium | reverse complement strand
GCTGGGTTGACAAATAGGAGCTACATGATAAGCATTATCAAAATTTACCCCGTCAGCAGCCAATTTGTCCAGATGAGGAGTGAGGATATTATCATTACCCATAAATCCAAAGACATCAGCACGTTGATCATCAGCCACCAGGAAAATTATATTCGGTTGTTTCTTAGTCATCTCTCCTTCCGTCTGACATCCAGAAATACAATAGGCAACAAATAGAATTAAAATTAATTTGACATTTAAATTCATGATAAAATAAATCTTTAATTTTAAAATTTTGTTACCGGCAGTAACAAACCTGATAATATAAAACAGAAGGAGCATTACTTAATGGTTGCGTACAATTTATACAGAATAACCAATTTTTTATTGTTCCTCGATAGTTTTTGACTCACTTACTATAGGGATCAATTGGTATGCTATTATTTATTAAAAGTCACTCCAACCGGTAAACATCAACATAGTAGGCCCCGCGCGAAGTCCCATCGTTCTCAATTAACCAGGTTTTGACCTCAGTGTCGCCGGCCTCAAGCTCAAATTCAAACTGAACCCCCGTTGCTCCGCGATCAACCGATTTTGTTTGATCGATATGTTCTCCAATACGTAACCTCGCCTCCCTGGCCGTGAGCGGGAATTCGGCAACCTCCGGCCTTTCACGCAAAATGAAAGTATAATGACCAGTCTGATCCACCCGTACCCGCCAAGGCCCGTTGTTGCTATTCTGGCGTTCAATAATATGTGGCTGATTCCACGGCGGAATTTCATCAGTTGACATCCAGTCGTGGGCATTGAGCTGCACCGGGTTCTGTTGCTCGGCACCGATGTACAGCGGCGTGGTTTCATCGAATCGCCGACTGATATCCTCCCACCACCTTTCATACTCCCTGCCTAATCGATCTGCCACGTCAGGGTGCTCCTCAATAATATTATTTTGTTGCCCCGGATCCTGTTGAATGTCATACAATTCCGTGTTATCCACGAATCGCCAACGGTCGGTCATCACTGTAGTATTTCTCCATTTTATAGGATCCAATACGCGCTGGTTGTGAAGAAAAAGTGTACGTTCAGGCCATCCACTACCCTGGCCTGTCAGTAATGGAACAAGGGATCGGCCGTCAAACTCTACACTGTCAGGTGTGGGAATACCGGAGAGTTCCAATAAGGTCGGCATGATGTCAATGTGAGCCGTGATGGGTTCGACATCACGTCCCCCCTCAATTCCGGCGGATGGATAATGAATATAATTAAATACGCGGTGTCCCCCCTCGTAGTGTGATCCCTTATTCCCCCTCATTCCCGCATTGAATCGGTCCGACCAATCGGATCGCCGGTCTTCCGGCCAATGCCCAAGCCCCATAGCCGATCCGTTGTCTCCCATAAAAATCAGGATAGTATTCTCTAACAGTTTCCATCTTTCCAGCCGGTCTATCATCACACCAAGATTGTCGTCAATATTTGTAATCATACCCCAATACGTTTTGAGACGATCGGGTTCGTCAAGATCCTCATACAATGCCTTATACCTTCTCGATACATGAGGACGAGTCTGATGTGCAGCATTGGTCGGCAAATAAAGGAAAAAAGGATCATCCTTGCTCTCTCTGATGAACCGTAGAGCCTGATTAAACCAAACATCCGTGCAGTAGCCTTGGAATCGCTGCCACTCTCCGTTGTCGTTATAATGATCTTCAAAATAATCGTTACCCCAGAAATCAGGTGTCTGCCCAACACCTCCGGCATAGTGAACGATTGCGTCATCGAAGCCACGAAATCTTGCTCCGTAAGGATAGTTATCACCCAGGTGCCACTTACCGAAAACGCCGGTGCGATACCCCGCGTCGCTAAAAACGTCAGCGATGGTCGTCTCATCTTCACGTAGCATATTCCGGCCCATAATCGTATGCCAAACCCCCACACGTCCGGAATATCGACCGGTCATCAGTGCCGAGCGTGTTGGTGAGCAGGTGGGATCTACATGAAAACTTTCCAGCCGAACGCTGTTCTCCCGCAGCTTATCCATGTTGGGAGTTTTTACGTGCGGGTGACCGTGGGAGGCAATATCGCCATATCCCTGATCATCGGTCATGATCAAAATAACATTAGGCTGATCCTGAGCATGGCCCTGTAATGTTATTATAACTCCAAACAAAAATATAAATAATAAAATACCCTTAGTTTCTTTCAAATAATTTAACATAAATAAAATATTCAGTTCGGTCAGGCTATAAATCCATCCACTCCAGCTGCGGCCATCGTACGGGCCCATCATTTTTTTGAGGTGCTCCGGGCGTGCTTCGGCCTTCGTCTATATATTTTTCAAGCAGTGATTTCAGTTCTTTAACCTTCTCAGGATATAAATAAACAAGATTAAACTGTTCCGCAGGATCTTTTTCCAGATTGTACAATTGGAAGGAAGGCAGTCCCCTCAAATCTTCTTCGGTATTCGGATAACTCCATCCGCCGGAACCGGGCCACAAAATCAGTTTCCACTCGTCTTTAACAATTGCGAATCTTCCCCCTATGGAGTGTAGAACGGTAGCCTCTCGTAACGGAGCCTCATAATCTTCTTGTATTAAAACAGGTAAAAAACTGTAGCTGTCCTCCCCCGCTTCATCCGCCAAGTTAGCGCCTACAATTTCTGCAAAGGTAGCCATAAAATCGACCGTGCTAATCGTCTCATCCGTCTCAAATGCATGATGGATTCCCTCCGGCCAGCTCACGACAAATGGCACCCTGAGACCCCCTTCATAAATATCGGCTTTGTGTCCCCGGAATATATAACTCGGGTTATGGCCCGCTCTTTCAAGTTCCGGGTAATCAGATCGTGGAGAAGCCCCATTATCGGTTACAAATACAATCATCGTCTCATCCAGAATATCATGTTGCTCCAGGGCTTGTCTGACCTGACCCACCACATCATCAACCTGTAAGACAAAATCCCCGTACATATTGGAATTACTCTTGCCCATAAATTCCGTAGTAGGAAGAATAGGAGTGTGGGGGGCCGGCAGGGCTAAATACATAAAGAAGGGCTGGCCGGACTCTGCCCGCTGGTGAATATATTGAACCGATTGATTGGTTAAATGAGGCAGAACATCCACGTGACGAAAATCCGAGCCGGTAAGGCCTTCTCTCCAAAATCCTTTTTCGTCATAATTGACCGTAATTTGAGTTGGGATCGTGGTGGGCTGATCGTTTTCAACATACACGTAAGGGGGCATATCCAGAGAAGCGGGAATTGCATAGGAATAATGAAACCCCCGGTCGTTAGGGCCATTTTTTATCGGCCGGCTAAAATCCACCTGCGGCCGAATATTAGAATCGTCAAGATCCGCAGGCGGATCTCCTTTAAATTCCCAATCCCAGCCCAGATGCCATTTTCCGATAAAAGCTGTATGATAATTATTCTCACTTAGTACATCAGCTATGGTTACTCGCTCGTCGGAAATCAAAGGCTCGGAAAACCCCCAGGTTACTCCGTTTTTCAGCGTTGACCGCCAGTTATACCTGCCTGTCAGCAGGCCGTACCGCGTGGGCGTACAGACAGCAGAAGAGGTATAGGCCTGGGTGAATTTGACCCCATT
>JBBDNC010000112.1:0-3602 GCA_040877875.1 Balneolaceae bacterium | reverse complement strand
GTACACAAATGGTTAAAACCATACAAAAATATTTTTTGTGAATCATGCAGGTTAGGAACCTTACCTTGTTTTTTTATATTTAATCTGTGGTAGAATGAGATTGACGATTCAATAACCCAATAGTACATTTATGTCCGCCAACCTGCATCGCAAGAAGCTTTTCGGCCTTTTTGAAGAAAATCAAAAGGGTATCGTTTATCTGAAAGGAGCCGAATTAATGTATCGATATGATACCGATTACGAATTCCCCTTTCGCCAGGAGTCGAATTTCTGGTATCTCACCGGGGTGAATGAACCGGATTATCATATGATACTGGATCTGAAAAGCCAGGAGTTCCATCTGTTTGCTCCAAAGCGGGATACTCAGTTTGCAGTCTGGAACGGACGGATTAAACCCACAGATGAAATCCGGGGCCAGTATCAGCCGGATCATCTGCACACCGATCAGGAGCTTCCCAAAATTCTCAGGGATCTGCAACCTGCCGTCATCTACTGTTTGAACGAATCACAGGCAGAATACATCGAAGATCTCGACCGGGAGTTAAAAGTCGAAACCGAATCCCTTTCGGACGCCATTACCTATTGCAGATGTATCAAGTCGGAATGGGAACTCGATCAACTCAGGGAAGCCTCGCGTATTAATAATATCGCCCATAATGAGGTGATCAAAGCCCTGAAACCGGGAAAGTATGAATATGAGATGAAAGCCATTTTTGAATTTCACCAGGTTCAGCGTGGCCTCCTGCAGGATGCATATAACGGAATCCATGCAAGCGGACCCAATAGTGCCATTCTTCACTACGTGGAGAATACCCGCCAGATGCAGGACGGGGATCTGTACCTGATCGATGCCGGGTATGAATACAACGGGTACTCATCTGACATCACCCGAACCTACCCGGTGAATGGAACGTTCAGCGGAGATCAGGCGGCCATTTACCAGACTGTCCTGAAAGCACAACTGGCGACGATTGAAGCTGCCAAGCCGGGAATCGAGATGGAAGATCTGCACATGTTATCGGCCAGGACACTCCTTGAAGGATTGAAAGATTTCGGACTTGTTCGGGGCAAAATGGATGAAATGATGGAGAATGATATTTTTGCTCTCTTTTTTCCTCATGGCCTGGGTCACTTTCTGGGCCTGGATACTCATGACGTGGGAGGATATCCAAAGGGTGTGGACCGTATTGACCGTCCGGGTCTCCGCTATTTGCGAACCCGGCGGGAACTTCTTCCCGGTATGGTGATTACGCTTGAACCGGGACTCTACTTTATTCCGGCTCTGTTGAAGCCTGCGTTCGATGACAAACAGAAGAAAAAATTTCTAAACCGGGAAAAGCTGGAATCTTTTTTCGATTTTGGAGGGGTCCGGATTGAAGATAACCTTATTATAACAGAGGAGGGATCCGAGAACCTCACAGATGTCCCGAAACAGATCAGGGAAATTGAAACCCTGATGCAGAAAAAGTGACTGACTCATGAATCAACGAATTCGAATTGCCATCTATAGCGAATCCGGCCAGAGGAAATTTTTAAATGCTCTTCTTGCCCTATCGACCGGAACCCTTGCCTTCGTCTGGCCGAATTTTTTGTATTATATTGTCGGCGGTTACCTGGTAGCCCTGAGCCTGATTCTATTCTACTTCAGAGTCAGTAATTTCCTGACGGCCCTGTCTGCACTGACAGCGTTGTTGATCTTTGCATTTCCGGAATTGATCCCTTATTCCTTTGCATTTTTTCTGGCCGTATTCGGATTTACCCTTCTTATGACTCTGAATCTTATCTTCCCCGGATTATTAACCCTTTTGTTTGCAGCCCTGATCCTGGCTTATCCGGGTTCCGTAGCCTACATGATTGGAGTGTTTTTAATCCTCTACGGGCTCACTCATTTGCTAAACCTGATCCGGGAAAGCCGGGAACACCCTCGGATCCCCTGAATTTACCCGATGGATGATTCATAAACGGGAGTTAGAGATCCCCCCCTTGAATTAGTAACGGACCTGCCTCCTCTCTTTTGAAAGGGATGAGCCCTACCGCCAGGTGACGAAAAGGGCAGGGGTGTTTTCGTTGATCAAACTTACAAACAACCCCCCACGTCATTCTGTTGTCCGCCAGCCGGAGCGAGCATGACCCTTATCCCGAACTCCTGTTCATTATTATTGATCCTCATCACCTGGTCGTCTGACGCCCGCTACGAATAACAAGCCACCCCTCCCATATTGCAGATAAGACAGGGAACAATGCAACCCATGCAACGATAGAGTAGGGTCGGCCGGGCTGCCAGTCCGGCGGCCACATTCCGCTGATTAACAACAGTGAAAGCAATACCAAAAGGATGGAACCTGTCACAAATTTCAGCCCCGATTTGTTTACATGCGGACGAATGGAATGCCAGGCGGAAAAGAAAGTGAGGCTGACAAAACCGAGTAGTACGATATGAAGATAGAGTATTCTAAGGCCATGACTGCCCAGCCAAAAATTAAAAGGAAGGATAGCCGCTCCGACCTGCATGATGATTTTAGCCCCCAAAAGATTCAATACCACGATCCACTCCCAGGAAATGGTCTTTCCCGAATTACGAATCAGAACCACAAGATTGAGGATCAGTCCTGCAGCTACAAGTATCGATCCGAAACCCGCTGCAATTAAAAGCTGATTGGTTAACAAATGAACCGGCATCCCAAACGGAAACATCAAGGGGACTCCCAGGACAATGGGGGCAACCAGCCAGGATTCATGAACAGGGACCTGCCTGACTTCCAGGTATTTAAAAAGAATTCCCAATGCCGCCAAAACACACCATCCTTCCGTAAACGTCGACAGAAAAAAATGGGTGAGGGCTGATGCAATCAAGGGATTCTCCGCTCCCCCGAACTGAAATACCGCCACTCCCCAGGCTCCAAGCGAACTTACGACGAGCATGAGCAGTGCCGATTCATAAAACAGACGCGGGAGGCCGGGAGTACTCTGCTCCCGATACGTCAGGTAGATCTTCAAAAACCAGTACCATGTAATCATCACCCCACCTGAAAGGATGACAGAAACGGGCAGCTCGGCAGAACCCAGCGGGACGGATTGATATCCATACAAGAAAAAGAAGGGGAAAGCGGCAAAACCGATGGCCATCATGGAAAACAAACAACGCTTAAAGGACTTTACAGCCTCCGGTGCAACGGAAGTAACATTTGAAGCAATCAGAAGCATGGGGATCGGGGTAACCCAATTAAAAAACATCAGGTGCGAATGAGCATGCCTGACATGGGTTAGCGTCAGATCAAAAGGAAGCGTCGTCAACATTCCCAACCGATACATAAAACCCGTCAGGCCCGCCAGAATAAAAAATCCCAGGCTCCATAACCAAATCAGCCGGTATGTTTCTTCTCTATTCAACTGTTATCATGGATCGGTTATTCGCCTGCCGGCAGATGTTAACATTTATAATTAAGTGCTGAGTTCGGGGTTAACTCTCAAAGTATAATTCCTAACGATTGGGATAAAACGACGAACACACCCCGGTCCTTTCGCTTGCGAAAGGCCATCCCCTCTCGAGAGGGGAGGCTTCGGGTCATTGATCAAGACCATTCCATCCCCTCTTGAGAGGG
>JBBDNC010000111.1:0-19913 GCA_040877875.1 Balneolaceae bacterium | reverse complement strand
CAGGTAGCCCATCTTGCCGGCAAGAATCGGGTCGGCCAGTACATCTTCGGTATGAGTCCAGTGATAAAGGGAATGCATGCCCAGGAGAACCGGTATCAGAAAGAGTCCCCAGATCCAGAGATTGGAGGAAAAAGCTTCAGGGATGCGGCGAATCACCGTTCCCCATGAAGAACGTGTGATGTGATGGACCATGACCAGAAACAGGGCTCCCAGGGCAAAACTGGTAAAAAAAGTAAAACTGGTCAGGTAGGAGAAAAAGAACTGTTCATGGTTCAGGAAATACCCGACCGCACTGGCAATTAAACCTGCAATGCCGGTGCCGAACAGGGTTTTCGATGTATTGATTCCGGTTGGGAAATCAACCGGATCCGTAATTTGTGGACTGCTTGTAGCCATGGATCAATTCCTGGGATTTTTTTAAAAAACGGTCATTAATTATCTGACAGGGTTTTGATATACTCTATCAGCGATTGTATCTGGTCGTCCGAAAGGTGACTGAAAGGAGGCATGACCGGCGAATATCCTGCCGGAACCCTTTCGCTCGGTGTGGTAATCGAGCTATAAAGATAATCTTCATCGGCCGTAGCGGTCGATCCATCCGTGAATTCAACTTCACCGCCGAACACTCCCTCAAGTGAAGGGCCCACTCCGGGGGATCCGTCGATCGAGTGACACGCCTGGCAACCCTGACTTGTAAATAGCTGCTGCCCGATCTCGGCACTGACTTCGCCCCCTTCTTCGTCTGACGCCGTACGTTCTTCCTCGAGGGCAGCCTGTTGTTCCTGTTCCTGAGCATGGGCAGCCTGAAGGGCGGCAAGGTCAATATCAAATTCCTGCATCTGTTCCTCCTGCTGGTATTGACTCTCCTGCAAGGCCCGGATATAGGCTACGATAGCCCAGCGGTCTTTGACCGGAACCTGGGACCGGTAAGAAGGCATCGTTCTCACGCCGTTGTAGATGGCCGAATAGAGTTCCCCGTCGGGCATATTTCTGATTCGATCCTGGTGATATGTCGGCGCCGGTACGTACCCGTAGCCTCCTTCCATGATCACTCCATTCCCGCTGCCGGTTCCCCCGTGACAGACCGAACAATAAATGTCATAACGATCTTGACCGCGGTACAAAAGTTCTTTTGTAAGGGGGACAGGATTTTCTTCGATAAAACTGCCATCCTCGTTTACTCCCTGGTAATAGCCGATATCTTCCTGGAGCTGGCCCCGGGCCACCGTGCCTTCTACCGGCATTCTCATGACACGTCCGTCTTCGAAAAACGTATTTTCATCCTGTGCGTTAAAACGATCCTGATGCATCATATTTCGCTGCAACTGGACCGGCGGCTTTTCTGAAACCTGTCCCCGGCACGAAACCAGCGTAGCTGCAACAAGCAGGAGTAGAATCGTTGTAAGTTGATTAACCAATCTCATGAATTTCCGATCACGTTTAAAATTTTAATCATTATAAATCTCTTCTATATGTGAAGCTCCGGCATCTTTCAGGAGTTTTTGAACTTTTTCCGAATCAAATTGAGGATCTTCCGCTTCAATACATATAAAAAATCCGTCGTCGTTAACTTTCAGGAAACGATCACTGTTGAACAGGGGATGGTTGAAGCGGGGGAGACCGCAAAGATAAAAGAGTCCGAATACGGCTCCGAACGCGGATAACAAGACGGTGACTTCAAAGGTGACCGGTATCCAGGCGGGAACATTAAAAAGCGTTTTGCCGCTGATATTTAGAGGGTAATCGTATACCATCATATAGTAGATCATGGCCAGGGCCCCGATACAGCCCACCATCCCGTGACTGAAAACGATCCACCCCAGTTTTGATTTTTTAAGTTTCATGGCCTTGTCCATTCCGTGAATCGGGAAGGGACTGTACGTATCGTATTGGCTGTACCCGTTACTGCTGACGATACCCGCAGCTTTGAGTAATTCACCGGGATTCCGGAATTCGGCAAGAATACCAAATAAATTGTTATTACGACTGTTATCTCTGTTCATAGGTCAATCCCTTTACGATTCTAATTTTGGTGTAGGGACTTCGGTAACCGGCTTCACATAATTGCCGTCTTCGTCATAGTTGTGGGGATCGGCCTGCGGCATCACATTTTTAACTTCCGCAACAGCGACCATCGGTAAAAATCTCAAAAACAGGAGGAAGAACGTGAAAAAGAGTCCGAAGGTCCCCAGGTACGTCAATACATCCCAGATCGTCGGGGTGTAATAGCCCCACGAAGAAGGAAGATAGTCCTGCGAAAGAGAGCTGACAACAATGACAAATCTTTCAAACCACATGCCGATATTTACGATAATGGATATGACAAAGGTCAGCCCGATATGCCGCCTGAGTTTTTTAAACCAGAAGACCTGCGGAGACAGTACATTACAGGAGACCATCGTCCAGTAGGCCCAGGCGTAGGGTCCGGTAGCCCGGTTCATAAAGATCGCTTTTTCATATTCAACGCCTCCGTACCATGCAATAAACATTTCCATCGAATAGGCAAATCCGACCATCATCCCGGTCACAAGGAGGATCATATTCATTTTTTCCATATGATCGACCGTCATAATATCTTCAAGTCCGTAGATCTTCCGGCAGACAATCATCAGGGAGAGGACCATTGCGAAACCCGAGAAGATAGCCCCGGCTACAAAATAAGGAGGGAAAATGGTTGAATGCCATCCGGGGATGACCGATACCGCGAAGTCAAAGGAGACAACGGAGTGTACGGAAAGTACCAGGGGTGTGGCCAGCCCGGCAAGGATCATATAGGATTTCTCATACGTCCACCAGTGACGGTTGCTTCCTCTCCAGCCAAGGGCAAAGGTTCCGTAAATCAATTTCCCGGCTTTACTTTTAATCCGGTCGCGAATCGTGGCCAGGTCGGGAACAAGCCCTACATACCAGAACAGCAGGGATACGGTAAAATAGGTTCCTACGGCAAATACATCCCATAACAAAGGGCTGGTAAAATTGGGCCACATCGACATCTGATTGGGAAGCGGGAACATCCAGTAGACGACCCAAATACGTCCTACGTGAATCGCCGGAAAGATCCCGGCACACATCACGGCAAAAATCGTCATGGCTTCGGCAAACCGGTTAATAGCGGTTCGCCAGTTCTGGCGGAACAGAAACAGAATTGCGGAAATCAGTGTCCCGGCATGGCCGATCCCTACCCACCAGACAAAGTTGATAATCGCCCACCCCCATCCGACGGGCTGATTCAGTCCCCATATACCGGTGCCTTCCCAAACCAGATAGGCAATGGCTCCGAGGAGGATAAACAGGAGAATATTGGAAATTCCGAAAGCAATATACCAGCCTTTGGGAGTTGGCCTCAGGTTGATATCCGTTATCAGCGCTGTAATACTGCTAAAATCGTGATCGCCTTTTACCAGCGTTGGCTCAGGAACGTATTCGTACGTTTTACTCATGTTCTGATTGTTACGATTAAATCCGTTGGGTTACACCATGTCAGGGTTGGGGTTGCGTAATTTGGCAAGATAGGAAGTGCGCGGGCGTACGTTGATTTCTTCCAACATTACATAATTACGTTCATTTTGTTTGGCGCGGGAAACGCTGCTGTCGGGGTCGGTTAAATCTCCGAACGAAATCGCATTTGCAGGACAAGCCTGCTGGCATGCGGTTTTCACTGCACCGTCAGCCGGCTTGGGAGAACCGGTTTCTTTCTTGGCATTGATTTTGGCCCGGTTCACCCGCTGAACACAATAGGTGCACTTCTCCATCACCCCGCGGAAACGAACGGTTACTTCCGGATTCATGGCCATTTGTATGATCTCCGGATCGTCGCCGGTGGTTAAGTATTCTTTGGAATAATTAAAAAAGTTAAACCGGCGTACTTTATATGGACAGTTATTAGAGCAGTAGCGGGTCCCTATGCAGCGATTATAGGTCATTTGATTCATGCCGTCTTCGCTGTGAGTCGTAGCGGCTACCGGACAAACCTGCTCACAGGGTGCCAGTTCGCAATGCATACACGGGACCGGCTGGTGCATGGCTTTCGGATCTTCCGTACCGCCTTCAAAATAGCGGTCCGTTCGGATCCAGTGCATGATACGCCTTCTCCCGACTTCCCTTTTACCGACTACAGGGATATTATTTTCAGCCTGGCATGCAAGGGTACACACTCCACAGCCAAAACAGGCATTCAGGTCAATAGCCATTCCCCATTGAGGTTCATGCTCCGGGTAATCCCTGGGATTGAAAAGGGTGATCGGGTGTTCTTCATTTTTTTCATGAGCTTCTTCCAACCCCGGAATTTCGTATCCGTGGACGTTTTCATAGGAGGCAAAATCCGGGTTTTCCCGGTATTCATTCATGGAGGCCTCCCGAATCATATCCCGTCCCTCCATATTGTGGTGGTCCTGGACGCAGGCAATTTCATAAGAACGGCCGGTGGTGGATACTTCGGCCTGGCAGAAGTAAGGGGAATCGGTTTGCCGAAGGGGATAGGTGTCGACTCCGACTCCATCCGCCACCCTCCCGATTCCGGAGCGTCCGTATCCGGTGGTCAAAGTGATACTGTCATCCGCATGGCCGGGCTGAATCCACGCGGCAATTTCAATGGCTTCTTCACCCGTGTCGATCCGCACTACTTCAGCTCCTTTATCTCTGAGGTGCCGTTCCACAGGGATCCCCAGTTTTTCGGCGGTAGCGGGACTCATGAGCGCTACGTTATCCCATGTAATTTTCGTCATAGGATCCGGCAGCTCCATCAGCCAGCCGTTGTTGGCGTAACGTCCGTCAAATAACTTGGCGTCCGGCTTAATGGTAATTTCGATGCCGCTGATGGGTTCGGCAGAAAGGTGCGGGCTCATCCGTGCGGAAAAATCGTTGGTCAGGCTGACGTTCGCCTGTGGAAAAGTGTCGTTAGCAGCATCCAGTCCGTCGTGAAGGATTCTCCTCCAACTGTTCTCGAACCTGTTAGGGAAACTGTCACTCCAGGTCTCCCGAACCAGTTCATAACCGTCGGTCCACTCGCCCGTGGTGATCACTTGTAAAAATTCCACTTCGCTCCAGCCCCCGAACAAAGGCTGAACCTGGGGTTGAATGACCGACCGGACTCCACTAAATGAAAAACCGTCTCCCCAGGCTTCAAGAAAATGCGCCCGGTTAACATGCCAGTCAGCCAGGACCGACGATTCATCCACATAATCGGAAAGATGAATAACCGTCCCGGCATTGTCCAGGGCACCGCCGGCGTCGAGATCGGAGGGGGCATTGAACACCGGATTGACACCGATCAGAACCACCGTGTCGATTTGCCCGTTGTGCATTTGGTTTACAACATTTTGAAAGGCTTCACGCTGGTCGGCCTCGTCAAAATAGGGAACTTCGTGGTAGGTAACGGTATTCCCGGCATTCTGTAAAGCCTGGTTGATGGCGGCCACAGCGGCATGTACAGCCGGTTTATGTTCGTTGCCGACGGTTAAAATCCCTTCACCCCGGTTGTTTAACAGTTCGGCCGAGAGTCTTTCTATCCATTCATGATTGCTAAAGCCGTTTTCTATATTTGAAAAAGTGTCCAGCCCTTCCACCGTTTGAGAAAGCCTGGAAGCGAGGGCATAGGTAAAGGTTTCAATTTCCGAAGTTTTAAGGCGTAACCGGTGATCGGCATAGGAACCGGTGATTGAAAAATTGCTTTCGATGCAGTAGAGTCTCGACATGGAATCGCCCGGATCGCGGACGGCTCTGCGGGACGTCAGCCGGCCTGCATCTTCAACACTGTTTTTGCCGGCCTGAGGACTCATGAAATCGTCATCCAGGGAGATGACTACATTTGCCAGGTCAAAGTGGTGGAGGGTTCTGAGTTTGCGGCCAAATGCCAGTCGAGTCCCTTCCAAAGAAGGGTCTTCGCCAAAAGGCTCATAGGTGACCCAGCGGGCATTTGAAAACTGTTCGAGAGCTTGTTCCTTTAGCCTGTTATAGGTAGGGGAGGAGTTGGCTTCACTGATGAAGGCGATGTTTCGGCTTCGGTCGGAGAAATGTTCCGCTGCAAAGGCAATAAAGTCGTCTCTTTCCACCCTGTTCCCATTGTTTCGAATGGATCGGGAGCGATCCGGGTCGTACATGGAAAGGACAGCTGCCTGGTTGTAAATACTTGTGCGTCCGCCGCTTGAGGGATGTTCATCATTTCCTTCAAGCTTGGTCGGCCGGCCCTCATTATTTTCAACGAGCAGGCCCGTCAGAGAATCCTGAAACGGCATGGATGTGGCGTAAAATGACGGTTGTCCGAGAACTTTGTCTTCCGGCATCCGGCTGTACGGCATAATTTTTTGAACCGGGCGCCGGCAGGAGGCGAATCCTGCAAGGGCGATGGAAGCTCCCATGACGCGAAGAAAACTTCTCCTTGAAACCTGATCGGTCATCTCGGAAGCATCTTCCGGAAATTCACGATGAAGAAATTTTTCATATTCTTCGTTCCTGGAGAGCTCCTTGAGGCTTTTCCAATAAGTATTTTGTTTTGGATCTTCGCTCATTCGTCAGTCAGACTTTAATTCAAAATCATTTGTAATATTTGCCCGGGACGCAAGGCATAGTGCATATTGCCGATAATCCATCCGCCACCCGGCGGATTAGAGGGGGATTGCATTTCATCCCTGCATATCAGCCGGAAAGTATCCGTACCCATTTGCCTTATTTATACGTTTGCCTTCTTCCTTCTCACTTCTTCCGCCGGACTGGCGGATTCTGCCTTCTCACTCAAACTCAATAATGACATCCCTGACAATAAGTGGGAGCATGGATATTATGTTTTGAAACCAGTTCCAGGCCTTCTTTAATCTGATTATCAGATTGATAGCCCATCGTGGTGACTTCTTCTATCGGCCGGATATGATTTTCCGGTTCTCGGTGACAGTCCAGGCACCATCCCATACTCAGCGGTTCAACCTGGTGTACAACTTCCATTCTGTCAACCCTGCCATGACACGATTCACATCCAACCCCGACGTTTACATGGGCACTGTGATTGAAATAAGCATAATCAGGTAGGTCGTGAACCCGAATCCATTCAATCGGCAAGCCGGACTCCCAGCTATCACGAACAGGTTGCAAAGCTTCACGGTCGGTTGCAATCTGATTATGACAGTTCATACAGGTTTGGGTGGCAGGGATATTGGCGTGTTTGGACTCGAACACCTGGGAATGGCAATATTGGCAGTCCAGCCCGAGTTGTCCTGCATGGAGCTGGTGACTGAATGCGACAGGTTGTTCGGGTGAATAGCCGACATGGGTGAATTCGGGAGAGAAGAAATACCAAACTCCGAATACGATACCGTTCAGTAAAATGATCATACCAATGAGCAGCCGGCGGGGTATACGATCTACCCATTTTGGAAAAACTTGAGCCATAAAGTCAGTTAGGTCGTTTAACTTATATCCCGATAGTAGTCAGACTGAAAGTACCGAAAATATGAATACTAACATACCGGAACGGTATCAGGAATTCCTATTTAAAATAAGTCTAAATAATTGGCGCAATAACTGTACTGCCGTTTGTTTTGCTGGCTCAAGATAAAACAGAATTGGATAAATTTCTCAAACTTTGAATGGATCCCATGAGTTAGCCGAATGGCAGCGGGAGAGTCATTATAAACCTTGTCAAACCATAAGGCGGAAGATATTGAAACCTAAGATTTTATCTAAAGTTTCGGATAGCGGTATCTTAATTATTAACAGGGAGGGTTGTTCGTTCCACCGGCAAGGTGAATGGGGATTTATTTGGTATTTTTTGACTGGAATAGCTGTCCTCTTGTGCGTGACTTTGGGAAGAGATGGAAGAATTTATTTTGCAAGAGAGCAGAATGTCAGAATCCTTCTTATCTTGACCTGAGTTTGAAGGAATGAAAATCGGCCGACCCGAAGAAGAATCATAAGGGAATTATGAGTGAAGAGACAAAGAACAGGATCATCGTTGATGCGATTAAAAATATAAGCGTTCCGAAAGCAATCGGTATGATCCTGTTCATCAGCCTGGCTTCATTTCTTTTTTTGATCTGGCTGATTTATATGAGGGACGTTGAAGGTTCAACGGCTGCCTGGGTCAATCAGTTGCCCGCTCTCAACGCCCTGTTAAACAGTGCCAGTACAGTTTTGATCCTTTTGGGTTTTGCAGCTATCCGGAAGAGGCAGATCGAACGGCACATGAAGCTGATGTTAACGGCTTTTGTGACTTCCTCACTGTTTTTAATCAGCTATCTGATTTATCACAACTTTACCGGGCATACGGCTTTCCCCGGCGAAGGAGTTATTCGCCCGGTCTATTTTACGATTTTAATCAGTCACATTGTCCTGTCTGCATTTGTCGTTCCCCTGGTGCTGACCAGTTTTTATTTTGCCTATTCAGGCAAGTTTACAACACATCGAAAAGTATCCAGATGGACCTTTCCGATCTGGCTGTATGTATCCGTAACAGGAGTGGTGATTTTCCTGATCTTGAGGTTCTATACCTGAACCTCCGGCCAGGTTTCCTGCCTGTCTACTCCAAAAACTGCTCACCGGCTTCGGGAATGATGACTTCCGTATTGCAATACTCTTCCGTTAGGCGCTTGAATTCTCCCGGGTCGCCGGTTAAAACTGGAAAAGTGCCGTAGTGAATCGGAACTGCAAATTCAGCATCGAGCAATTCACAGCACAATGCAGCTTCATGGGGTCCCATTGTATAATAATCTCCCATGGGAACAGCGATGACATCAGGCTGATAGAGTTCCCCGTAATACTCGAGATCTGCAAAAATTTGGGTATCTCCCATGTGATAAAAGGTCAGGTCATCCTTGAAGGAGATGACGAGTCCGCCGGCAGATCCGGCATATTCACCCTGAAAGGAGGAACTGTGATTAGCCGAAACCAGCGTCACTGAAAAATCATCGAACGAAATCGTCCCGCCTTTATTAAATTCAATTCGTTGATCCTCTGCCAGGCCGTGTTTTTTCAGAAGACGGGACAATTCTACCTGGGCCACGACCTTGCAGCCGGTATTTCCGGCGATCTCCAGGGTGTCACCAACATGGTCCTCATGACCATGGGTCAACAGAATATAATCCGCTTCTCCCACTTTTTTATTTGCATCCGGTGTCGTTGGATTTTGACTTAGAAAAGGGTCGACATATATTTGTGTACCGGCCGGACTATCCAGTTTGAAAGCTGAATGTCCCAGCCACTGTGCTTTTACGTTTGTCTCCATCATAAATCAATTTGATTTTGGGTTAGAATTAGAGAGACCTTTGCAATACCGGTCTTTTGTCCAATGTCTGCGTTATCAATCAGTTGAAATCCTCGAATATGGGAATATGCTGCGGTTCCAACTTCATTCTGGCCTTGACATTGAGCAAAATCCCTGGTTTTTCAAAGCCCTCTTAGAAGTTTGCTGACCCGCTATTTTTCTCAATCAGCATTCATTTATTTTATACGGAATCAATTTTTATCATTTTGTGTAATAGATAATGAGGAAATAACCCCGGATCTTCACTTTAGAGTCATGACACTTGTCATTCAAATAATGAAGGTTCTTCCTTAAATAGTTCCGACGAGCCGAAAATAACTGCTACAACCTTAACTGAACCGCTAACAGCTAATCCTTTTTTATGGCAGAACGTATTAAACTTCATCCGGAAACCCCCCACCAGAAACGAATTTTTGAAATTGCCGACATGTTAAAAGAAGATGCTGTCATGCTTTTTCCGACCGACAGCCAATATGCCCTGGGATGTGACTATCAGAACAAAAAAGGGATGGACCGGATACGAAAAATCCGAAATATGGATCATTCCGATCATCTGTCGGTCATGTGCCACAGTCTCGAAAACATTTCCACGTTTGCAAAACTCTCGGATCCTAATTTCAAACTTGTTCGAAGGCTTATTCCGGGACCTTATACCTTTATCCTCCCTGCAACCCGGAAAGTGCCTAAATTACTGGTTCATCCAAAAAAGAAAACGGTCGGAATTCGTGTCCCGGACTACCCGATTTGCCTGAATATCATAGAAACTTTAAAGCGGCCCCTGTTGTCGATCTCCGCAAGACTTGAGGGGGTGAATTATGGAGATCCGTCTGACAGCGAACGGGAAATGTTCCTCAGCCGTTTTGACAAGATCGTGGATGTGATCATCGATAACCAGCAGCCGCTTTCGGATCAGGAGTCAACCATCGTGGATTTGACAAACGAAGAGCCGGTTTTGATTCGCAGCGGACCCGGTATGGAGCGGTTGAACGAAGCCGTGAGCCTGGAAGGGCAGATGGTCGTTTCCGCCTGAATAGTTCGCAATTTATCCATCGATCATCTTTTAACCTTGACGTATGAAAATTGCAATGAATACGGGTGGCGGGGATGCTCCCGGTTTGAATGCAGCGATTAACGCTGCAACTCTGGCAGCCTTGCGCCGGGGGTGGGAAGTCTATGGAATTCAAAACGGGTACGGTTCCCTGTTCAGTGATCAACCGTTTACCCCTCTAACGGCCCAAAGGGTCCGGGGTATTACTATGCTGGGAGGAACCATTCTGGGAACAGCCAATCGGGGGAATCCCTTTGAGATGCCCCGCAAAACAAAAGAGGGGATCTGGGTTGCGGAAGACCGGTCGGACCAGGTCATTGAGGCTTTTGAAAAGCATGGCATGGACGCTTTGGTCGCAATCGGGGGGGATGGATCCATGTATATTGCGGATCAATTGACCCGGAAGGGGTTGAAAATCGTAGGCATTCCCAAAACCATCGACAATGATATTTGGGGTTGTGATGTAACACTCGGATTTGATACAGCCGTTACTACCGCTACGGAAGCGATCGATAAGATAACCACGACTGCAGAAGCCCACCGCAGGATTATGGTTGTGGAAGTAATGGGACGTTATGCAGGCTGGATTGCTCTTCATTCAGGGTTGTCGGCCTCGGCTGATGTGATTCTGATTCCGGAAATCCCCTTTCAGATTCAATCGGTTGTTGAAAAAATTATGGAAAGGGAAAAAAGCGGTAGGACTTATTCCATTGTCGTGGTAGCGGAAGGGGCAAAAGAGATGGGGGGCACTCAATTTGTTAAAGGAAAAGAGATCGGTCAGGCTGAACAGCTTGGGGGGGTCGCATCATACCTCGAAAAAGAATTGAGTGAAAGGACCGGCAAGGAGTCGAGATCCCTGGTTTTAGGCCATTTGCAGCGGGGAGGTACTCCCTCAACCTTCGACCGTCTGATTTCCCTGCGATTTGGTGCGGCGGCCATTCGGGCCGTCGGAGATAAAGATTTTAACAAACTGGTGGCCATGCAGGAAAACGAGATCCGTCGAATTCCCATTTCAGCGATAGCCGGAAAAATGAAATCCGTTCCTGTTGATGGGGATACGATCAGAACGGCAAGGGAGATTGGAATTTGCCTGGGCGACTAATTTGTTTTTTACAAAAGAGGAAAGAGGTTTAAAATTGTGACCGGCATGGAGGATCAGTCGTTCTCAAGGATATTTTTCAGGTTCGTTGTATAGTCGGGTGAAATGATTCCTTTTTCAGTAATAAACCCGGTGATATATTTGTGTGGAGTGATATCGAAAGCCGGGTTGAACACTTCGGTTTTTTTCGGAGTGATTCGTGTGGAGCCGATATGGGTGAGTTCCTCCGCATCCCGTTCTTCTATGGTTATTTTTGACCCGTCTTCCAGGTTTAAATCTACAGTTGAGCAGGGAGCGGCAACATAAAACGGAATGCCATGCTCTTTGGCAAGCACGGCAAGGCTAAATGTGCCGATCTTGTTGGCCGCATCCCCGTTTGCCGCAATCCGGTCGGCTCCGACAATGACAAGGTCTACCTCTTGACGCTGCATCAGGAAACCGGCCGCACTGTCGGCAATCAATTTGAAAGGGATATCTTCTTTTTGCAATTCCCAGGCTGTCAGACGGCTCCCCTGAAGAAGTGGACGGGTTTCGTCAACCCAAACATGGTTGAGTTTCTTTTGAATGTGTGAATGCAAAATAACCGAAAACGCCGTACCGTACTGGCCGGTAGCCAGGCTGCCGGTATTGCAATGAGTCAAAATCCGGGCTTTTTCAGGTACGATGCCGACGCCATATTCCCCGATAGCTTTGCAGAACCGGCGGTCTTCCTGATGAATCGTCCGGGCGGTAGAAAGAATAATCTCCTTGATCTCCGGGATCTCCTTCTTTTTATGAGCGTTAACAGTCGTCTTGATCCGGTTCAAAGCCCAATAGAGGTTTACGGCCGTCGGACGGGACGTAAGCAGGTAGTCTGACAGGCGTTCCAATTCAAGATAAAAGCTTTCATATCTGTTTTCGGGAATATCCCGTGCCCCGAGATAGAGTCCGTAGGCCCCTGCAATACCGATCGCCGGGGCTCCCCGGATTTTCAGTTTTTTAATTGCATCCCATACATGGCCGATATCCCGGAGGCTCGTATAGACTTCCCGGCCGGGTAAATAGGTTTGATCCAGGATCTTGAGATGGTCCTCCTTCCACTCAATTGCATTGATGGCCTGGGGAAGATGAGTATCCATGATGATTGATGATAAATCGGAATTGAGGGATTTGTCGGGGATTGACGTTAAAATGTAACCTATAAGAAGGCTTTGAAAAACCGTCTTTTTGCCCAATTTCTACATTATCGGGATTTTAAAATCCTCACATATGCATAATATGCTGTGGTTTTAAAATCCCTCTGGCTTTGAACTTGAACAAAAATCTTGGTTTTGCAAAGCCTTCTATAAAATAATCATGGGGGAAATGAATTGAAAACCGAATGAGGTTAACAGTGTGTCCTCCGCTTGCGGAATGGACTTTTTACTAGCCAATGAATTGAATCAAGGAACACACCCCTCGCTAAACTCAAACTGCTTCGCATTTTCGTTTACGCTTTCCCCTCTCAAGAGGGGACATGTCCCGTCGTTGATAAAGTGAGTAACTGAGATAAGGCAATATCGTCCCCTCTTGAGAGGGGTATGTCCTCCGCTTGCGGAGGACAGGGGTGTGTACATGGATCCATATCCATCTTTGATCCCAGCCACCTGATAACTGTTAACTGACACACTGTTAACTGATATTATTACCCTCGCGGGTGGAATTGTTTATGTGTTTGATGCAGGAAGGAACGGTCGATGTGAGTATAGATTTCGGTAGTCAGAATCGAAGAATGACCGAGCATTTCCTGAACCGCCCGCAAGTCGGCCCCACCCTCTAAAAGATGAGTGGCAAAAGAGTGGCGGAATATATGAGGGTATACATTTTTCCTGATTCCGGCCTTCTCGGCATACTTGTTTACAATATTCCAGATACTCATACGCGTCAAAGGCCCTCCCCGCTGATTCAGGAAAACCTTGTTTTCGGCTTTTTGCGGGTTTTGCGAATGCTTGAGTAAAGGCCTTACATCTCTCAAATACTTTTTCAGAGCCTCTTGGGCAACTTCTCCAAGGGGAACCAGGCGCTCCTTGTTCCCCTTCCCGATAACCCGTATAAATCCGATTTCAAAAAAAAGCCGGTCCACGTCCAGGTTTACCATTTCACTGACTCTCATCCCCGTGGCATACAGGCTTTCCAGGATGGCAGCGTCGCGAATCCCGGCATTTGTTTCACGGTCCGGAGTTTCGAGGATTTGATCTATTTCATCCGGATCCAAAATTTCTGGCAGCTTCTGTGCTTTTTTGGGCAGCTCAACCAATTCCGCAGGATTTGCATGAGCCAGGTTTTCAACAACGGCAAATTCATGGAAACTGCGAATGCTCGAAATATTACGTGCGATGGAACTTACGGAGAGTCCCAAATCCGTTAATTCCTCCAGATATTTTTCGATGTGGGAGAGCGCCACCCCTTTCAGATCCTGCATTTTTATCTCCTGTGCAAGAAATGTAAGGTACCTGCGCAAATCGGTCTCATAAGAGGTGACTGAATTGTCGGCCAATCCTTTTTCCAGTTTGACAAACTGGAGATATTGCCGGAGTTCTGATTCAAATGGCTCCACTACAGGATTCTCGTTTGATTCTGTCCCTTTCCATTAAAGTTTGATGAGCCGGCCAATCTATTCCGCCGGCTGCTCAGGATTTTGTTCACCTTCATTTTTATCTTCAGATTCGGTGTCAGGTGCGGCTTCGGATGAGGATTCAGAGGAAAGGGTTTTTTGCTGAATTTTGTCTTTCCTGGCTTTTTCATCTTCAGGATATTCCACACGGCTATGGTAGACACCGACCAATATGTTGAGAAAGGTTTTTTTGATGATATCCAACTGATGAAACGTCAGCGGACAATGTTTTAGCTGGCCTTCATGGACGTAATCGTCAACCAGCCTTGTGATGAGGTTTTCGAGTTTGGAGTAGGTTGGGTCTTTCATCGCCCTTGAAGCGGCTTCGACACTGTCAGCAAGCAACAGAATACCCGTCTCCTTGGTAAAAGGAATCGGCCCGTCGTGCCGGAAGTCTTCTTCCTGGATCTCCGATTCATTTTCAGCATTTTTCAGAGCTTTTTCATAAAAATATTTGATCAGGGATTTGCCGTGATGCGTTTTGATGAAATCGATGATGGTGTCCGGCAAATCATGTTCCCTGGCCATGGTCACCCCGTCACTGACATGGGCCTTGATGACAAGTGCACTCATGCGGGGTTTGAGCTTGTTGTGTTCATTTTGCCCGCTTTGATTTTCGATAAAATAGGCCGGCTTTTTCATTTTGCCGATGTCGTGGTATAGGGCCCCAACCCTGCATTTTAAAGCATTCGCACCGATAGAGGAAGCGGCAGACTCTGCCAGGTTTGCTACCTGAAGACTGTGATGGAATGTTCCGGGTGCCTGGTTCATCAGATCTTTTAACAGGGGCAGATTGGTATCGTTCAGCTCAAGGAGGGTGAAATCTGTGGTGACATTGAAGGATTTTTCGAAAAACAGGATGAGTGGATAGGTAAAGAGAATGAATACGGCGTTGACGAGCACGAAGAACAGTTGATCCAGGAGGGTATCCCATCCGCCGAAGCGGGTCAATGCGAATCCTGCAAGAACCAATACATATCCGATGATGACGACTACCGGAGTTGTGACAAAAAACTGTGTTCGTTTGTTGATATCCCGGACAGAAAAAACACCGAAGCCGCAGGCCATAACTGTCGCTATCAGGTAGTCAAAATTATTGTCATGAAAAATGGCGGTGATAACGGCAAGGGTAATTGTTGCCATAAGTCCGACCCTGGAATCAAAAATAATGGTAAGAATCAACGGAGCAATGGCAACCGGAATCAGATAGGGGGATAAATTATCGAATGAGTGGATGATCCCGCTTGCCAGACAGAGAATTCCCATAACCAGGAATACGAGAAGGAACATCGCGTTGTCTTCATATATCGAACGCCTGTAGAGATAGAGGTAAAAAAGGAAGAACAGGCTGACAATTGTAATGACAATAACTTCCCCGCCAAATCTGAGCCAGCGTTCTATCTCGGAGGCGGTCTCAGCCCGGGCGTCTGCAAGGCTTCTTAACATGTTGGCTTTCTCCTGGGTCACAATATCCCCATTTCTAATAATCACTTGCCCCTGGGCGACCGCTCCCTTGGTAGTTGAAATTTCTTCCATGGCTTCATCAAGGCGGGACTGGGTATCCGAAGTACTGAAAATCCAATTGGGTACGAGGATCCTTGTGAATAGTTCAAGAGCAAGATCCGAATATTCGGAAGCCGAGTAGATATTGGAGAAAGTGTAAGATGCGTATTCCCTGGCTTCGTTCATATCCCGCACATTGGCAAGACTGACATTCCGTTCGGTTCGTTCCCGAAGATCGCGCAGGGTGATTTCATTGTTGTCCAACTCCGATTTACTGATATTTAAAACTCCTTCATTCAGCAATTCCCGGGTCAGATTCGTTATTCGCGTACGCAAGTCGGTCCCGATATAGCCCTGGTAGGTATCACTTTCCAAATGGGCGGCGGTATAATCCTCAAGTAAGGTGTTCCAGGAGGATTCACTGAGTTCGATGCCAGAGTTACTGCGTTCATCCACAAAGCGAATACTGTCGGTGGAAGCGGAAAGGTCAGGGGCCTGCCGGGCACGCTGCCATTGCAAATGAGCATCGAGAACCGGCTGAACATTTCTGAAAATCGAATCCAGGCGGCTCTGAATAGTAATCCTTGCATTATGATTTATATGGAAAATGGGAGAAGTATTCCTTTGAATCTGTTGTCGCTCTTCTTCCAGTTCCGCTTCACTCTTTTGAAGTGCGAATGTGAAGGGGGCCGTCAGGTCATCCGCTCTCCACGGTTCGCCAACGGTATAGCTTGCGACCTGCCTGAAGCTGGTTTGGGGAAGGGCATAGAGAAGAATCGCCAGAAAGCCGACAAATATTGACCATCGGATATACTTTCTTTTATAGTCTGCAGCCGCTTCCTGCTCCTTTTTTTTATTTTCACCTATCATGGGTGCTCCTTCTTTCTTCTTTTGAGCAAGTCCCAGTTTTTCAAGTATTCCCATAAGTCAGAATGATGTCTGTGAGGAACAATCGGTTGTTACAACGTTCAGCAATAAAAAAGTATACCAACGGCTTTCGAGATTAACAAACGATCGTCCTCTCATTGTGAAAACAGATAAATGGCAGAGAGCCTGATTCCCTTTCTTTTTTATTAAAATTTGTTTGCCGGCGGAATCGTGTAACGTTGTCAGGCCTCTTTGTTCGGTTTATCCTTTTATCATCTCCATAAAGGAAGATTCGTCAAGAATCGGGATCCCAAGTTTTTCAGCTTTTTCATATTTGCTGCCGGCCGATTCACCGGCCAGTACATAATCGGTGTTTTTACTCACGGACGAGGTGGTTTTCCCCCCGTGTTGTTCGATGAGTTCCGAGGCTTCTTTTCGTGTAAGGGAAGGCAGACTTCCAGTCAAAACAAATTTTTTCCCTTCCAGAACGTTCGAGAACTTCACCGGTTTATCGGTCTCAAGCCGGAAACCGAGATCCCGGAATTTCTCTATGAGTTTGCGGTTCTTTTCATGGGAGAAAAACTTGACGACGGATTCGGCAATTTTCGGCCCGATTGAATCGATTTCAACCAAATCCTGGTTCGAAGCATTCAATATGGGGTCGATTGACTGGAAGTCTTGGGTCAGGTCCCGGGCAACGGTTTTTCCAACAAACCGGATTCCCAGTGCATAAATGAGACGGTCCAGCGGTTGAGCTTTGCTTTTCTCAATCGCGCCCACAAGGTTTCGAGCACTTTTTTCAGCCATTCGTTCAAGGGGAATCAATTGATCCGTCGTCAGTGAATACAGGTCGATATAGGTTTGAATTAAATTATTTTCAACAAGCTGGTCGACCACGGCTTCGCCGAGTCCCTCGATATCCATCGCATCCCTGGATGCAAAGTGAATAATGCGTTCACGTACCTGGGGAGGACATTCGGTATTTACACACCGCCAATCGACTTCACCCTGCAGTTTCTCGAGCTTCTCGTTGCAGGCCGGACAGTTCTTCGGCATTTTAAAGGGTTCAGAGCGATTTTTACGATCCGGATTCACCACACTGATGACCTGCGGGATAATCTCACCGGCTTTTTCTACCATGACGGTGTCGCCCGTACGGATGTCTTTACGGTGAATTTCATCTTCATTATGCAGAGAAGCCCGTTTAACGGTTGTCCCTGCAAGCTGCACCGGCTTTAGTTCAGCTACCGGGGTAATTTTTCCGAGCCGCCCCACTTGCAATGTGATTGAACTCAGGAGGGTGGGGGCTTGCTCAGCCTCAAATTTATAGGCAATTGCCCAGCGGGGGGCTTTGGATGTATTTCCGAGCTCGGGACGAAAAGCCTCTTCATTGACCTTTACCACCACTCCATCGGTCTCGTAGGGAAGATCATGGCGAATCTTTTCCCATTTATGGATTGTCTCGATCACTTCCTCGATATCCTTATGGGCTGAAAGGTAAGGACTCACCGGCAGCCCCAGCTTTTCAAGAAAATTCATTTTTTCAATATGGGTAGAAGGTCCTTCCGCCGAATTCAACAGGAGATCGAAGGCAAAAAACCGGATGGGCCTTCGTGCTACTTCCCTTGGGTCCTGCATTTTCAGAGTTCCTGCCGTCGAGTTGCGGGGGTTGGCAAAAGGAGACAAACCTTGTTCCTCTCG
The DNA here is from genome assembly GCA_040877875.1 of Balneolaceae bacterium. Taxonomy (GTDB): domain Bacteria; phylum Bacteroidota; class Rhodothermia; order Balneolales; family Balneolaceae; genus JBBDNC01. The sequence goes on along the minus strand of JBBDNC010000111.1, from coordinate 1,813 downwards.
AAATTCATTCAGTCGCAGGAAGGCTTCTTTTTCCATATACGCCTCCCCGCGGATTTCAACGACCGGTGAGATGCCGTTGTTTTTGTTGTCGCCATTCAGTGTTAAAGGGATATCCCGGATGGTTTTGATATTTTGCGTAATATCATCCCCCCGGTAGCCGTCTCCTCTTGTAGCACCCAGAACCAGTTCTCCGTCCTCATAGCGAAGACGTATAGCCGCACCGTCAAATTTGAGTTCGGCTGAATAGGTATAGTTCTGCTGTCCCAGAATTTGCCTGACACGCCGGTCGAACTCTCTTAACTCATCTTCATTATAAGTATTGTCAAGACTGAGCATGGGGACGGGATGCTCAACATCCGGAAAAGACTCGGAAGGGGTGCCCCCTACACGCCGGGTGGGCGAGTCCGGGCTGGCAAGATCGAATTTTTTTTCCAGGGCATTGAGCTCTTTCAGGGCCTCGTCAAACTCCTTATCCGAAATAAATGGGCGGGCTTCATCATAATAGGCTTTATTGGCCCGATCGATCAGGTCCCGCAATTCTTCAACTCTTTTGCGGGCTTGTTTCTGGTTCATATGTAAAGTCTGCAGAAGTTTTAAAAAGTAGGACGATTTTGGACGGTATCCGGTTCGGCCACATCTTCGGGGACCTCCAGAGTTACAGGATTACCCCATCTTGAATCCCGGTTGAAGAAATCCCGGGTAAGTTCGACCGCATTTTCATCGTTATTAAAATGTTCCTGACGGAAATTTTCAATCCTGTGGCCGTTAAGAAACAACAGCATACGGCTGTATTGCCCGCGGATTCTGATGGTATCCTGAAACTCGAAATTAAATGCCGTGCCGTGACTCACCCAGTAAGGGTCCATTTGAGGTTTCAGATCGGACCAAACCCGTACCGGTTCCAGGCGTTCATGAGCTGCATAAACAGTGATATAGAGGGTTTCGTCCAGTTCTGCCGGGGGAGGGCCCATTTCCTCTGTGGAAGCTTCAGGTGGGGAATTCTGAAAATCCAGGCTAAGTTCGGATTGTTGCGGTTCGTTACCCGCCGGAGGATTCCCGGACTCAATATTTTGTGGCAGCTCTCCGGAATCATCAAATAGATCCTGTTCATAGATAAGGAAAACGGTAACCAGGGCTACGATCAGAATAACAGCCAGCCCGATCATCCAAATGGGGGTGGTTTTGTCAATACGCTTGAATTTATGCCCCATTGCCGCCCAATTGACTGAGCTTATAGTGGGCGGTGAGGGAGTGGATTCATACTCTTTTTCCTTCCCTTGCAGGGTTACTTCGCGAGTCGATGTTTCCGGTACAGCCTGAACCTTCTTTTCTTCAGGGTCCGCATCTTCTCCCTCTAACGATTCCACCGGTACTTCTCCACTGGTCAATTCCGGGTAAGCTTCCAGTAATAGCTGGTTATAATTCCCCGCATCCTGTTGATCCAGTGCTTTAACGACCCGGTCTTCATCTATTTTTAAAGCTTTTGCATAACTGCGTACAAAACTTCGTATGTACGTAGGATTTTCTTCTGTTTCACTGAATATAGATCCGTCTTCTACCCGTTTAAGCGTAGTGAGGGGAATCTTGGTGTCCAGGTGAATCTCTTCTACGGTTTTGTTTAGATAACGACGTATGGTGGCAAGGTCTTGCCCTATTGAAGCCATAAAGTTTTATTTATATGCGTTTCGCAGGTTTCACCAAATCTAAATAATTATCATTCTATGAAAAAGTATCCCGATTAAAAATCGATCTCCTCACTTTTTCAGAGGGCTTTGCACAACCGGTCTTTTGACCAATGCCTGCGTTATCGGTC
>JBBDNC010000110.1:0-20109 GCA_040877875.1 Balneolaceae bacterium | reverse complement strand
TTCCTGGTGAACGGGGAATTTCGATCGGATAAGGCACAAAAACGATAAACAGGATAGTATCGGAGGGATAGGAATACAAATTAGATGCAACCCCCTCTGAAATAATCCGTACCTTCACACAGGTTATTGGTTGATTGAACCTTTCCTTTTTTCCGGTCCGATACATATCCCGGTAAACCTTGAGCAGGATATGATGTCAATAAATTAAAAGAGAGATTATTATCAGAAGCTCATCTCCGCTGTATTCAGTACGCATTTAAAAAAATAAATACAAAACCATTTCATTATGTCAGACGTGAAAAACCTATTTGAGGGAGCTGAAATCCCTCCACAGTTCAAATCCCTGGTGGGAAATATCAGGATGATTATACTCGGTCTAATTGCCGCGGTATTTCTGTTCACTTCCGTCTATACGGTAGGGCCGGAAGAGGTCGGGATCGTACAGCGATTCGGCAAATACAGCCGAACGGCTGAATCCGGGTTGAATTTCAAGATTTCACTTTTGGAAACCGTCCGCATTGTCCCCGTAGAACGTCAGTTGAAACAGGAATTCGGCTACCGAACCCTGGATTCGGGTGTGCAGAGCCAATACCAGAAAGCGGGGTATGAAGACGAATCCCTCATGTTAACGGGAGATTTGAATTTGGGTGATGTGGAGTGGGTGGTTCAATACCGGATTGCAAATCCCTATGATTACCTGTTTAAAGTTCGAAACCCAGATAAAACCTTGCGGGACATGTCGGAAGCGGCCATGCGCCAGGTGGTCGGAAACCGGACGGTCAATGAGGTACTGACGATCGGCCGGGCTTCTGTGGCGGCACGGGTTCAGGAAATCCTCCAGGAGCTGAATGTTGAATACGAAACGGGTGTCCGCATCGAACAGGTCGTGTTGCAGGATATCAACCCGCCGGATCCGGTCAAGCGTTCGTTCAACGCCGTAAATGAAGCACAGCAGCAGCGGGAGACCCTCATCAACGAGGCAAGATCGGATTATAACCGGGTGATTCCACGAGCCCGCGGTGAAGCCCTTCAAACGATCCAACAGGCCGAGGGATACTCCACCAACCGGACCAACACGGCCATTGGTGAGGTGGCGGCATTTGTTGATTTACACCGCGAATACCTGTTGGCAAGGGAAATTACCAAACGTCGGATCTACTATGAAACGATCCAGGAACTGTTGCCTAAACTCGGCAACAAAGTGATTACCGATCGGGATGGTGCCAACGTCCTCCCGCTTTTACAGATGAATATGAGTGGTGTTGAAATATTGAATTCAAATCCTGATAACAATTAGGTGAAAAATATGAGCAAAAAATACGTCGTTCTATTACTCTTTCTTGCCGGTTCAGTAGTGATCCTGGCAAACAGTCTCTATACCATTGATGAAACCGAACAGGTGATCATCACCCAGTTCGGTGCCCCGCAGGGAGGCGCTGTGACGGAGGCGGGCCTGAAAATGAAGGTCCCCTTTATCCAGAAAGTGAATCGGTTTGACAAGCGGTTTTTAGAGTGGGACGGAGATCAGAATCAGGTTCCGACCAAAGACAAGAAGTTTATTTTTGTGGATGCCTATGCCCGCTGGCAGATTACCGATCCGCTACAGTTTTTTCGCCGGCTGCGTGATGAGCGTGGCGCCCAGTCACGGCTGGATGATATCCTGGACGGGGAGACGAGAAACGCCGTGGCCTCACACGACCTGGTCGAGCTGGTTCGAACCTCCAATCGCGAACCGGATCTGGACGCCGAGGTCTTTGAGATGATCGAAGATTCCCTCGAAACGATCTTTGTAGGCCGGATTGCAATCCAGGACATTGTCCTGGAATTGGCCAATGAACGGGCCTCCGACCTGGGGATTGTCGTTCTTGATTTCCGCTTCAAGCGGATCAACTATGTCGAGGATGTTCGCCAGACCGTCTATGACCGGATGGTCAGTGAGCGGAATAAGATTGCGGACCTGTTCCGCTCCGAAGGACAGGGAGAAGCCTCCCGTATTGAGGGAGAGAAAGAACGGGAACTGCTTGAAATTCAATCCGAAGCCTTTCGTGAGGCCCGTGAAATCCGCGGACGGGGCGATGCCGAGGCGGCCTCCATCTACAATGCGGCGTACAACCGAGATGCCAGCACGCGGGAGCTCTACGACTTCGTAAAAGCCATGGAAGCCTACGAAACCGCATTTGACAAACAGACCTCCATCTTTCTGACGACCGATAGTGAGTTTTTCAAGTATTTGAAATCGATTGATTAGGGTGTGGGAAGGACAAGTACAAATCAAACGACGGGACGTACAAACTTTTCTCACTCTCCTGATTAAAAGGTGTTTAGCTGGTGCATTGCCGAAATGATATCCCAATGATTGAATCGATAACTCATTAGGTCATTTACTTCCTGGCTATCGTGATTTGAGCAATTCAATTCGAAGTAGCTGTTCTACTCTCATAACATGAATGATGTACACAAGATCGTTTTCTTCACGATAAAAAATACGACAGGGGGAAATGACCGTTTCACGATAAACGGATTCCTCAAGCTCCTGAACAGATTTTCCCATTTTCGGATGCTGATTTAATAGCTCTACGCGCCGGAAGGCTTCCCTAACCAGCTTTTTGGCTGCAACCGGATTATCAAGAGAAATATAATCGGCAATTTGATCCAAATCCTGAAGTGCAGGCTCGGTCCAGATTACCCGAGCCATCGTGACATGCGTTTTTTGGCCTCATCATGAGAAACTACCCGGTCTTCCAGGATCGCTTTTTCTCCCCGGGCCAACCCTTCCAGAAGTTTGAGCTTCTGCTGAATTTGCTCAAAGTGATCTACATCGACAAGATAGGCTGACGGTTTGCCATACTCGGTAATCAAGACAGGCTCTTTCTCCTTGTGGAGCTCCTCCAGGAGTTTGGTAGCGTGACGTTTTAGAGTGGTAACAAGTTCCGTTTTCATAATACTACTAAAGTATCACTTTTGAGGGGAATGGACAACTGCAGATTTGATGGAGAAGAGGTAAGATGCGAATCATTTGAAAAAGAAAGGGAGTTGGCAGGATTTTGGATTCGGTATAATTGCGGATCTGATTTATAGTGTGTTACGATATACAGCTAGGCTTTTTCACGCAATTGAGCCGATCGATTCATTTCATTTTCAGAAACCATTACACCACCATCAGTAGTAAGCACCCGAGTAACTACATATTGACCTTGAAGTTTTGAGGATACAGATCTCGGATGTTGTTATACCGGGTGGTCATGATATTCTCAAGCGTATGACGAAGCCACTGATAGGGACTGATCTCCTGAAATCGGTATTTAAGCTTGACGGGCAGGAGAGGCAAGTACAAATCAAATTGTATGGACTATTTAAGAATTTCTGATTACAATAAATTGTAAGGAGTCCCTTAGTCTCGATTTTGGTGGTAGTGGGGTTCCTTATCGAGGTTTCTACAATTTAATAAGTAGTTATACCGTGCCTCATTATTCGGTGTGACACTGCCATTGCTTTTGAGATCTACTATGTCTGTCCGACCGATACTTCCTGCGAGCCTCCTCGCGCTCGTCGTCTCGTGTATCACTCTGCCCCTTCACGGCCAGCAGGTCGACCGCTATGTGATCGATGTCGCTGTCTTTCCAGAAAAGGAAACGCTCGCAGCACAAACCGTCCTTACTCTGAACGCTCCGGAGAAGAAACCCGATAGTACGTTTACATTTACCGTTCAAACGTACGACGGTCTGAATTTGCCCGCCCAGGTATTGAATCCGGGCAATGTTGAGAAGAAAATGATTCTGTTCATCAATGGGAGCACACCCTATGACGAAAAAGGAAATCTGGGGGCATTCTGGACCGACGAAGGGAAAATCATTACACAAAGACATGATTTAACCCTTCGTTTTCTTGACATCATGTCAAACAAGGGGTATCCAATTGCAACCATGGCAAAACGGAGTTTTGTGTATCCGACAAAAATCCCTCGTCCGACTTTTTCTGATTTAGCTTTCGACATACAATTTTTTATTGAAGCACTTAAAAGCACCGGTTTATTAAAAGATGAAAAGGAACTGGTTCTTGTTGGATACAGCGAAGGCAGTGTGGTAGCCTCAAAAGTTCTCGGCATCCTCAAAAAGCAGCCTCATGCAAGTGTATTGTTAGGTTCAGCTACAATGGGTGTGGGCACTAACTGCAATGACCCGCTCATCGAGGATTTCAAAATGACAGATGTATTGAGACGTCTAAAGGACTGGGATGATGAACAGATTGAAACCGAATTGAATCAAATATGCCAGATTCAGAATGATTTATTAAATATGGATGAAGAAGAATTTGAAACTGAATACAAAAAATCAAACCCGTATGGTTTTGGTTTTGCTATGTGGGAATCCTTTTATATTGATAGAAAATCTGCATTTTATGATCCCGTCCCTAACCTGTTATATGCCAATACCCCGCTATTAATCGTGATTGGTGAAAATGATACTTCCATGCCAAGGAAATCTGCTAAAAATACCTATGAACGGTTACTGACCCTGGGATTCGATAAAGCGAAATTCAAAACGATCGACAATGAAGTTCATCAATACAAAAAATATGATCTGTTTCCCATTATCGATACATGGCTGACCAGTAAATTCCAGTCGACCGAATTCACACTTCAAAAGTCCGATTCGCTGATGATTCGAAAATATGCTGAAGCCTCTGAATTGGTCAATGAAATCAATGCATTTCCTTACAAAGGCGGAACCCCGGAAAAAATAATTTCCATTTACAATAAAGCCTCTGAAAAAGACTTGAATGATGCTCGATCCTGGTTTACACTGGGATTAAAACTTTTTGCAAACGACTTCAATCCTGAGGCTTATAGCTCTTTTGTAAAAGCGTCAGATAGTACATTTGCAGCTTACTTTGCACCTTTGGTATGGAGGGGTCATCTTAAAGACCTTCAGAATCAGAGAACAGAAGCTGTAAGTTTGTATAAACAAGCACTAAATGCCTACCCGGGATTCCCAATGCAGCATGCCCAATGGGATATGATAATTGACAAAAACTGGATCAAAGCCAGAATAAAAGTTCCGTTTCAAGGCGTTCCATAACAGTAGTAGGCTCAAAATTTTAGCAATCGTTTTCATTTTCGGGAATCGATTCCCTCTGATTTCAACTGTTTTGTCTTCCGAAAACAATCAGACATTTCAATAATTCTTGTTTATGATTCGTTTTAAAATTACTTTAAAAGGTGGGAATTCCCATATTCCCACTAAATGAGGAAGAAAAGATGAAATAAGATGGCACAATCAGTGAAAGAATACAGTGCAAAACTGGATTCAAAAAATCGCATAACCATTCGTGGAGCACGTACGAACTACTTTCATGTAACGGAAAAGAAAGACGGGACGGTCATACTAAGTCCCCGCAAACTGGTACATCCGGATGAGATCTCAAAAAGATCACTGAAAATGGTTGAACAGGCGATCGAGAAATTTAAAAAAGGGGAGGTTTCTGAACCTGTTGATCTGGAAGAACTGGAAAAACTCCTGGAATCATGAAATAAATAATATGTTTAAAAGCGGATAAAACTAAGTGATTTACCGAAATAATATCTCAATGATTGAACCGAGAACTCATCGTCCCACCACTTAAAAATACCTCGGCACACTGACTCCGATATACGTCCCCGGCGAATCAAGCCGTTTGGCCACGTCAATTCGCAATATTCCAAAGATACTGTTCAGACTGACCCCGATTTCGGAATGGATCCCGTCTGTCAGCATCAGGCCGGCCGGGTAGCCTCCCCTGGCGTCGGTATATCCGGCCCCGCCAAAGAGAATGATGCCCCACCCCTTGTCGACCAGCGGACTCAGCCCCAGCAGCTCAAACGGGATCGTCCGGAAGTTGTGCTCGGCGGTAGCCAGCCAGTAATGGCTCCCTTCGTATGGACGCGAGTGACGGGTTTTCAAGGTGCCAAACGGCGTAAACCCGGAGAGGGATCCGGATGAGTGATTCCCACCATATTGTATCCCGCAATCTCAATGTCATCATCATAAAAGTTGGGAAGGTAGGTAACGCCGGCAAAGTTCTCATCCTTGGAAATATTGGAGGTCTGCCGGCTTGAAAGTAGAACTTCCCTGTGGCCCTTTTCGTGATCCCAGTACGCAATGGAACTGCTTTCCATGATGGATACGATCGAAGTATCGTTGCGCAGGGCCTGGCGGGTATACGCCTCCGCCCGGTAGGTTTTCAGACCTTGCCTCCATAGCTTTTTCCGTTCGATCACCCGCTCCATAATGGTAAGTCCCGTATCCCGGTCCGTTACCACGATTTCATCCATTTCGGTCACCGAAGGTGTTAGCTCCACGTGAATCGATAGATCGGAGGGACCGGTGACTTCAATCCGTGCACTTTCATACCCGATATAGCGTACCGTCAAGACTGCCGGAAGTTCTTCGACAGAAATGCTGAAATAGCCCTCGGAATTGGTGATAGTCCCCCGGTAGGTTCCTTCCAGCAGAAGGGTGGCGAAAGGAAGCGGCCGGCGTCAGCCGATTTCCGGGTTTCCAGCAGGGCGAAACGATTCAGCGAGGCGAAGAGATCTTCGTAGAGAAGATCCCGGGCTATGTATGAGTCGTCCGGTGTCATCAATTTTCCCCAAAACATACCTGCTTGAGGGGATTACATAATACACCTCATCTTTCAATCGACAAATGTGACTATCATTTTCACCGTTCAGCCTTCGTTATGTATAAGTAACTCATACAGCCGCACATTCAAAAACAGATTCTCCCGTCCCACCTGTTTGCTTTCCAGAATTCCGGCGTTTTCCAGTTCCCGGAGGTATTCGGCGGCGGTCTGACGCTTGGCAATACCCCGGTCCACTAAAAACCTGACCTTGCAATAAGGCTGTTCAAACAACAGTTCGATCAGTTCTTTGGAATAGACCCTGTCCGGAAGAGATCTTTTGGCAAGATCGAGGGTTTCATCCAGCAGCGAAAGGATCCCGCTAATACGATCCATCGTCTGACGGGAGGTGACCTTCACCGTATTCATCATAAAAAGAATCCACGGCTCCCAGGCACCATTTTCGGTCACCTTACGGAGGTGTTTATAATAATCCGATTTCCGGTTGATAATCTCATTACTCAGGTAAAGAACCGGGTGAGTTAAAAGTTTTCTCTCCATCAGGTAGAGGATGTTGAGGATACGTCCGGTCCGGCCGTTTCCGTCATCAAAGGGATGAATCGCCTCAAACTGATAATGCGCAACCGCCATTTTAATCAGTGGATCAACGCCGTCATCCTCACGCATATACTCTTCCAGGTTGAGTAGCAGATTCCGGATCAGTTCTTCCCCTTCCGGTGGCCAGTAAATGATCTTCTTTGTGACGGGATTGGCAATAACGGTTCCCGGCTCCGTCCGAATCTTCGCGTCCGTTTCTTTAATGGTCTGCATCAGATCAATAAACAGGCCGGTAGAAAGCGCACGATTTTCCTTCAAGTGATCGACCCCTTTCCAAAGGGCCTGACGGTAACGAAGCACCTCCTTGGTCTGTGGATCTACCTTACTGTCTTCCGCTGAGAGTGCTGTAAAAAGCTTGTCGTTCGTAGTAATGACATTCTCGATTTCAGAGCTTGCCTTTGCCTCCTGCAGGACAATAGCATTGACCAGAATGGACGGATTGGGGAGCACCTCCGACTTTCCCTTCAATTCGGCCAGTGAGCGGTTGGCAGCAATAGCAGCCTTGAGGACGGCCTGCGTTTCAATATCCACATCCGGGGGAAGCGGTGGTAGATAATTATAGGGTTTATCGGGGCTATACGACATGTCGATGATTTCGATAGATTTTCATGATATGTCGAAATATATATAATTTATCGACATAAATGAAAAACATGTCGATACTGTATGCTTTGAAGGATCCTCTATTCATCACACCCTCAGGCTCACAGATCGATTCTCGTCTCCCAGCCGTCGTAGGTAACCTCCATCTTTTCCGCCAGCAGATGCATATCGATACAAAGCCGGTTTATTTCCTCATTGTCCGGAGTCATCACTTTTTCCGCAATGCATAAATACTCCCCGTTGGTAAAGCGCTCACAGCTAACAATGTTGTACTTAATCTGTTGAAGATGCCCGGCCAGCTGATAGATCTTTTCCTCCGAGTCCGAATAAAACCAAAACGTAACCGGCCGCACTCTACCGGGTTCCGGATCCAGTTGATGAATGAACTCGAATACTTTCTTATTCCCTCTCGAATATTTGGACTTCATGGTCTTTCCTCCTGATCGTTTCCTGCCTTTTCTTGTAGGATCGGAATGGGGAGGAGGACTTACAGTATCTTCTCAATAATATTGAATGATATTCCAAATTGATCTCCAGGTTTTTCCTAAAAGCGTATGGTGCATCGATTCTTTCATTTTCTTCCGGTTCTGGTATTTTACAGCGAAACAACATTTTATGACTTACTATCCGCAGAGTTATCGACTCTGATTCCTGAACATTTGATGGAACTCCTAACACAAACACGTTGAATACCCAGATACTCACGGCCATCCTGTCGAAAGACAGCAAAGACGCTACGTATAAATATGCATTGCTGCGGGCAATGGTGCAGTGTGTGATCGATCAGAGTCCGCACCGGGAGAAGGCGAAAAACGGGTGGATCTCCTATCCGTTCGGTCTGCTTGTTTACTACTGGCTGTTGTATTACTACCCGATTTTTTCAAACAGTGTGTTCATTCCACAGAAAAACGGGGAAACACCGGAACTGAGAAGTGGAACCACCATCGCCTTCAGGAGGGAGTTTAACAGGGTGATTGAATTCTATGAAAACAAAGGCGCTTTTCCACAGTTCAGGTTCGACCTGATCCAGGGGAAAATTCCTGAAGAGATCCAAAGGGATGTGATTTTGTTGCTACGTAAAGTCCAGCATACGATCAAAAACATGCCGATGAAACACCTTGGATATTATGAATTCAATGAGCATTACAGCCTGGTGACTTACGATACAACCACCATCCGGATGCCCTCTTATTACGGACTGATCAGGGAAGCGGGCACGTATTTTATTCTCCCTGAATTACATCAGTTGATGGAGGATATCGGATCCCTTATTATCGGTGAGGATTCGATTATTCAGGGATGGGGTAAGGCATAGTGTAAAGGGGAAAGGGTATTATTAAAAAATAAGAAGGTGGTGAAGTAATAAATAACACATCAATTGTAAGTTATTATTAATAGAACATGTCATACGACCTTGAGATACGCCTCGCTGCTTTCAACTGGCTAAACGAACAAATCCAGATGCATGGAGACGTACTATCTAGAAAAATACTTCGAAAAGGTTTTTTATACAAAGGAACACGTATTCCATTAGTTTCTCCACAAGGTATTTTCAAACCCAAAGAGATGAAACTGCCATTAACAATTACCACAACTACCAGTGGACCCTACAACGACAGTTTTGATAATCAAGATTTCCTGCTTTATAAATACAGAGGAAAAGATCCAAACCACCGTGATAATGTCGGGTTACGAAAGGTAAAGGAAAAAGATTTACCTTTAATCTATTTCCATGGAATTGTACCTGGTAAATATTTAGCAGTATTTCCAGTATTTATAGTAGGAGATGATCAAAAATCTCTCACATTTACTGTGGCTGCAGATGATCAGTATGTCCTGGATCAACCTCAAAATATGGTTGCTGAAAACAGTGAAGCGAGACGAGCCTATATTACTTCTACTGTAAAGAGAAGATTACATCAGCAAGGATTCCGCGAGCGAGTTCTAGCAGCTTACCAATCACATTGTGCTTTTTGTAATCTAAAACATCCTGAGTTATTAGATGCCGCTCATATCATACCAGATAATGAGCCTCAAGGTACTCCTACAGTTGATAATGGCATAGCCCTGTGTAAAATCCACCACTCCGCTTTCGATCAATTTATCATCGGTGTCACACCTGACTTTGAAATTAAGGTCCGCAGAGATCTGTTAGAAGAAATTGACGGGCCGATGCTTCGATACGGTTTTCAGGAGCTGCACGATCAAAAACTTTTACTGCCGAAATCCAAAAATGTCTGGCCGGACCAGGAGAGGCTGGAGTGGCGGTATGGGAAGTTTTTAAACCGGTAAACAGAATCCAATAGAATTCAGATTATAATACCTATTCCTCCGGTTTGGAGAATTTCTCGTACACCCGCGGATCAAAGATATTTACGGTAACAATTTCAGAAATGGGAATACCCGTCTGAAAATCGTCAATATCAAGATTGATTTCTTCATCATCTACTGTATAACGAATTACTTCATCATAAGAAGTTGTAAATACGATATGAAAGTCTTTTTCATCACGGTAGCCACTATAAACAGGAATGAGTTTAACAGACTTTACACCTGTGTAAGGAGCAAAGAAATTTTGAGTGATAAATCCGATATATACTTTTCTTGATTTCAGAGTAATACTAACCAGCTTTGCATCCTCTAAAGCTTTTAAAAGTATTAATTCAACACCATCGTTGTCTTCTCTAATGATATCTTTGATTCGTCCCTCTTCATTAATCCACTGGTTGGGTAGATATCCGACTGTAATAAGTCCAATAAAAGCCAGTAACGCTGTTCCCAGAAAATCAAAATGGAATGTGCTTTTCCACCATTGATAGAATTCCGGTAATAAATATGAAATAGATGTAGCGACCAGAAATGCTATGGTTACACCAAACAGGCCTGCAACTGCAGAACTTAAAAGCAATTCTTGAGCATTATAGCGAATGCTGTGAAAACGGAACCATGTAGATTTTTTTATAAATATATATCCTCCGAGAAGAGGTAACAGAAAAATGTTAACTTCCACCTTATTTCTCTCGTTTTCGTCCCCTGACCTCTTGTAACAACTCTGAATTACGTATCACTTCCAGTTGTCTTTGGGCATTTTTACTGGTTAAAATATCTCTTGGTTTTGCATATAATCCACCCCTTTTAGTATGGCGAATCGTTGGCTTTTCGTGATTATTATGAACTTTCTTTGTTGTCATGCCCTATTCTCCTGTTAAATTATACCATCAATATATATTCTCAAATATTATAACGCAAAGAAGTGTCAGTCGGAATTCTAATTGTCGTTGACCAACTTACCGGCTGAGTCACCCGGCTGACGAACAGGGAACGGGTCTTTAAATTATTATGGCTAATACCGTCTCTGAACTTTTTCCGGCATCCCCTGTGCTGCAGGAGCGCCTCGGGACGGAGTGTTTCGATTCCATCCCGGCGAAACCCGGCATCTACCGGTTTTACAACAGCGGGGGGAAGCTGCTGTATGTGGGCAAGGCGAAAAACCTGCGCCATCGCCTGTTCACCTATAAACGGGCGATGGCGGGACGTGTAACCCGCAAGACCTCCCGGCTGATCAGCCTAATCGCATCGCTGGAGTACGAGCTGACCGGTTCGGAAAAAGAGGCGCTTCTGCTGGAAAACCGGTGGATCCGATCCGAGCGTCCGCCGTTCAACCGCATCAATAAACAGACCGAAGCCTACTATTTCGTCTATCTCAGGCCGGGTCAAGCACATCTTGACTATCGCCTGGCCATGCAGATCCACGACGATACCGAACCGGAGTATTGGTACGGCTGTTTCAAAGGCCACAACCCGGTACGACGGTCACTCGGCTGCCTGCTGCAGCTTCTCTGGATGGCGGAGAATGGGGTATCCGACCCTCACCGGCTGCCGGTGCAGCTTACCCGGCGTCTCACGCCCATGCGATACCGCCTCTCCCTGCAGCCCGGATCCCCGATTCGCCTGCAGGAGGATAACGTTCCGGAGATGATCCGGGAATGGCTCCTGGGCCGATCGTGCCGCCTGATCGACTGGTTGGTGGACCGGCTCACCGGCGGCGGACTGGAAACACCGTTTCAGAAGTATTTCCTGGAACACTACCGGGAGTGTCTCGAGAGGTTTTACGAGCGAAAACTGGTCCGCCACCGGCTGATCCGCGAAGCCCATCCGGAAGGCCCGCAACGAATCATCCGCCAGGACGAACTCGATGACGGGGTGGTGAGAAGTTATTGGCGGTGAATATAAAATAGATCCATCATAATTCATTACATTGAAAGTCAATCAAGTTAACACCATCTGATATGACAAAAGGAATCAAGTACGGCCTGATTGGAGTTTTGGCATTTTTGGGGATCGCTTTTTTGATCCTCACCTTAACGATCGACTCCATCGTAAAATCAAGCATTGAGGATATCGGGTCTGACATGGCCGGAACCCGGGCCACGGTCGAGAACGTATCCATATCTCCCTTTTCGGGGGAGGGGACGATCACCGGATTTCGGGTTGCCAATCCCGAGGGTTATCAAACCGAAGATGCCCTGGTTGTGGATGAATTTTATATCAAACTGGAGGTATTAACCCTCTGGTCGGATGTGATGATCGTGAATGAAATCCGCATGCAAAACCCCACTCTTTACGTGGAACAGAAGCTCCCCGATAATAATCTCAGAACCCTCCTTAATAATTTGAACGAAGCATCTGAATCGGAAACGACCTACGGGGAGTTGGTTATCGAACATTTTCTGCTGCAGGATGGATCGGTCGATCTTTATACGGAAATCGGAGGCGAACGCTCCGCACGGGTGGAGATGTCGACAATTGAAATTCATGATCTCGGCCGGGGCAGAGAGCGCCAGGCCGCCGAACAGGTGGTCAGGGAAATTGCCGGCCGTGTGGTGGAACAGGCTCTTCAGGCCGCTGCACGGAGCGGAGCAGAGCAACTGAAGGACGCAATTAAGGATCTGTTCAATTAAGGAACTCTTGTTCTAAACGAAAAAAATCTCTTCAAGCCATTCCTGGCTGTCTGATGAAGAATTCAAAAGCCCTGGAAGAGAATAGCACATCTTGACTACCCGCTTTGGCAGTTTATTCTTATCCTCACTGTTGGCTGATTAACCAAAAAATGATTATCTACGTATTGAATTTATAATCGAACATGAATATTACAGGCAAAGCCAAAAAAGAAAATACCTATGATGCTATCGTCATAGGATCAGGCATGACCGGTGGTTATGCGGCAAAAGAACTGTGTGATAAGGGCGTCAACACCCTGGTTTTGGAACGCGGACGCCCGGTTTCACATGGAGAGTACCCGACTGCCGAACTTGACCCGTGGGAAATACCGAATGCAGGACGGATACCTGAGGATGTATTAGAGAAAAACCCGGTCATCGCACGCTGTTACGCTTTTGATAAAACAACAGAACATTTCTTTGTCAAGGATGAAGAACAGCCCTACATACAGGAAAAACCATTTGACTGGATACGCAGCTATCAGGAAGGAGGCAAATCTCTGGTGTGGGCGCGTGGATGCCAGCGCTGGAGTACATACGACTTTGAAGGCCCGGCCAGAGACGGGTATGGAATTGAATGGCCGATCACGTATGATGAACTGGCTCCCTGGTATTCCCGGGTAGAACGATTTGTCGGCTGGAGTGGCAATAAAGATGGGCTGGAACACTTTCCCGACGGCGAATTTCTGCCTCCGTTCGAATTGAATTGTGTGGAGAAGTATATAAAAGAGAATATTGAGTCTGTTTATCCGGATCGACATTTGGTCCACGGACGCTGCGCCCATCTTACGGAAGTCCACGATATCCACCGTCAGCAGGGACGAGGTCAGTGCCTAGCCCGGAATCTATGCACACGTGGATGTCCATACGGAGCTTACTACAGTTCAGTCACTTCGACCCTTCCCTGGGCTGAACGAACAGGGAACCTTACGAAACGAACCCACTCTGTTGTAGATTCCATTATTTTTGATGAAGAGAAAGGGAAAGCCACGGGAGTTCGGGTCATAGATGCCCTTACCAAAGAAATGACCGAATATTACGCCCGGGTGATTTTTGTCAATGCTGCTTGTCTGAATTCAAATATGATTTTACTGAACAGCACCTCTTCCCGTTTTCCAAATGGCCTGGGAAATGACAGCGGGGTATTAGGGCAATATATTGGATTTCATAACTATCGAGGGCGTATGGGTGCAACGTTTGAAGGGTTTGAAGATCGTTATTATTACGGAAGGCGGCCGACCAACCCCCTCATCCCTCCATTCCGGAATGTATACCGGCAAGATCAGGATGTCGATTTTCAGGCTAAATATCATATTGCTATCAATGCAAGCCGGCCGGGATGGGGACGGGGTGTCCGGTCCTTGAATATCGGTCAGGATCTGAAAAAAGAGTTGCAAAATCCGGGAGAGTGGCGCATTAGTTTGCGAATATCCGGTGAAGTGCTGCCAAAAAAAGAAAACCATGTCCGCCTCAGCGAAACTGAAGAGGATCAGTGGGGTATGCCTCAGATGGTTTTTTCAATCGATTATTCTGAAAATGAAGATAAAATGGTCGAGGATTTTCTTGAGCAAGGGGCAGAAATCCTCGACATGCTCGGTTGTAAAAATATACAGGGTATGGATAATCAACAGGCTCCCGGACTGGATATTCATGAAATGGGAGGTGTACGCATGGGCAAAGACCCAACGACATCCATGCTGAACAAATGGAATCAAATCCATTCCTGTCAAAACGTCTATGTTACAGATGGAGCGTGCATGTCGTCTGTGGCTCATCAGAATCCATCGCTGACCTTTATGGCCATAACAGCCCGAGCTGCCAACCATGCTGCAGATGAGTTGAAGAAAGGAAACTTGTAAAATTGCCTTTTTCTGTAGGATCAGATTAGGGAAGAGGACTTACAAACTCGGTTCAAATATTTAAAACTCAGAGTATAAACATCCTCACGATGAACGCCAGCAGCATGGCAAAAAGAACGGAGAGCAAGGTTCCGATTAATATATATTCGGAAAAACTTTTCTTCCCAAAATCGGGGTATCGCACGATGCCTTTAGCTGCGATAATGAAACCAATGGCAGAATAAATAAGGGAATGAGTCCAATCCAAATCATATCCCGATATTCATAAACCCCCTGATCCCGTAAGGTAAAGCGGAGTCTGGAAATCAATATTAAATTCAAAATTGCAAAAAAGAGCGTATAGTTCATATTAAAGCATATCATTGATAGATTCTGAAATACTGTCTGTTAGATCCAATATCGCATCCAGCGTGCCGGCATGAATATTTTTGTACACCGATACTTCGGACAATCCAACTTCACCGGCAATTTGTTTGACCTCTTTGCCTTCATAATACTTGTGTAAAATCGAAAATCGATTCTTGTTCCATTTACGAATATTGGCTCCAATAATCCGAAAAGTACTGTTGATAAGTCGGTCAAACCGTTTATCATCCGTTGAAACTGAAAACAGAAGCTTTTCCTTTCTCATCTTTTCAATATTTTTCCGGGCTTTATGGAATGCAGAGCCGTCCATCCCCATTGCATAATCTTTGTTTATCTTTGTGGTGATTTCACCAACACCGATCGATATACGGACATTAACCGGATGTATAGCTGTCATAATCGCCCAGATATGTTTAAAAAGATCATCTGCTTTATGATATACGACTTGAAATTCATCTCCCAGAGTAATGGTATAAGGAGAGATAATACTGTCTGCCTCCCGATTGAGCTTTTGAAAAACGGTTTCAAGTGAACTCTGAGTCTGCTTCCGTTTTTTCAGATCCAGTTTTTTAGATCCCTCAATATCACCGATGGCAACGATATATGAATTCATGATAAACCATTTTAGTTAATTTATTAATTATTTAACCATTATGGTTTTAAATGTCAATATTTAACTGAATTGGTAAATTCAATTACTTCTTCACTCTCGAATATTTGGGTTTCATGGCCACTCCTCTTGATGGTTTCCTGCCTTTTCCTGTAGGATCAGAACGGGGATGGATACTTACAATATCTTTTCAAGAATAGTGAATGATATCTCCCGATTGATCTCCAGGTTTTTTCTGAAAGCCTATGATGTATCAATTCTTTCATTTTCTTCCGGATCTGGTATTTTACGGTGAAACAACATTGTATGGGTTTTTATTATTCGCAGGGTAATCGTCTCTGATTGCTGAACATTTATCAGAACCTGACTCGAACAATTTGAATACACAGATTCTTACGGCCATCCTGTCGAAAGACAGCAAAGACGCTACGTACAAATATGCGTTGCTGCGGGCGATGGTGCAGTGTGTCACGGATCAGGGCCCACATAAAGGAAAAGCTGACAACGGCTGGATTTCTTATCCGTTCGGATTATTGATCTACTACTGGGTCTTATTCTACTATCCTATCTTTGCACACAAGGATTTTATACCACAGAAAAACGGAGAAACGCCGGAACTGAGGAAAGGCAGGACCATCGCATTCCGAAGGGAATTTAACAAGGTAATTGAATACTATCGCAATCGGGGAGGATTTCCACAATTCAGGTTTGATTTGATTCACGATCAGATTCCGGATGGCATACAAAGAGGGGTGATTCTACTGCTTCGCAAGATCCAGCATACCATTAAAGGGATGCCGATGAAACATCTCGGCTATTATGAGTTTAAAAAGCATTATAGCCTCGTCAATTACGATACGAGGACGATCAGTACTTCATCTTATTATGGATTGATCAAAGAATCGGGTCGGTTTTTTATTCTCCCGGCCCTCCATAAACTATTTGATGAAATCGGCGCATTGATCATCGGACAGGATTCGATCATCAACGGCTGGGCAGAATTTACCACTATGGCGGCCCAAAGAGCAGAAGGCGTCGAGCCTGTCTCCAAAGAGAAGGTCTTGACAGTTTTAACCAGCGCCGTGGATGTACCCAGGGATATCAGTCAGGTGAAAAGAATTTTAAAAGAGACGGGTAAAGAGGATATTCGCTGCATATGGACCGGTGTGAGATTATCCGGCCGGTATCATATCGACCATGCGATGCCTTATACGTTATGGCAGAATAACAACCTTTGGAATCTGGTACCGGTAAAGGCGGCCATCAATCTGAAAAAGAGTGACAAAATACCTTCTCCGGACCTGATCGAGGAGAGTTCCGAACGGATCAAGATTGTCTGGAGGCTGTATGCAATGAAGTTCGGCCGGCAGTTTGAAAGGGAGATCTTTGAAGGACTCGGCACTGATCTCGACAATGATATGAATGATGCTATCCATGCACTGAAAAATAAAAGTGAGTATTTGATTGAAAAGCGGGGATTCCAAAAATTCGAATTGAGTTAAAAACCGATGACAGATCAAAAATGTCCCTTTTGCGAACCCGGACGAGAAGTGATTGCCGAAAACGATCACGGTTATGCGGTCTTTGACAAATACCCGGTCTCGGACGGCCATACCCTGGTGATCAGCCGACGGCATGTGCCGGATTATTTTGATCTCTCGGATGAAGAAAAAACCGCCTGCTGGAAACTGGTAGATGAAGTGAAAAAACATTTAGAAGCCGAATACAATCCCGACGGCTGGAACATCGGCATCAACACCGGCTCCGTCGCCGGCCAGACGGTGTTTCATTTTCATTGTCATGTGATCCCGAGGTATAGGGGGGATGTTATCAATCCTACAGGAGGTATTAGAAATGTAAAACCCGGGATGGGAGAATACTAAAATTGTGTTTAGATAAAAATGAAATCACAGAAAATGAGCTTTGGTAAGAAAGTTGATCAAATAAACGAAAAGCAATAAAAACCCGGCTTCATAACCGATATAGTGATTGGAAGAGTAAGTGCCGGGACTGATTGTTACTGAATTGTATGTGAAGCGGCCGGTTTTATTTAGTATTGAGTGTTTCGATTTCAGGGAAGTTTTCCGGCCACTTAAAAATACCTCGGCACGCTAATCCCCACGTACGTCCCCGGCGAATCGAGCCGTTTGGCAACGTCAATTCGCAATATTCCAAAAATACTGTTCAGGCTGACTCCGATTTCGGAATGGATCCCGTCTGTCAGCATCAGGCCGGCCGGGTAGTTTCCCCTGGCGTCGGTATATCCGGCCCCGCCAAAAAGAATGATTCCCCACCCCTTGTCGACCAGCGGACTCAGACCCAGCAGCTCAAACGGGATCGTCCGGAAGTTGTGCTCGGCGGTGGCCAGCCAGTAGCGGCTGCCTTCGTATGGGCGTGAGTGACGGGTTTTCAAGGTGCCGAACGGCGTAAACCCGGAGAGGGAACCGTCAATAGCGCCGAATCGCTGAAGGGGAAGGTCTCCGAATGAAGCCCCTCCTGAAAAATGAAGATCGAGGGTATTGGTAAATAATCTGCGGGAATAAAACGTTTCGAAATTCCAGTCCAGGCTGAGGTCCAGCTTGGTGAAATGGAAATCACTTCCAAGAGCCTCGTCACTCACTTCCGCCGAAAGGATGACCTGACGGTTTCCGGCAACACCGAAATCGGTGGAGGAGACGTTGTAGCCCAATTCCATTTTTGCCGAGTGCAGCGTCCCCTCTTCTATAACGGGATTGGCCCGCCTGTCCCGGTGCCATCCGGTCAGGCTGTAATTCCACTCCGATCCGGGTTCAAAATTGCCGTGCAGCTCTCGGTGGACGGTCAGGGTTAAGTCGGTTTCCGGGAACAAGTCTCTGAATCGCCACCCGCCGTATAGCTTTTCATTCCGGTAATAGTCAAAGTAGTCGTCAGCTCCCAGCAGCGCGGAGAAACTATTCATCCCCTGTGTATAAAGCTTGGACGCATACCGGGTATCGGTGATCTTTTCATAGCCTCCCACCAAATGAATCGAGAAAGATGGAAAATCAACGATTCTCTGGTTAAAGGAGCCGCCGTAATCCCATCGCTCGCTATGAAAACTGTACCCGGTAAAACCGTTCAGATCCAGATTCACATCCGAAAACTCCCGGTCATATTTTAATCCGGCATGGAAGCCGTCCATCCGGTTGAAATGTCCCCGGACACCCACTCCTGCAGGGAGGATCCGGCCGATACCCAAAAATCGATCGGAATCGTCCCTGTTCTCTTCTCTTTCCATCATCCTCGCCAAAAAGCCTTCCGGCTTGAAGGCCTCTTCCAATGTTTTCGTGCTGTCTATGGTTGCATAGGCCTCTTGCTCTTCACCGGATAGGGGAATCGGTTCGATCCCTTCCTCCTGCCAACGGGTACTGTCGGCCCGGGTGATCTGCTCCTCTTCCTGATACACCGAATCGGGAAGTGTCACATTGATGTTATAATCACTGAGCCGGGAGACCTGGCTGAATTTCATGGGTGGAAATCTCAGCCCAACCATCCCGATGTTGATCATCCCTTCCACACGCATGTCCACGGGCAGCCAGTACTCGCCGCCGTAGTTGCTGAACTGCTGGCGGTAATACAAGTCGAACTCCTGAACCGGGGGTGGAAAATTGACCACATCGTTGGGTTTCAGATCAACTTCGATCAGAGCATAGTCGCGCCCCAACACCCACGCTGTCCCCTCGAAGGCCGGCTGACGCTCCCGGCGGGGGGTGACCTCGATTTTGTACAACGGTTTGCCATCCATCTGAAGGGTTTCGATCAAACTGAAATGGTAAAACCGGAGGGCATCCGGATGGGTGATTCCCACCATATTGTATCCCGCAATCTCAATGTCATCATCATAAAAGTTGGGAAGGTAGGTAACGCCGGCAAAGTTCTCATCCTCGGATATATTGGAGGTCTGCCGGCTTGAAAGCTGGACTTCCCTGTGGCCCCTTTCGTGATCCCAGTACGCAATGGAACTGCTCTCCATGATGGAAACGATGGAAGTATCGTTGCGCAGGGCCTGTCGGGTATATGCTTCCGCCCGGTAGGTTTTCAGGCCCTGCCTCCAGAGCTTTTTCCGTTCGATCACCCGTTCCATAATGGTAAGCCCCGGATCCCGGTCCGTCACCACGATTTCATCCATTTCGGTCACCGAAGGGGCCAGCTCGGCGTGAACCGGCAAATCAGCGGGGCCACGGACTTCAATTCGTACACTTTCATACCCGATATACCGAACCGTGAGGACTGCCGGAAGTTTCCCGGCCGAAATGCTGAAATAGCCTTCGGAATTGGTGATGGTCCCCCGATAGGTACCTTCCAGCAGAAGGGTGGCGGAAGGAAGCGGCCGGCCGGCCTCCCCGTCAACGACCCGGCCGGTGATTTCGGTTTGTGAATAGACCATCTCCTGGGAGAACAGAAGCAGGATGGCAGTCAGGTAAAATCTCATAAATCC
>JBBDNC010000109.1:4799-20124 GCA_040877875.1 Balneolaceae bacterium | reverse complement strand
GCAAAAAGACGCTCATTTTTTGAACACGCAGTGATTTTGCAAAGCCTTCTTTAATACAGTCAAATAAGTATTTACATGGATAACAAACGATTCTATATCGAAACCTATGGCTGCCAGATGAATTTTTCCGATACGGAGATCGTCAACTCCATCCTTGTTAAAGATGGAATGCAACAGGTTGACGAAGCGGAAAAGGCCGATGTGATTTTCGTAAACACCTGTGCGATCCGGGAAAATGCCGAAACAAAAGTGTGGAATCGGCTAAAGGATTTCAGAAATCTGAAAAAATCCAAAGACCACCTGAAGGTGGGAGTTCTCGGTTGCATGGCTGAACGGATTCGGGAGCAGATCATGGAACAGGAGCAGCTCGTTGATCTGGTAGTGGGGCCCGACGCATACCGGGACATCCCCAACCTGCTTCGAGAAGTCAATGATGGACGCAAAGCCGTAAACGTCCTCTTATCCATGGAAGAAACCTATGCTGACATCACACCGGTTCGTACATCGGATAATGGAATTACGGCGTTTATCTCGATTATGAGAGGGTGTGACAATATGTGTTCGTTTTGTGTAGTCCCCTTCACCCGGGGACGCGAGCGCAGCCGCCCGATGGAAAGTATCCTGAACGAACTGAAACAACTCAGTGAACAGGGATACCGGGAAGTGACGTTATTGGGACAAAATGTGAATTCCTACCGGACTGACCAGGCTGATTTTACAAAATTGATGGATCAGGCCAGCCGGGTGGATCCGGAAATGAGAATCCGCTTTTCTTCTCCGCATCCGAAGGATTTCCCGGAAGATCTTCTATACCTGATTAGCGAACGACCCAATTTGTGTAATTCTATTCACATACCTGCACAATCCGGCAGCAATGAGGTTCTGGAACGTATGCGCCGGCCTTATACCCGTGAAGAATATTTTGAACTCATCGCTAAAATGCGCCGGATCATTCCGGGATTGTCCCTGTCTACAGATATTATTACCGGCTTTTGCGGTGAAACCGAAGAGGAACATCAGGATACTGTTTCCCTGATGAGCCGTGTACGCTATGATCTGGCCTATATGTTCGCATATTCTGAACGTGAACGAACCCTGGCTCATCGGAAATTTGAAGACGATGTCCCGGAAGAAGTAAAGAAACGCCGTTTGACTGATATCATTGAACAGCAGATGGATATTCAGGAAGAATTAAACAGGAAGGATATCGGCAAACGACATCTTGTTTTAACTGAAGGCCCCAGTAAGCGTTCAGATAAACAATTATGCGGACGGACCGATACGAACAAAATGGTTGTTTTTGACCGTGAAGACTATCAAAAAGGACAGTATGTGGAGGTTGAAATTACCGACTGTACCTCGGCAACTCTCCTGGGTAAGGCCATTCGTAAATCATCGATCCAGGAGTTTTTTGAACCTGAAGCTGTACCTGTATAGGATCGTATGGACTTCTTAACCTGGCCCTGGCCTGAATATCCCTTTTTTTCAGCTTGATTGATAAAACCCTAAAACTTTCGACCCTTGGCTCCAAAAGACATAGAAACTTTATACGAGCAGCTACCCGGTTTTCAAAAAAAGCTTAAAGAGCAAAGCGAGATCTTGCTTGCCAATCTGGTGATGATCGGTGAACTTCCGGCTCCCACCTTTAATGAAGACGAGCGTATTCAGTTCCTAATGGATCGTTTTACCGAATCCGGTATCACCGATTGTTCAACGGATGAGGCCGGAAACGGGATTGGAGTGATCAACGGCTCGGAAGGGGAACAGAGCATTCTTATTAATGCCCATGCCGACACGGTATTTTCAGAGAAAGTTGACCATACCATGCATGTGAATAAGGATTCCATCATAGGACCGGGGGTAGCCGACAATAGCCTTGGGCTGGCCATATTGGCCTCATTTCCAACTATACTCAAATCTCTTGATATTGAACTGGCCGATAACCTGATTCTTCTTGGTGGGGTTAAAAGTCTTGGCCGGGGCGATCTGGAGGGAATTCGCTTCTTTCTGGATAATAATTCTTTCAACATCTCCACGGCTCTCTGCCTGGAAGGAGTTGAACTCGGACGGCTCAGTTACAGTTCTATCGGTATGCTCCGCGGCGAAATCAGGTGTCTTGTACCGGAAACATACGACTGGTCCCGATTCGGCGAAGCCAGTGCTATACAGACCCTGAATGAAGTAATTAACAAGATCAATGATATTCGAATGCCGAAACGGCCCCGTACCAGTATTGTAATGGGATCGATTGAAGGAGGATCCTCCTTCAATACCACAGCCCTGGAAGCGACTTTGCAATTTGAAGTCCGTTCAGAATCTGCAGAAGTTGTAGATGAGGTCGGACACCGAATAGAAGAGATCGGCATCGAAGTTTCATCAAATATGGGGGATGAAGTAGAAGTGGATATCTTTGCCCGCCGAAAACCCGGCGGGATTCCTTTTGCTCATCCTTTAAACAAGTGTGCCCGTAATATTATGGAATCTCTGGAACTGGAACCGAGGCTGGCTCCCAGTATCTCCGAATTATCCGCACTCATTGACGAAGGTATTCCGGCACTGACTTTGGGAATTACTACGGGTGATAATCTGCATAAGACAAAAGAATCAATAAAGATAGAACCTGTTTACAAAGGGATTACACAAATATTGGGAATCCTGTTAGCAATAGATGGAGGCTACTGTGACTGATCTTCAAAAATGGATAGATTCAAATACCTATCATCATTCCCAGTTTTGGGATTTAAAGAAACTGGTGGAGGAAAAAGAAAAAAAAGGATTAAAAATCTCCTTGTGTCTCCCAACTCTGAATGAAGAAAAAACTATAGGGAAGGAAATCATCATCTTCCGCTCGGAACTGATGAACCGATATCCTCTGATTGATGAAATTGCAGTCATTGATTCCGGCTCGGACGACAATACCCTGGAGGTAGCTGAAACTTACGGGGCTGACACGTACCTGGCCAGCGATATTCTTCCGAACCTGGAGCAAAAACGAGGCAAGGGCGAAAACCTCTGGAAAGCAATCTATCAACTGGAAGGGGATATTATTGTCTACGTAGACGCAGACATCAGTAACATCCACCCCCGCTTTGTATATGGATTGGTAGCTCCATTGATCAAAAGCGACCCTATAAAATATGTCAAGGCTTTTTATGATCGCCCGCTTGCATTTTCCGGGAATGTGCGGGCATCCGGGGGTGGAAGGGTTACGGAAATTCTGGTCCGCCCCCTCTTTTCACTGTTTTTCCCGGAACTCACAGCTATTATTCAGCCTCTTTCCGGTGAATATGCCGTCCGCCGGGAAGTATTGGAACAGATCGCTTTCCCGATTGGTTATGGCGTTGAAACCTCCCATTTGATTGATGTACACAATAAATTCGGGCTGGAAGCTTTTGCCCAAACCGATCTCGATAAACGGGTTCATGAAAATAAACCAACCCAGGCACTTGGCAAGATGTCGTTCGGAATTCTACAGACATTTATCAAACGGGCCAAGTCATTGGGTATCATTGATAAAGCGAATCACGAAACGATACTGCGGCAGTTTCAGGTAAAAAAAGATCATTACCAACAGTTAAAGATAGATATCCAGGAAGAAGAACGTCCGCCGATGATCGAAATACCGGAATACCGCGAAAAGTTCAATGTGACTCAAACCTGATTTGAGGATATGATAAACATTGCGCCAGGTCTCACCCCATGGACAGAAAGGCGTTCAACGATACGCCAGGCACCCGCCAGCTATTTTATATTCCCAGATCCAGCCAAAGGCAGACTGGTTAGAGGGCAAAAGTATTGAACTTTTCAGTGTGCATATTCCCTGCACTCTGCCTAATGTATCCTTTTTGTCCCACGAGAGCCCACAACATAATAATCAGTTAAATTATGGCTGACGATACAAAAGCATTGAAACAACGGTTTGCAGAAATTTCAAGTCCCCTCTCTCCCCTGCCGACGGATACTGATCCGCAGTTGGAAACTCTTCAAAATATCCGGTTTGTCATTTTCGATTTTTACGGTACCCTGTTTGTTTCCGGCGTCGGTGATATTGGAATTGATGAGAACTCACAAGACCCCACACTTCTGCGACACGTATTTAAAGCGTGTGGGTTTGATGTGTCTTCTGACGTCTGTAAAACGGCTTTTCAAAGCTACGGTGAAGTTATCAACCGTCACAATGAACGGTTGATAAAGGATGGGTATGACATTCCTGAACCGGCAATCGATCGGGTATGGTACAGCGTTCTGAGCAAATTACAAGAGTCTGAAAAGATCCATGGAAAAGTAGATCGACAAACCGCCAGAAGATTTTCTGTGGAATTCGAGGCACGGATGAACCCCGTCTGGCCAATGCCGGGTTTGATAGATGTGTTTACGAGCCTCAGGGAAAAAAATCTTGAGACAGGAATTATTTCCAACTCTCAGTTCTATACACCTCTTGCTTTTGAAGCCTTGACAAATCAGACGCTCGAAGAGTTGGGATTGAATCCGAACCTTTTGCATTGGTCTTATGAAGAACACCTTAAAAAACCCTCGCTCAAGTTTTATAAAGGATTTCTTAGCAAGTTAAAGAGGGCCTTCCCCGGCGCAAAACCATCCGAAGTAATCTTTGTAGGCAACGATATGCTCAAGGATATCTATCCCGCAAGTACAGTTGGAATGCAAACCGCCCTCTTTGCGGGAGACAAACGCTCTCTAAAGTGGAGGAGGGACGACGAACGGTGCCGAACCCTTACCCCCGACCTGGTTATCACTGAATTGACCCAACTAACGGAATGTATTGCCTAGGAGTCTGTCGAACTTAATCTAATCTACTGCGGGAAAGCGTCGTCCATGGCACCGAATCCCCTTTTCTCTCTCCTTCCGATTGTCAATTTGAACGTGAGTCCCTGCTACCGACTTACAACTGACACACTGATAACTGATCCCTGTCCTACACTCGAATCCAGATCACATCAAACGGATTCAACCGGACCTCTCCGTCCCTTACTTTCATCTCCCCGGTGATTTCGTCTTGATATATTCGGTCGGATGCAATCGGTAACTCCGTCCGGGAAATCTTGAGTATTTTCGGCTTGCCGGTTACATTGGCAATAACCAGTATGGATTCTCTCTCGTCCGGAGCCGTACGCAGAATACAAACATACGCCTCGCCCACATCATAAACCCGCTGATCCCCCATCGGGTGAAAAGCCGGGTGCCGCCGGCGTTCCCGGATCAAGTTACAATACCGGGTAAAAACCCGGTGAGTCGTCGAATCAGAGTCCTCAAGATGTTCTTCAAGCTCTGTATACGGCCACTTTTTCCGGTTGATCGTCCGATACCTGCCGGTCTTCTCGACTCCCTCACGATAATTCGGTGTCCCCGTCAGATTATGGAAATAGATACCCGGAACTCCCGCCAGGCTCAACATGATAATCTGGGAACAGAAATATCTTTTTTCCTGAAGCTCCTTTTCTCCATTCTTGCTTTTAAAAGCATCGAAGTAGGTGATATTCAGCTCATACGGACTCTTCGTCGAATCGGGATTGTCCTTATAGGTAGCAAATCCTCCGCGTTGCTTCATTTCGCCAACCAGGGATTTCAATTCATTGTCTGGCACCAATCCTTCCAGGGGTCGAACTCCGATGCCGTCATGAGATGAGGTAAAATTAAAATATGTACACCCCTCAGGCAGCCTCTCCAGAGATTTTGCCCACCTGGTAAGGTAAGAGGCATTCTCCGTCAGCAGGGCATGAAGAAGCAACGGGGGCAGGCTGAACTGATATACCATATGAGCTTCATCTCCTTCCCCGAAATAACTGATGTTCTCCTCGTGCGGCACATTGGTTTCGGTGATCAGAGTCACTTCCGGCAGATAGGTATCCACCAGTGTCCGGAAGAGTTTGACGATCTCATGGGTTTCCGGCTGGTGAATACAGGAGGTCCCGAGCCGTTTCCACAAAAACGCCACCGCATCCATACGGACCACCCGAATCCCCTTGCTGATGTAAAAAAGAAAGATATCCAGGAACTCGAACAGTACATCCGTATTGGAAAAATTAACGTCGATCTGATCATCGCTGAAAGTAGTCCAAACAGACGTCTCTCCACTCCTTGTCTGAACCGGCGTGCGGATCGGTGAACTTCTCGGTCGGGTAACCCCGGACAAATCCGTATCCCGGTCCACCTCGATATAATAGTTGTCGTACGGAACTTCCCGATCCAGAAACTTTCTGAACCAGGGACTGAATCGGGACGTATGGTTGATGACCAGGTCAGCCATCAGGCGGAAATCCCGGCCCATCTTTTCAATGTCTTCCCAATTGCCCACCTGTTCGTCTACTTGTCGATAATCGATCACCGAAAATCCATCGTCAGAGGAACTTGGGAAAAAGGGAAGCAGATGGACGGTAGAGATCAGCCCGGATAGACGTTGCGTTAAAAAATGATGAAGTGTTCCGAGGTGGGTTTCAGGATTCTGATCATCTGCCTGAACCTTGTCGGCATAGGTAATTAATACATGGTCACGGTGAGTCCACAAATTAAAAACAGACTGATTCGGCTGTTCCTCTAATTCATATTTATTCAGGAGTTCCTTAAGACGAACGAGGCATTCCTTGGCCTGTTCTTCACCGTAAATCTTATGAAAATGGGAGTAAAACCGGGATTGAGCAGGGAAATCGTCAGCTTTCACGTTTCACACTACGCTTTTTGTTTTCGAATTTCAATACGATTAGTAAAAACGTTCGCAAGAACTTCCCGGACTTCATAACGGGTAATGGCCTGTAGGATTCCCCAACAAATTTTCCAGGTTTTTGAAGTTATCGTCTGTGATGAGATAAATCAAACAATTTGTGTTGATTTATTCAAGCGATGATCGCCCTGAACAAAAGATTATCAGAAAAACAATAATTCATTCGGTTTATGAGTTGGAGTTACCCCTAAATCTTGATTAAATTGTCATTTTGGCAGAATAATAAAATCTATCTATGGACAGACAAGCATTTCAGGAACGTTTCGGTTTAATAGGTGAATCCATCGCCCTACGGCAGGTCATCGATAAAATAATGCAAGTGGCAGATACCGATATCTCGGTGCTCCTGCAGGGAGAGAGCGGAGTGGGTAAAGATGTAACAGCCCGGGCCTTACATGCTCTCAGCAACCGAAAACACAGTGACCTTGTGATTGTAAACTGTGGCGCGATCCCGGAAGGTATTATTGAAAGTGAACTATTCGGACATGAAAAGGGATCCTTCACCGGCGCACATGAAGGGAGGAAAGGATATTTTGAAAAAGCTGACAAAGGAACCATTTTTCTGGATGAGATTGGAGATACTCCAAAAAACGTCCAGGTTAAACTGCTTCGGGTTCTCGAGTCAGGTGAGTTTTTCAGAGTCGGATCAAGTAAAATGAACACGACCGATGTTCGTGTCATCGCTGCGACAAATCAGGATTTGTGGGAACTGGTACAGAAAGGAGCCTTTCGGGAAGACCTCTATTACAGGTTGGATACTGTTAAAATCAAACTTCCTCCCTTACGGGAACGTAAAGAAGATATCATTCCGATCTTCAGAAAATTCGTTAAAGAATATTCTGCAAAATACGACTCAGTTTTTCGGGGTTTCTCGGACGATGCCAAAGAGCTTTTAGTCTCCTACCGCTGGCCGGGCAATGTTCGCGAACTTCGAAATGTAGCCGAACAACTTGTCGTACTTGAAAAATCTCAATTCGTAGATAAGGAAACCCTTCAAAAATATTTAAAAGGTCGACAGCATGACGGTGGTGCCGATAATCTGCCCATCTTGTCGGACCAGCCACGAGACCAGGAGGACAAGGAATTCAAAGACTACAACGAACGGGACCGGGAATTGATTTACCGGGCGCTTGTTGAATTACAGAGCGATATGAGTGATTTGAAAAAAATGTTTGCCAAATTTCTGTACAGTACGTTTTCAAACAAGGAAATTAAAGCTCTTCCCAGTGCCATGCCCCGCAATATTGATCCGAACGATATTTCCACCGGCTTTACTTCCGCCTCCGACGAACTTGGGATCAGTGATCGGGAAGCAGCAGAAAAAAATGAGGAGAAGAGCGGTTTTGAGGAGTTTTTTGACAAAGATAGGATACCTTCTATTGAAGAGGCTGAAAAATTCCTTATTCATCAGGCTTTAAAACGGTTTGACGGGAACAGAAGAAAAGCTTCCGAGACACTGGGAATCAGTGAACGAACGTTATATCGAAAACTGGATCAATATGGTTTGATGTAAGAGGGTTTAAGAGCAGCGGTTGGAGGAAAGACGCAGTACCTGGCTCTATTCGAGCCGATCCAGTTATAGCTGAGACTGATTTTCAGGTGTTAAAACATGGAATTTAAAATCTTAACAATGAACCTTTATAAGTACACGATATTAACGATTCTCGTGTGTATGTTTGTTCTGTCAGCCGGATGTGTACAATACAGTTTTACCGGTACATCCATCCCTTCTGACGTCCGAACAATTTTTATCCCTTTTTTTTCCGATCAGTCCAGCGGAGGAATTGGGGATTTAAACGATCGGTTGAATCGAGCCCTGATTAACCGGTTTGTAAATCAAAGCCGTCTGTCTCTCTCAGGTACTTTGGAAAACGCGGATGCAGTTATTGAGGGTTCGATTCAACGTTACCAGAATCAGGCATTTAGTGTAGGTGGAGACGAACAGGCAAACCAGAACCAGGTTCAAATATCCGTTCGTGCTTCATTTAAATATACCCGTGATGATCAACCCCTGTGGGAAAAAAGTTTTTCCGGAAGCGGAACCTATGATGTCCTGGAGAATCCGGTTGACGGAGAAGTGGATGCAGCGGAAGATGCCTTGCAACAAATCGCCAATAATATGTTCAATGACGCTGTAAGCAACTGGTAACGTATGATAGTTTGGCGAGGGACAGAGAATGGAATGAAAGAGCATGGAGTCCCGGCATCGACATTAGGACGCCACAGGACCAGCCCCTTTTTTTGCGCAGTCAATCAGACTCAGCCCGACAAACTCCTGCATCCATTTCGAAAGAGTAAGATCCGATAAAAAAAGCTTGTTTTTTATCCACGGGTCTGATAGATTTTCATCCCGATATGAATTTTATCCCAAAAGACATACCCCGTTCTCTACAACCCTATCTGGAACAATTTCAGGAGCAACCTGAAAAAGCTATAAAACGGCTGGTGAAACATATTGAAAAGCGGGGTGCCGATGCCGTTGGATATTATCTGTTAGCGTGGTTTTTCTATTACTCCGATCAACGGGATAAAGCTGTAAAAGCTGCCTGGAAAGCTCGCATCTTTGCACCGGGCAGTCCGGCTATGGAGGAACTTCATTATTATATGAAGCATCCCGACCATTTCAGTGCATGGAGTCCTGCAGAGTTGCAAAACAGAGTTTCAAATAAAACACATCAGAAAGACGATGCCCACCCTATCCTCGACCTGGATGCCTTGATTACCAAATTATCGAATACTGAATCGAAGAAAATCCAGTTGCAAGAGAATCAGGGGGAAGATGAAGAATTACCGGATCTGAGTGAATATGCCACCAAGGTTGATGATATTTTCACTGAAACAATGGCTGATATCCATGAAAAACAGGGAAACCGGGAAGCTGCGATTAAAACTTATGAAGAATTAAAAAAAATTCATCCTGATAAAGCCAGGCATTACAAAAAAGAGATTAAAAGATTACAAAAGGAATTGCAGAATCACGGCTGAAAAAGACTCTTTATAACAGGACATGGTACCGGATTCCAATGATTGTCAGAATGCAGATGTAGATTAGCGTTTTAAAAAACTGACTCTTGCCGTAAACTTTTTTCTTCCCTTTTATCCTTTAGTCCTTGGCGTCGAGTTTTATACACGATGCTCCCTCACAAAGTTATTATTTTGTTTTTCATATCCAATCGTCGTCTCCGGACCATGTCCCGGATAGACCTTCGTATCATTCGGAAGGGTATATAGTTTGTCCTGAATGGACTGTTTCAACAGGTTAAAATCTCCCTTATATAAGTCCGTACGCCCGATACTTTCTCGAAACAGGGTGTCTCCTGCGATGAGAATATCTTCATCCCTGAAATAAAGTGAGACATGATCCGGGGCATGCCCGGGAGTATAGAGGATATCAAATGTGAAAGGCCCGATCGTATACCCCTGCTGTTCCGGAAGCGGCTTCGGTATAAAATCAAAGCCATACGATCGAATTCCAAACATCCGGGATTGAGATTCAAAATTTTCCCAAAGAAAGAGATCGCTGTGATTAAGATAAACAGGTACCTCAAAATCTTTAATGACACTCTGCAATCCGAGAATGTGATCTACATGCGCATGGGTCAGAAGTACAGCCAGGAGGCGTGTGCCGGACTCTGAGAAGTGTTCCCGAAAGTTTATGAACTCCTTTTGATCACTGAAGCCGGGATCGATTAATAATGCATGGTTCTCTTCACTTAACAGGTAGGTGTTTTCCGTGAAAGGCCCGACAGTAAACGTTTCAAGCTTCATAAAAGCAATAGCATTCCGGACATTCGATCAGTCCTTCTTGCCGTAACGTCTGTTAAACCGGTCAATCTGTCCGGCTTTCTTCTGAATCTTCTGATTTTCATTATAGAAGGGATGGTTTTTTGAATCCACCTCACTTTTAAAGACACCCTCTTTGGTATCCATAGTGCTCCGGGTTGTAAATTCAGTCCCATCGCTCATAATAACTTTAATCTCTTTATAATCCGGATGAATTCCTTTTTTCATAATTAAATCGCCTCAAAATAGGGTTACGTTCAAAATACTTATCATTCTTCCGCCGGCTGGGCTGCAGGAATGGCGGATCTCTTTAAATGCAAATCCAGAACCGTAAAAATACGACTTCTTCCTTCTATATGCAATTCAGTCAAAGTTACAGAAACCGGATTAAGGTGAGGTTGATACCGTCTCAAAACCGCTCATCCAGGTCATCATCATCAATTTCATTCATATCTCCCAGCATACTTCCAAGCATATCGCTGAAACTTCTTTCTTCATCCAGATCTTCCTTCCCGAGTACGGAATTTTGATGTAATCCTTCCAATACCAGATCCATGATTACATATTGAAAGGGTTTGTCATGTTCTGAATAATTCTTAACAAATGAAGACAATCCCTTCACCTTCTTTAGTTTTTTACGATAGTCTTTTTCCATACATCTATCCGGAATTTCAATTTCATTCCCTGAGGAGAACCAATTCAATATCGGATCGTAGGGATTCTTCCCTTCCTTTTTTTTCTGTTGAGGATCAGGAAAGTGACGCTTGAAAACATTATTAATGGCTTTCCCCGTAATATGTTTTGCAACGTTAATGGCTCCTTCCTGTTCGCCCTCATAAACCAATTCCATTTTGCCGGTCATTGCAGGTATCATATGAAATATATCTGCTATTCGAATCGTCGTTTCAGTTTCACCATTCGAAATTGCGCGTCTCTCTGCAGATGAAAAAGCAAGCTCCATTGCCGTGATGGTCATACGTGTAGAGACTCCGCTTTTCTGGTCTACGTACTCGCTGTCCCGGGCTGTGAAAGCCACTTCTTCAATAATTTCCCGGTAAACAGGGGATAAATGAACGGTTACTTGTCCATTTTTCTCGAGTTTCGCTTCCTGCTCGGTAATTTTCATACCGGTCTTCAGATCTTTCGGATAATGGGTGATAATCTGAGCATCGATCCGATCCTTGAGCGGGGTAATAATATTGCCGCGATTGGTATAATCTTCCGGATTGGCAGAATAGGCCATCGCAACATCCAGGGGAATCCGGATATTGAAACCCCGAATTTGAATATCCCTCTCCTGCATAATGTTGAGCAAGGCTACCTGAATACGCGGCTGCAGATCCGGCAATTCATTAATGACAAAAATCCCACGGTTGGTTCGCGGTACCAGTCCGAAATTAATCACTTGCTCATCAGCCAGGGTCAGACGCCGGGCAGCCGCCTTGATCGGATCTATGTCCCCAATTAAATCTGCAACTGTGGTATCCGGAGTCGCAAGCTTTTCACCATATCGTTGTTCCCGGTGTATCCACTCGATGGGGGTTTCATCCCCCATTTCCGATACTTTTTCCCTTGCAAAGCGGGATACCGGGTTAAACGGATCATCATTGATCTCGGACCCTTTGACGATCGGCATATATTCATCCAGGAATTGGATTAACAATCTTAAAATTCGGGTTTTAGCCTGTCCCCTCAAACCTAATAAAATCAGATCGTGCCGCGCCAGGATTGCATGTTGGAGTTGGGGAATCACTGTTTGATCATATCCTAAGATATCGGGGAAAAGCGGCTGCTTGTCCTTCATTTTACGAATCAGATTTTTTCTCATTTCCTCTTTTACAGAGACAGAAACCCAATCGGTTTTTTTTAGTTCACCCAGTGTCGTCACATTTTCATGCATCATGTGTTTTTTCTCATCCTTTTGTCATTCAAATTCATATTGGTTGAAAAGCAGTTGCTGGAACTGAAAGAAAGATCATTTCCATGATCTACTCCTTCAACTTTCACAATGGCTTCAAAATTCCTTTCAGATAGAAAAACCCGGTAAAGCGCGTGCTTTAACAAGAGTTTCTTCCCACTCATCTTTAGGATCCGAACCACTTGTAATGGCTCCACCCACCGGGTAGACCAGCCGGTTGTCAGATAGGATAGCAGAGCGAATCACCACATTAAAATCGAAATCATGATCCGGGCTGATATAACCTATGGCGCCCGAATAGATTCCACGCTTGTAATCTTCAAGTTCTTCAATCGTTTCCATTGCGCTGATCTTGGGGGCACCGGTCATCGATCCCATCGGGAAACAATTCTTTAGAATATCCACCGGATCCGTATCCCGTACCACTTCCCCTTCAATTGTAGAAATCAACTGATGAACCGTTTCAAAACTTTGCAATTCAAACAGTACAGGTACACGAACCGATCCGGGCTTTGCCACCCTTGATATATCGTGCCTGACAAGATCAACAATCATAAGATTTTCAGCCCGGTCTTTTTCCGAATCTATCAGATTTTTTTGAGTCAGCCGGTCTTTCTTCGGGTCCGAATGTCTTGCAGCCGTTCCTTTAATCGGCTGTGAAAAAACACGCTCTCCCCTCTTGCACAAAAACCGTTCGGGAGAGGCACAGCTTACCGCATAGCCGTCGGCAGACAGAAAAGCCCCAAACGGTACAGGCCCTTTTCTTTTCATTGCCTGATAAAGAGCAAACGGGCTTCCCTCGAAAATAGAATAAAGCGAGTGAGTTAAATTGATTTCATAAAACTCTCCTTCTCTGATCCTTTCCTGTGCCTGTTTGATCCGGGAAAGATAATCCTCTCTGCGAGTGGCCTGCTCAATCTTTCCCAACCGAAAGTCCGGGATTTCGACCGATTCCTGCAACTCTCCCCAGCGGCCTTTAATCGGATCTATCATTCCCGTCAGATGATGATATCTGAGTAACCGTTCAGGTTGGAAAAAATACATATCAGGAGTCTTACACAGATCGGAATTGTTAGAATAAAGATTTTCCGTAAAATTTTTCAAATCATAACCAAAGTATCCGAAATACCAGCCCGGATATTTTTTTCTAATCTCCCGAAATGCCTGCCATGGATTTCCCGAACCTACTCTTTCTTTTAAGCCGGCTGCCTTTGTGGTAATTCGGTTGCCAAATGCCGTAATTTCAACTTTCGGATCGGCCGCCAGCCAGGAATATTGATTTGAGCTGTGTCCTTCCTGCTGAGATTCCAGTAACAACATCGGAGTCTGTTCGGACAAGGCCTCTACATGTGCCAAAAACTTCTTCTTTCCATATATATGACTGTTTTGCATGACAGCAATGATAAACTTTTTTTAAGGGAATTATAACAGGACCTAACCGGACCAGAGCAGAATACATTCAACCAGTACTTAACCAACGGTCAACATCCACGATTACACCCTGCTCCGAACGCCCTTTCCATGTATGCAAATCCATGAAAACTCATCCGTCTGATGGACCTTCCGGGAATACGATTTAAGTTTAGTAATAACTATGATATACAACCAAATTAACCTATTATGATAACCCTTCAGACATGATTTGTTTTCCTATTTCGATCTTAGGGGTTCACTCTGTACATTATCCAGTAAATCGGCAATCCATCCTGAACCATGTATAAATCCATCGTCCGGCCTGTACTTTTCAGGTTCAACTCAGATTTCATTCACGAATCGACGATTGACTGGGCATCCAAAATATCAGATTCAGTCGTGTTGAGACAATTGCTTAGAAAAGTATATGGATTTCAATCGCCTAAATTAAAACAAAAATTTCTGGGCCTGACCTTTCGAAACCCGGTAGGGCTTGCAGCCGGTTTTGATAAAAACGGTACGATGATACCCGTCATGGAAGACCTTGGTTTTGGCTTTGTCGAAGTCGGGAGCATTACATCCGAGGCGAGTGCCGGGAACCCCAAGCCCAGAACATTCCGTCTCCCGGATGACTTGTCACTGATCAACCGGATGGGGCTCAACAATGATGGAGCAGCTACGGTCACAAAACGGTTAAACAAGGTACAGCACTCGATTCCAGTCGGAGTAAATATCGCCAAGACCCATAATCCGGAGATTGAAGGGGACAAAGCTCTGGAGGATTATTTCAACAGTTTCCAGCTTGCAAAATCTGTGGCAGATTATATCACCCTGAATATCTCTTGCCCAAATACAAAAGATGGTAAAACGTTCGAAAACCCTTCGACTTTGGATAAACTCCTAAAGAAACTTCAAATAGGAAGCGATGCAACAAACCCTCCGGTTTTAATCAAATTTTCAGTCGATGTTGATAAGTCCCAGCTACATGAATTGATAGAAGTTGCCAGAATGCATTCCATCAGTGGTTACATAGCTACCAATACCTCAACACACCGACCGGGATTGACGACCTCTTCTAAAACCCTGGACCAAATAGGACCCGGAGGCTTAAGCGGCAAGGGCATTCGAACCCGTAGCAATGAAATAATCCGTTCTATTTACGAAAAGACACGAGGCGAAAAACTGATCATTGGAGTTGGCGGAGTGTTTGACGTTGAAGATGTCCTGGAAAAAATCAAAGCCGGTGCAGATCTTGTCCAGGTTTATACGGGGTTAATTTACGAAGGGCCTGCGCTGGTTCGCCGAATCAATCGGGATCTGATTAGATACCTGAATAAAAATAATTTAAAACGTATCTACCAGATCCGAAAAGATTAACAATTTCTCAGGAAACAGTAGATCAGTTCGTCAACTCGCTGACAGGGAACCTCCTAAAAACCAAATCGAACATGACACTGTATCTTTCCGGCAGCTCC
>JBBDNC010000109.1:0-4699 GCA_040877875.1 Balneolaceae bacterium | reverse complement strand
AGGGAACCTCCTAAAAACCAAATCGAACATGACACTGTATCTTTCCGGCAGCTCCCAACTTTTCCGGGGCATCAAAATGAAAATCATTGTCAAAAGCCTCCTCCAGGGCTTCAGGGATTCCGCTTCCACGAAATCGTCCGTCTGCCGAATCCCGAATAGCATAGTCCAATACATATCCTTCAGGGTTAATGATAAATAAATATTCAATTCCGTCAGGAAACGGTAAATCTTCGGTCCAGGACGGAAAATTTACCCGCTCGAGAAATGCCGTCATCCCTCCCCTGAGGGTCACGCTGCCGACAGGTTCTTCACAACGAATCTCGTTACGTTCCATTGTTGACGGGAGGAGCCACGTTCCCGCTGAAAAGCCCGGGTCACCGGGACCGGCTCGGGCATCCTCTTCCGGCAATCTTAATTCCTGTCTCAGATACTCGGCCTTTTGATTTGCCTGACTGTTTGGATAGTACGAGTCAAGTTTCTGAAGCACCGACCGGGCACTATCCCATTCCGTACCTTTATAGGGAAATACCCGGGTGAAATCCGGTTCGGGCAGAGTCGAATCTGCAATCCCCTTCCAATAGATTCGCTCCCCCTCGGCCAGTGTCGAATCCATTAATTTCTTGTTCGCTGTATCCTGCATGGCAAAAAATGTAGTTTTTACCTCTTCCCAATTCTCACGTACCTGTTGCCAGCTTTTAAACTTTAATTCCCGGCCGTTTTCCGTACCATTGTCTTCCCTGCCTGCCAGGATATATTCCCGGGCTGCTTCGTACAAAAGGACCGGTGAGGATCCCGGGTCAGCCAGATCCAGCGCAAGCCGGTAAAGATTATGCGCACGGTTGAAGGGTACCGTTGACACATCCCGGTAGAGTTCGGATAAATCAGGCCGGGTTCCATTTCCATCTCTTTTTGCCTCGGAGTGAGGAACGGAGGAGGCAGTCCTGTTCATAATTTGGGTGCTTATGGGTGAATCCGGGTAAGATTCGAGGAGGATTTCCAGCCATTTATCGGCCTCTTCCTGATCATTTTCCATCCTGGATATTTCAGAAAGGGCATATAAGGCTCTCGGTTTCAAATTCGGAACATTTATCTGCTCTTCGGAAAGTACCCGTTTAAAATAAACCCCGGCACTGTCCGGGAGGTTTAAATTCAATAGAAAAACACTTCCGAGCTGGTAGTATTTTTTTATTTTTTCACTTATCATACTGTCCTGCTCTGCCTCTGTCATCGGAATATCCCCCAGATGGATGCCCGGTTCGGATGAGGAAGCTGAGAGATCCGGCGTTGCTGGTTCGGGTATCCCCTCTTTCTGTACGACTACCTGTTGTTCTTCAAAATTTCTACCGGAACCACTTACAGCTTCCATTCTCCTCCAGTTATCGGCCAGTGGACGATTTCCCCAACGAGCCTGAAACTGAAGACTTAGACGTTCGAGCATTGCCCGGTTCCTGATATTCAAAAATCCGTTAACGGCTTCTGTTGTTTCAGTCGTAAGTTCTTCCAAGCCTTCTTCGGATTGCATAAGACCGAGCTGAATCTCATCCCGGCGGACTTGATCCTGTTGATGCTGTGCCTGTATTCTCGCTAATACAGAATCCAGCTCTGCCGGTTCCAGCGATGCCAGATCCAGCAAACTGTCTATTCGTGAAATCTGCCGGGTAACCTCCGCATATTCACCAAAGGCACTGGCTTGTTCCTGTATGTTCCAGTCCTCCGGCAAGAAGCGCTCGTCTACCCGCTGCATCGCGGCTGAATCATAGTAGGCGGCTGCCATTTCAAAATCTGCAAAAAATTCCCTGTACAGTTCTGCCATCCCATAATAAGATTTAGCCAGTACCAAAGGTGCGGGATTCGTTGCACGATACCTTAATACCCTGTTGTAAAGCCTTCTGGCTTCCCCGGGATTCCCCCTCATCTGTTCGGTCTTTGCCATCTCATACAACAGCTCCGGGCGCCTTTCAAAATGTTTATCATTCCGCTCCATCGATCTGAAATGATCGTAAGCATTATGATAAAATCCCATCTGGCGATAAATGTCAGCCTCCTTATATCGTGCATAATATTCTAGTTCATAAGAAGGGCGGTGATTCCTGACTTCCCTGAAAGCAACATAAGAAGGTCCCAGGTCTCCTGTTTTTTCCAATATCTGTCCATAGAGAAAGTAACCTCTCGCCTTTTTCCCCAGGTCTTCGAGCCCGTCAAGTGCCGATTCCAATACTTCAGATGCTTTTTCCCACTCCTCTTGTTTTACATAATGCTGAGCCAGGATTATGCGGGCTTCAGACCTGAGTTCAGGACTCCATTCAAGAGAAGATGCAAGCCGTGTCTCCAATATTTGAGTGCCCTCACCATAGATTTCCATTTCAAGATAGGTTCTGCCCTCCCAGATCAGGGCATACTGCTTCATAATTTCATCGGAAGTAGTATTAAATAATTCCTGAAACTTTTCCAGAGCTGAAAAATATTCCTGTCGGTAATAATAGGACTTACCGATCATTTCAATTGCCTGATCCACATAACCGGACTGGTTATGGCGTCGAAGGATGTCCGCACATTTTTCAATAGCATTGGCAAATTCATCTGCTCCAGCATTGGATGGAGACAAATGAATTCGTACAGGCTCTTCCGGATTCATTTCCGGCTGTTGCTGCAAATTTTGGCTCAATCCCTCGTCATAGTATTGAGTTGCATTATAGAAAGTATTGTAGTAGGCAGTAAAATCATGCCAGTTTTGTTGAAATGATGAAGCGCACCCCGTCACAATAACAAACAGAAAAATCAATATGGATGGATATATATAAATTCTCATTTTAAAAAATGAAAACGCAAAAGTGAGAAGGCAGAAGTGAAAATATTTCTGCAGACGTTAAATAACGGGGGGTGTAGTCCGGAGTCCGGGAGTACTTAAAGAATAATGTATACACGAAGGTAGTGGGTGGAACCTTTATGCTATCAACGATTTTGCACCTCATATCTTATGAGAAGCTAATCTGCCTGGTACTGAAAATTCGCCGGTGTTGCCCAATTTATTCCTTCCACTTTTCACTTCTGCCTGCTATTCAATCGTACTTACTTTAATCATATTCGTACGTCCGCGCTTGGCAATCGGCATTCCGGTTGCCAAAATGACCCGATCACCGGATTCGACCAGTCCGTGTTTTTTCAGGTAGTTTTCCATTAATTTTATACTCTTATCCGTGTCAAAGATTTCCTCCAACTTTACAGAATGGACTCCCCAAACAAGGTTTAATTGCCTCCGAACTTTTGAGGTCTCCGTAAAAGCAACAATCGGTACATCGGGTCGAAATTTGGCAATCCGGCGAGCTGTATTCCCGGAGTGTGTAATCGTGCTAATCGCCTTGGCTTCGACATTTGCAGCAAGGGTTACACAGGAATAGGCAAGAGATTCAATGACTTGTTTTTCTTTCCAGTCAGGTTTACGGTAGTCAAGACTATAATAAATATCCCTGGAATGCATTTCAATCGTTCGGCAGATCTTATCCATTGTTTTGACGGCATCAATAGGATATTTCCCTGCTGCCGTTTCCCCGGAAAGCATCACAGCATCCGTTCCATCCAAGACGGCATTTGCCACATCCGAGCTTTCAGCACGGGTTGGCCGGGGGTTATAGATCATGGAATCCAGCATTTGAGTAGCGGTAATAACCGGCTTCCCTGCTATACGGCAACGTTCGATAAGTTTCTTTTGAACTTGCGGAACCCTTTCGGATGCAATTTCAATTCCCAGATCTCCCCTTGCTACCATCACCCCGTCCGCTTCCTCTATAATATCATCCATTACATCAATAGCCTCCGGTTTTTCAATTTTGGCAATAATCCCGGCATTGCTTCCGGCAGCTCTCACCCTGGAGATGACATCCTGTATATCCCGGGCAGACCTCACGAACGACATGGCAATGTAATCTACATCCTGTGTGATTCCGAACTCAAGATCCTTGATATCCTTCTCTGTCAGGGATGACATTGAAATTTTGACTCCCGGCAGATTCACTCCCTTTCGGGATTTCAACTCTCCGCCAACAATAACCCGGGCCGAAATCTTATCCTGATTTTTTTTTGTTATTTCCAGTTCAAGGAGTCCGTCGTCAATCAATATTCTGTTTCCAACCTCGGCATCCTGAGTTAAAAACGGATAGTCAATGGGAATAATTTCTTTAGTCCCCTCTGAATTGTCATCGGGGATGAGCTGAACTTCATCGTCTTCCTTCAAAAACTGGGAACCTTCCTTCATTTTACCGACACGAATTTTAGGCCCCTGAAGATCCATTAAAACCGGTATGGAATACTTGTGTTTTTTAGAAATTTCCCGGATAAACTGTATGGTTTTCGCGTGAACTTCATGCGACCCATGTGAAAAGTTAATCCTTGCTACATTCATTCCACTTAGATAAAGCTGTTCAATTTTGTCAAATGTCTGAGTACTGGGACCCAGAGTGCAAACTATTTTCGTTCTTCTCGAACCTGAAATCATATGAAGGCTTTCATTAAATAAAGGGGTTAATCGTAAACCAGACACTTTTAAACATCGGACGGGAAGAAAATAAAAACAGATCCTTGAGATCGTCAATCTTTATATTTCAACTTCCCATATCCCTGCCCAAAGCAACTTGCATATTATAGGAGTCTGTCAGACTTAGGTAATTGTTACGAGGGAATGTCAGGTTTGAGGCAGATTGCA
>JBBDNC010000108.1:0-20799 GCA_040877875.1 Balneolaceae bacterium | reverse complement strand
AAAAAGCCTGACGAAAATTGTGATTACCCAAACCGTTTCTGCCAAATATTTCCTGAGTACCATCAGCGATTACTATGAGCTGACCAAACCCGGTATTACTCTCACTGTCCTGGCAAGTATGCTTGTTGGTTTTCTTATGGGGGCTGCCGGGCAGGTGGATTATGTAATCATGGCACATGCAGCTTTGGGAACCTGGCTGATCGCATCGGGAACTGCAGCTCATAACATGTTCATGGAGCGCGGGGTGGACGGCCTGATGAGAAGAACCAACAAACGCCCGCTGCCGGACAACCGGATCCGACCGAAAGACGGTTTTATCTTTTCGATTTCCCTGATTACAGGAGGGCTTCTTTACCTGATTTTAATGGTGAACTTCGTGGCTGCAAGCGTTGCCCTGGCAACAACGGTGATCTACCTTTGGGCCTATACTCCCCTGAAGAGGATATCAGCCCTCAATGTATTTGTAGGAGCCATTCCCGGAGCCCTTCCGGTAGTCGGGGGCTGGGCCGCCTCAACGGGAACCGTTTTTGAGCATGGGATGTGGATCCTTTTCGGAATCGTCTTTTGCTGGCAAATTCCCCATGTGATGTCGATTGCCTGGGTTTGCCGAAAAGATTATGAACATGCCGGTTTCCAAATGTTGCCGAAAAACGACAAGAAGGGATGGATCACTTCCAT
Source organism: Balneolaceae bacterium (assembly GCA_040877875.1). Lineage (GTDB taxonomy): Bacteria > Bacteroidota > Rhodothermia > Balneolales > Balneolaceae > JBBDNC01. The sequence goes on along the minus strand of JBBDNC010000108.1, from coordinate 20,121 downwards.
CTGGATTCTTTTGCCGATCCTTGCACTGATTCCGACCGTATATAAGCTCTATGTCATGGATCTGGCCGGGTTGCTTTACCTGACTGGCTCCATCGCCGCTACCCTGCTTTTTTTATACTACGGAGTGGTTTTTACAATCCACCGGACGGTCAACACTGCCAAACCGTTAATGTTCGCTTCCTTCGCCTATCTTCCGCTGATATGGATTTTTATTTTTGCCGACTGGATCCTTCTATAACCTCCTTTTGCCGGGCAACCTTCTCTCACCCGGAAATCCGTCCTCGCCGTTTACACCTTACTCCCTGCGCCGGTGAAGTTCGTTTTTTTAATTAACAAAGGAAAAGGGTATCGCTATCGGAAAAGCGGCATCGGGATATATGAATTCCCTTCGGGACTCTTGATAAATTCTACACCATCCCTGCCCGGTCCATTGTAAAAAAAACCTGACCGGAGGGGCTTCCGGAAAATAAAAGACAAGGCTATAAAAAAGGAGGGTATTTTGCAGGATTCGCCTCACTCATGATACCGTAAACGGCCTCGAAGATATCATCGTCACTCGGTTTTGAAAAATAATCACCGTCACTCGCAAAAGCCGTTCGATGCGGCTCGGCCGTGAGACATTTGGCTTCCGAATCGAGATGGTAGTAACCTCCGTGCTGATCGATCACCTGCTGCATCATAAATCCGGTAGCCCCGCCGGGCACATCCTCATCAATAAACAGAATACGATTCGTCTTCTTTAGCGACTCAAGGATGATCCGGTGGTTGTCAAAGGGAAGAAGGGTTCGGACATCAATCAGTTCGACCGATAGATCAAATTTTTCGAATTGAGGCAGCAGGGATTCGATAATATTAAAGGTGGCACCGTAGGAGACAACGGTCATATCGGTCCCCTCATGAACGATTTCGGGGACGCCAAGGGGCACGGTAAATTCACCCAGGTTAACGGGGAGTTTTTCTTTCAGCCGGTAGCCGTTCAGCGGTTCAATCACCAGGGCCGGGTCGTCTCCCTGCAACAGGGTGTTGTAAAAGCCGGATGCATCCGTCAGGTTACGGGGAACGCAAACATGCATCCCCCTCACTCCGTTAATCACCATGCCAAGAGGAGACCCGGAGTGCCAGATTCCTTCCAGCCGGTGACCCCGGGTACGAACGATCAAAGGCACTTTTTGCCCGCCGGAGGTACGATACCGAAGGGTTGCCACATCGTCACTCAATCCCTGCAGACAGTAGAGAATGTAATCCAGGTACTGAATTTCAGCAATCGGACGGAGTCCCCGTAGCGCCAGCCCGACTCCCTGCCCGAGTATGGTAGCCTCCCGGATTCCCGTATCCCCTACCCGCAATTCCCCGTACTTTTTCTGGAGGCCTTCGAGGCCGAGATTTACATCCCCCAGTTGACCAACGTCTTCACCGAAAACAAGGGCTTCGGGATATTTTTCGAATAGTTTATCAAAATTATCTCTTAACACGACTCGTCCGTCTACCACTTCCGGATTAGCACTATACTCCGGTTTCAGTTCTTCAACATGCATCGGAGAAAAGTCAGACTCACTGAAGAGGTGAGAATTATAATTTTGCCGGTTTTCTTCCTTGTATTCTTTTAACCACTTGATCAGCTCATCCCGCGCCGGGGATGACGCACCGCGGGTGTATCGCAGCACTTTCCTGGCGGCAGACATCAAATCTTTACGAATCGGGGCGGGTTTCCGCTTTAACTGTTGACCGAGTTCCCTGATCTCTCCATTTTTTGAATGGGTTTGAAGGATGGGCTCCAAAATGGAGGCGAGTTCATCCCGCTGTTTTTTAATCGGTGCCTGAAATTCATTCCAGGCTTTCTCCTTGCCCTCTTTGGCCTCCTTGCGGGCGTCCTCTTCAATCTTGTCAAGCGTTTCCGATTCGGCAATTCCCTGTTCGAGGATCCAGTTCCGAAATTGTTTACAACAACAATACTCTTCTTCCCACTCCAGCCGTTCATCCGATTTATACCGTTCATGAGAACCGGAAGTTGAATGGCCCTGGGGCTGAGTCACATCTTCTACATGAATCAGGGAGGGTACATATTCCTCCCTTGCCAGGGAGGCGGCTTGTCGATAGGTTTCAATAAGCCCTTCGTAATCCCAGGCCTTGACTCTAAAAATTTCAATTCCGGGTTCGTCTTCCGTACGCTGAAATCCCTCCAGGACTTTAGAGATGCTTTCTTTTGTAGTTTGATATTTTTTTGAAACGGAGATCCCGTATCCGTCATCCCAGACGGAGAGAACGAGAGGCAACTGAAGTACGCCCGCCGCATTGATCGATTCCCAAAAAATCCCTTCGGACGTGCTGGCATCTCCGATGGTCCCGAACGCCACTTCCCTGCCCCGGTTTGAAAATTCCGTTCGGTCTTTTAAAAATTCATTTTCTCTGTAGACTTTCGAAGCCTGGGCAAGGCCCAGGAGCCGAGGAATATGGCTTGCCGTCGGCGACATATCCGCAGCACTGTTCTTCCTTTCCGTCTGCGGTTTCCAGTTCCCCTTCTCATCCAGAAGCCGGGTGGCAAAATGAGCATTCATCTGCCGCCCACCGGAAAACGGGTCGGCCTTCGTGTCAGGATGCCCGTAAAGCTGGGCAAAAAACTGCTGGACAGTCATCCGGCCGATCGCCATCATAAAAGTCTGATCCCGGTAGTAGCCTGAACGGAAATCCCCGTTCTGAAACGAGTTCGCCATGGCAATCTGGGGAAGCTCCTTGCCATCCCCGAATATTCCGAATTTGGCTTTGCCTGTCAGGACTTCTTTCCGGCCAATTCTTGATATTTCCCGACTGAGACGAACGAGTTTATATTCCTTCAGAATCTTTTCAGATTTCTTTTTTGAATACCTGCTCTTCGATTTTACCACTTCAGATTTAGCCATAATCCCAACTGTTCAATATCCTATTCAATTTCTACAGTTTTCAGCGTGGGTACCAAATATAAATATAATAAGAGCTTCAACATTGATATCAAAAACGCAGGAACAGAACTTCTGCTGTACATTTCAGACCCAAAGATACCCGTTCCTGATATCTGCCGGGAGACCCGCTCACCTTTTAGCTATTTATAGTTAGACTAAAAACCTCTGATAAAAGGCCCATGGATCAATCTGAAAACCCACCTTTTGTCATGTTGATGGGATTCAGCGCCTCTCGTAACTCGTCCTCCGACAAATCTGTCATTTCCAAAGCGACATCCAGGACGGCCCGGTCTTCCCTGAATGCTTTTTTTGCAATTTCAGCGGCCTTGTCGTAACCGATTAACGGATTCAGGGCCGTTACCAGAATCGGGTTTTTCCCAACCATGCGATCGATTTGTTCCTTCCTGACCGTAAATCCTTTTACGGACCGCTCCGCAAGGTTTCGACTCGCATTACCGAGAATCCTGATGGATTCCAGCAGGTTATGTGCCACAACCGGAAGCATGACATTCAGCTCAAAATTGCCGGACTGGCCGGCCATTGTGATCGCCGCATCATTCCCGATTACCTGGGCACATACCATTGTCAGTGACTCTTCCACAACGGGATTCACCTTGCCGGGCATGATGGAGGATCCGGGCTGAAGCGCCTTCAATTCGATTTCTCCCAGTCCGCTGTTCGGGCCTGAATTCATCCATCGAAAGTCATTTCCGATTTTTGTCAGCCCTACAGCCAGGGTTTTTAGCTGGCCGCTGAGTTCGACCGGGGCGTCAACCGTTGCCTGGGCTTCAAAATGATTTTCAGCTTCTCGAAAGGGCTGGCCGGTAGATTCGGCCATGGAAGCCGCAAATTTGCCGCCGAATTCGTGATGAGTATTGAGGCCGGTTCCCACCGCTGTACCGCCCTGGGGAAGTTCAAGCAGCCGCTCCAGAGCCGATTGAATTCGCTGGATACCCAATTCTATCTGCCGGGCATATCCGCTGAACTCCTGTTCCAGGGTTACCGGCATTGCATCCATCAGATGCGTTCGGCCTGTTTTTACGACATCGGACACCTCCCCGCCTTTTTCCAGAAGGGTTTTCTGTAAATATTTCAAGGCCGGAACAAGATTTTGCTGAAGCGCCAGCACGGCCGCCACACGAATCGTCGTCGGGATCACATCGTTTGAGCTCTGGCCGAAATTGACATGGTCGTTCGGATGGATGGAAATATCGGTCCCGCTTTTTAACTCATTCGCCCGTTTCGAGATCACTTCATTGGCATTCATATTGGTTGAAGTCCCCGACCCGGTTTGGAAAATATCCAGAATAAAGTGCTCGTCCAGTTTCCCCTCGATAACTTCCTCCGAGGCCTTTATAATAGCTTCGGCAACGTTTTTATCCAAAAGGCCCAGGTCAGCATTCACCTGGGCAGCAGCCCGTTTCACCCGCCCGAGTGCTTCAATAAACTCTCGGGAAAATCGAATATGACTGATCGGAAAATTTTCAAACGCCCGTTGGGTTTGTGCTCCGTAATAAGCGTCAATCGGTACTTTGACCTCGCCCATGGAATCTTTCTCGATACGGAAATTGCTCATATGATTGAAGAATTCTTGCTCGTTTCTGCTATGGCCTTTCAAGGACCCAGTCTGATGGTTCACCCGGGCCAATATGGATGCAGGGTTGCCTGCTCAGATCTGTATTCATTTACTGAGTCCATCTGACCGACCCAGACAACCCGCCGGTCTCGACGGTGCTCCACAGAAAAACTTAGTGTCGTTTCATCGTATCCGGATACCTGCAAATCGACCACTTAAGGTGTTTCACAAGTAAAATGTACTGATTTTTCAATAGAAATGATGGGACTAAATGGCAGCTATATAAGGAGGGGTTATCCGACGGGAGAGAGGAAAGCGGGTATCAGGACGGACACAAAACAAGACAAGCATGAATCAAAGATCCATCTGGTACATTCTGTAGGTTTTACTTTTATACCCCCCTATTTTTTCCGCAACCCGGATCATTTCCACATTACTCTCCAGAATCCAGCTCAGTTCTGAAGCATAATACCCGACTTCTTTTCCATTTTGGATGGCTTTTTGGTGGAGCAAAGCATCGATTCCCCTGCCCCTGTATTCAGGCAAAACTCCCATCAAAGCCGTACGGATACGGTTAATATACCTGCGGTGATACAAAAGTTTAAAGATACCGGTTGGAAAGAGGGTGCCATCCATTTTTCTAAATACCTGGTTATAGTCCGGCAGGGCAATCGAAAAGGCTACCGGTTGGCCATTCAGCTCCGCAATGTGGGCAACCTTCGTATCTACAATCATCTTCAGATCCGAAGCTACTGCCTGAAACTCTTCTTCCGTGATCGGGACAAAGCCCCAGTTATCCTTCCAGGATTCATTGAAAATATGGCGGATGTAAACAAGTTCCGATTTCAGGTTTCTCATGTTAAGCTCCCTGATGTGCAGATCCGGCATTCTCTTTTTCACGATCTCAACCGCCCGATGCATTCTTTCCCGGTTTACCGAATCCTGGGTCACTTCGTAAGCATATAAATCGGTCGCTTTGGAGAAGCCGGCACCTTTGAGCAGTGAATCATAATAGGGTTTATTCCAAGGCATCAGGATATAGGGATAGGATTCAAACCCCTCAACCAGGATACCGATTTCATCCATCATCCCGGGATTCGCCGGCCCCAAAACGGTTTTCATACCTTGATCCCGAAGCCAGTCGGAAGCTACCCGGAACAGCAAGTCTGTCGTATCCTGGGAGTCGATCGATTCATAAAAACCGAAAAAACCGGTCAGGGTATTATGGTATTCATTATATCGATGGTCTATGATGGCAGCCAGCCGGCCGGAGGGGATTCCGTTACGTTCAGCGAGAAACTGAACGATCTCTCCCTGATTGTAGAAAGGGTTCTTTTTTTTATTGAGAAGTTTTTTCTGATCCATCATCAGGGGGGGAACCCAATATGGATCTTCCTCATAGTGATGATAGGGAAAGCGAAGGAAGTTCTTCTTCTCCTGCTGGGTAGAAACAATGGTAACTTCGTTTGTGATCGGTTTCACTTGCACCGTTAAATGTCCAGTAGAGAATGGCCGTTTTTATCGATAATGCCGTGCTTGATTCCAACATTCCGAAATGCGCTGAGCACCTTATCCAGATGGTTGTCCGTATGAGTCGCCATATAACTGGTGCGTACAAGCGCCTGTCCCTGGGGGACTGCCGGAGGGACCACGGCATTGACATACACCCCTTCTTCAAAAAGATCTTTCCAGAATCTGAAACAGTCCATCATGTCGCCGATCACAACCGGGATAATGGGAGTTTGGCTGGACCAGACATTAAAACCCATCGCACGAAGTTCCTGCCGCATAAAATCAGAGATCTTTTCAAGCCGTTCCAGCCGCCATGGCTCCTCTTTGAGGATTTCCAGGGCTTGTAATACCGTAGCGACATTTGCTGGAGGCATACTTGCACTAAATATATGGGCGGGCGACTGGTGACGGATGTAATTGATCACCGGTTCATCTCCTACCAAAAAACCTCCGAGAGAAGCAAAAGACTTGGAAAACGTACCGGTAATCAGGTCGATTTCATCCAGAAGGCCAAACACAGAGGCAGATCCTTTGCCCCGATCTCCCACAACTCCGATGGCATGGGCATCATCCAGATAAAGCCTGGCTCCAAACTCTTTTTTCAGTTCTACCAGTTTCGGGATTTCGGCAATCGTACCGGACATGGAAAAAACGCCGTCACTTACAATAATTTTCCCGGCTTCCGGATCCGAGCGTTCCAACAGCTTTCGCAGATGATCCATATCATTGTGCCTGTAGCGAACAGTCTTTGCGTTGGATACCTGGGTCCCCACTACAATACACGCGTGGTTGTCCTTGTCCGAAAAGATAATATCATTCCGGCCGGCAATGGTTTGAATAGTGCCTTCATTGGTTTGATAGCCCGTACTGAAGAGAACGCAGGCTTCCTTCTCCATGAATTCGGCCAGTTTTTCTTCCAGTTCCAGGTGCAGATCAAGCGTACCGTTTAAATAGCGGGAACCGGTACAACCTGTGCCATAGGTCTGAATAACATCCTGTGCCGCCTTGATAGTTCTTGGATCGTTGGTCAATCCAAGATAGTTGTTAGAGCCGGCCATAATCACATCCCGGCCTTCAATTTTAACAACCGTACCGTCTGTCGCCTGCAGGGGCTTGAAATACGGGTATAAACCCTGTTCCTTAATCTCCTCCACCTTTGTAAACTGATAGGCCTTGGTAAAGATATCGTTCTTCTGTATGTCTACTTTGGAATCGCCCATTCTTAGCGGCTTGGGTGTTTTATTTAACCTTTAAATATAGCCAGTATTAAGTTTCCATCAAATTTAGAAAGAAACCCGTGTTTCAGCCCCTTTTTTTCCCTTTACCACTTCATCTAAAAACTTTAAATAGTGCGCTACAACCGTTTCCCAGTTATATTTGTCCTCTACATACTTTCTGGAAGACGCGGATAATTGTTCCAGATTCTGATTTAAAATTGAGTCGATGGCCGCTGCAAATTGTTCCGGCTGGCCATGAGGAACGCGGTATCCGTTTACCCCTTGTTCAATGACGTCCCGGATTCCCTCCAGGTCGGATGCCACCGCGGGGACACCGGCCTGGTTCGCTTCCAGCAAAACAATACCGAATCCTTCCATATCCCCTTTTACCGGAATATTCGGCATAATAAACAGGTCTGCCCCGGCATAGGCATAGCGTAATACTTCATCCGGCTGGCGCCCGGTTAAACAAATATTGTTTTTAAAAGGCGATTCTTCAACTTTCTTTTTGATATTTTCAAACTCCGGTCCGTCGCCGATCACAAGATAGTTGACATGCGTGTTGAGCAGGGGCATCACCTTGTGTATAAACCAGGAATGTCCTTTTCTTTTTACCTGGCGCCCGACTGTCAAGAGAAGAGGTGTCCCGGTAAACTTTATATCAAATTTTTCAGAAAGTTTCTGTTTTGCAACTTTCTTCTCCGGCAGCGCAAGGGCTTTCCGGCTCACATATCCGTTCGGCAGCACCCCTCCGATGGACGGATCCATCCCTCTTTCAATACAGGCTTTACGGGTTGCCTGGGATACGGAAATGACGCCGCTTAACCTGTTAAATATATACGGAAGATATTTTTGGTAGATCCATACCGGCAGGGTTACATCCTGCCCATGGTTGATCGTTACAGCCGGAACCGTCACTTTTTTACTTAAAAAAGGAAGGACCCCTGCCGTGACCATCGAAGAGAACAGAATAACATCCGGCTTGAATTCCCTGACCGCTTTGGGAATCCGCCACAAAAGTTTCAACAGAAACAGTGTCGTCATCACACCGATGTTTTCCCACGGAGCCCTGAGTAAGATGGTTTTTATTTCCGCATCTTCTCTTTGTTCCAGGGCATCCACCAATTGGATACTTACATTCTGCATCCCGCCGACATTCTCCAGCGGCCTGTCAAGTGGAGGATGCAGATGTGATATGTACAGTATTTTCAAATTACAGCTTACTTAACTTTGTTAATGGAATTTATTGGATTCAATGCTTCATGATAATAGGCAAGAAGCTGCTGATTAATACGTTCCCAGGCATAAGATTTAGCTTTTTCCCGCGAGGCTTTCCCCATACGTTCCCGAAGTTCCCGATCCTTAATCAGCGTGTTCACTTTGGATACGAATCCATCTTTATCATAGACTGTGACAAGGTAACCGTTTACACCATTTTCCACCAGCGATTTACTGCCCACCGCATCTGCCACGACACAAGGCAGGCCACTCGACATCGCCTCCAGGGTGACATTTCCAAAAGTTTCCGTATCAGAAGGGAAAAGAAATATATCACTGCTGGCATACGCTTTGGCAAGTTCCGAACCGGTCAGAAAACCCGTATAAATGCCGTCCGGCAGTGTTTCCTGCAGTTCTTGCATAGCAGGCCCCTCTCCCACAATCATCGGTTTCACAGAAGGATTTTCCTCTTTCAGGGTTTTAACTGTTTCTGCATAGATCCCGGGATTTTTTTCCAAAACAAGCCGGGAAATAAAACTTACGACAACATCTTCCGGACCCACCCCCCTTCTTTTTCGCCATTGCTCATCCCGCTTATCCGGACTATACAATTTTGTATCGACTCCCCGTGCCCAGATTTTCAGATCCCCGTCAATGCCATTCTTGTTCAATGTGTTTGCCATAGAAGGTGTCGGGATATAGATTTGTCGACACTGGCCATAAAACCAGCGAAGGTACTTCCACCCGATGGATTCCATAAAGCCCAGCCTGTAATATTTCAGATACCCTGTAAAATGAGTGTGATAGGATGAGACAATCGTTTTATTATGACGCATGCCCCATTTCAAGGCTTTATATCCCAATAAATCGGGAGTTGCAATATGGATCAGATCCGGATCAAAAGTATCCAGTTGTATCTTGGCACGTCGCGGAAATCCGGTAGAAATACGATACTCCGGCCGGCCGGGCATCGGGATCGAAGGTACCGAAATCAGCTTTCCGCTATGTTGAAAGGCAGGATTTTTAACCGACGGGCCAAAAATCAAGACTTCGGCCCCCTGTTTTTCAAGAAAATCAACCAGCCGATTCAGGGTTAGAGACACCCCATCCCGTATGTGATGATAATTGCCGGTAAAAAGTGCAACCCTGAGATCTGTCATAAATTTTCAAATGCAGCTTTCAACTTTGTATCTTCGCTTCATTACGTATTCATATTCCAGGCAAATTCAGCTTCATTCTACGGAATCAGGCTGGCAAAATGTTAACCGGTCGTACACAGATCGTACGTCTGTTGAACATTAAATGATATGGATCGTTTATCATAATTTATATCGGACACTGCATGCAGGCCTGTCAAACTGCAAGGCAAACACCCCGATTCCCAACAATAGTAACTCTGACCCTTTTTTCCAGAAATTTTTCCCGGATCGTATTTTCGACCGACATCCTGCCGTGATATGGACATGCATGAAGGTTGTAATCAACACGAAGTCGAACCAATATAAGGATTAAATGAAAGCATTTGTTACCGGCGGTACCGGATTTATCGGAAGCCATCTTGTGGATGCTCTGCTGGAGGATTCAAAATGGAGCGAAGTCAAATGCCTGGTTCGAAATCGCGAAAAATGGCTGACCGGAAAAGAGTATACCAGAGTTAAAGGGGATTTGCACAGTATTTCTGTACTTAAACAGGCGTTGCATAATGTAGATGTGATTTTTCACCTTGCCGGAGTTGTAAAAGCCCCTTCCCGGAAAGAGTTTGATTACGGGAATGTAGAAGCAACGGAAAATCTGATCCGGGTAGCGCAAAAAACCGGAATTGGAAAGATTGTAGTCCTTTCTTCTCTCGCAGCCGCCGGCCCCAGCCGGGACCATCCGCTCACCGAGGAAGACCCCATGAAACCGGTGAGTCAATACGGCGAATCCAAGAAAAAAATGGAAATGATGATTCACAAACTTTCCTCTGCTGATTCTTCCATAACGATCTTGCGTCCGCCGGCCGTTTATGGCCCGCGAGAGGATCAAATTTATACCTACTTCAAGCTTGTAAACAAACGCATCTCCCCGGTGATCGGAGACGGAGAAACCCCCCGCATCTCAATGATTTATGTCTCGGATCTGATCCGCGGCATCCAACGGGCCGCTGAGAGTCCGGAGCCGGGCATCTCTACCTATTTTATTACCGGGCCGGATATTTATAACTGGAATCAGATAAAAAATATATCTTCAAAAGTGCTCGGGAAAAAACCCGTAACCCTGAACATCAAACCGTCCTGGGTCAAAAAGCTGGCGGGGATTTTTGAAACAACAGCCTCTTTTACAGGTTCCTATCCGGCCTTCAACCGGGATAAAGCAAATGAAATGGTACTGGAGTGGACTTGTTCGGGGGAAAAAGCGGAGACAGAATTAAATTATTCTCCCGACGTTTCACTTGAAGAAGGAATCTCCCGGACCCTTCACTGGTACAAAAAACATTACTGGTTATAGCTGCCATAATTATCCTATTTCTTATGATGAAATCACTTTCTAAAATCATTTTTATTTCTAATCTACTGATAGGAAGCTTTGCAAAACTTGGGATTTTGTTCAAGGTCAAGGCCAGTCCGCCAGCCGGCGGATCGAAACCGCAGTATATTTCAATATTCAAGGAGTTCAATCGGCCGATAACGCCGACATTGGGCAAAAGACCCGTTTTACAAAGCCTCCTGATATTATTTCTTGTTGTTTTCCTCTCTTCACCTGCTACAGCACAAGAAGAATGGGTACAGGATTTCAGAAACCTCATGGTAATCGATCAGGTGATGGAGATAGAAAGCTCTCCCGCCCATAAATATGTCCTCTCCGGTGAAGAGGGATTGGTGGTATTCCGAACAAATGCCGACACGCTTCAATGGCTTTATTCTTCCGAAGGGATGGAAAAACGAGGCCACACCCTGCAGGCAGATGTACGTTTCGCATATCTGTACGGGGATTCACGTCGTCTGACGATCGTCGAACCGACTTCGGTTCTCGGGGTCTATTCCTCGACGGTGTTGCCCGACACACCCCGGTCGGTTCAACGCCTTGGAAATTTCATTTATTTAGCCCTGGGAGAATACGGAGTGGGCAGACTGTCGCTCGAATCCCCTGAATCAGTAGATCATGAACCGGAATTTATAATTCCTTCCATTTTCGAAAACAGCCGGGTCCTCGATCTGGTATCTGACGGGAATTCTACTCTCTTTGTTTTAAAAGCCAATCAAACCCTTGAAATTCTTGAGCGCTCGTCAAACGATCCGGAGCTCCGGGCTGCCCGGTCGATTGAACTTGAGGCTCCTGTACGAAGACTTTTTCTGACAGAAAATGAACTGCTTGGAACTACTCAAAACGGTGAAATCTATTATATCGGTTCAGATGGAAGAACGACCCGTGCGGGAAGCGTCCAGGAACCGGTCGATAAACTCAGGCTGTGGCATGGCGATTTGGTAGTCCGGACACTTTCGGGCAAACTTTGGGCCGATAAAGCCTCCGGGGGATTGACCCTGTGGAAAGAATCGGAGCAAGGGGGGGTCTTTTTCACGATCGTTAACGAAAAACTCTGGATTTCAGAAAACAACCAGATCTCACCGGTCCTCCGGATTGACACCAGGGAAGATGAGAGCACGGCAGACGGAAATCTATTTCCGGAACAAACCCCGGGGCCTCCCGAATTGAAGCCGGTTGAAAGCATCACCTTTCCCTTTCCACGCCCTCTCTTGCAACCGATTGTGCTGAATAGCGGCCACCGGGCAGATCAGATTGAACTCACCTACCGCTCCGATATTCATAATGCCAAATTAAGGGGACAGACGTTTTACTGGCAGCCCACGGCTACACAGATCGGCCGGCATGAGGTAACCATTTTAGCAACCACTTCAAGCGGCCTGACGGATAGCACCCGTTTCAGTATCGATCTTCGGCCCTTCAATACACCTCCCCGCTTTACACCTGTTCGACCCATGACCATCAATATTGAAGAGGAGTTTACCTTTGATATCCGGGCAATTGACCCGGATGGCAAAAATCCGGAATTAATCCGCTACCTGGGCGTCGATCTTCCAGCCGGAGCAAGACTGGAGGAAAAGGCCGGGAGATTCACATGGACTCCAACGATCCGGCAGGTTGGAAATTTTGAATTTCAGGTGATTGCGACGGATCAGTACGGAGCAGCATCCCAGCAGAATATCAAGATCCGCGTCATCGAAACAGATCCGAATGCTGAAGCTGAAATAGAGTGACCCGTGCCAGATTTTCCTACACCTGAGTTATTAGACTGGTACGACCGAAACCACCGGGATCTTCCCTGGCGAAAATCGGGGAGCCCGTATTCTATCTGGGTCTCAGAAATCATGTTGCAGCAAACCCGGGTCGATACGGTGATTCCATACTTCCACCGTTTTCTGGAGGCTTTTCCTACGATCAAAAAACTCGCTAAAGCAGACCGGCAGGAAGTGCTGAAATTATGGGAAGGACTTGGCTATTACAGCCGGGCCCGTAACCTCCATAAGGCTGCACAAACCGTAGTACGGGAGTATCAGGGGAAATTGCCGGAGACCTATCAGGAGATCAGGAAATTGAAGGGAGTCGGCCCCTATACCGCTGCTGCCCTGCTGAGTATCGTATATGGACAACCTTATGCCGTGGTCGACGGAAATGTGTCACGGGTGCTGACCCGTTTTTATGGAATTGAAACAGATATCCGGGCTCGTCAGACTCAAAATCAGATCCAGGAGTTAGCCGACGATATTCTTTCAGAAAAGCGCCCGGGAGATTTCAATCAGGCGATGATGGAGCTGGGGGCAACGGTATGCACGCCTGCAAATCCCGACTGTACATCCTGACCCCTTTCCGCAAAATGTACCGCCTATCGTACTGCAGCGACCGACACAATTCCCTACAAGTCTCCGGCCGGGAAAGTCCCCCATCATCATATTGGAGTCGGCTTGATCGTGGATGAGAATCAAAGACTCCTGATTGCCCTTCGTCCGGAAGATGCCATGCTGGGGGGGCTTTGGGAATTTCCCGGAGGGAAACAATCAAAAAACGAATCGATCCGGGATACAGTTGCCAGGGAGATGCGAGAAGAGCTTGGGGTGGAGGTCGAGATCCTGGAAAAATTTATGGAACTCAAACACGCCTATTCCCATTTCAAAATTACTTTACACGCATACTGGTGCAGGATCAAAACAGGAAAACCCGTTCCCCACACCAGCCAGGAATTGCGGTGGGTTTCCGTCTCACAACTTGAAGAGTTTCCCTTTCCGAAAGCCAATAAAATCCTCACACAGAAACTCATCGAAGAGGGGGTGAGTCAAGGCCGAGTATAAATCCATCGTTCTTCAGGGACGGTTTGTTATAGGTAAGCGGTGAAAACCTCATCCCCCCTTTTCCGGAGTAACGAAACACGGCATCCCCTGCAGCCGTATCCCACTCCATGGTAGGCCCCAGGCGGGGATAGATGTCAGCCGTTCCTTCCGCTACCAGGCAAAATTTCAATGAACTGCCTGCCGGGATCCTGTCGCCCACCCTGACACCTTCGTTGGTCAGTCGCTCCTCTAAATCATCCGAACCGTGTGAGCGGCTCACAACAACGGTCAGGGGTTGATCCAGTTGCGGGTTGACCGAATAAATACGGACAGGGTCCTTGCCCGATTCAATTTTAAAAGACCCCTTGTTTTCTTCACCGGTATAAGTCGTGTTTTTGGCCGGGATGTGCACCACTCCGAAAATCGGCCGGTCTTTTTCTATCAGGGCGATATTGACCGTAAATTCGCCGTTTTTCTTAATAAATTCCTTGGTCCCGTCCAATGGATCCACCAGCCAGAAACGCTCCCACAATTTACGCTCCTCATATCCGGCAATCCCGCCTTCTTCAGAGATAACAGGAATCTCCGGTGTCAGTTTCCGTAGTTTGTCAAGGATAAGATGATGGGCCGCCATATCGGCCCGGGTCAAAGGAGAGTCATCCTCCTTTCGGCTTACCTCGATCTCATCGGTGTAATATTCCAGGATGGCATCTCCTGCTTTTTTAGCGGTTTCGATAATTTCTTCTGTCATCCGACTTACTATTTTGTTTTCCAAATCAAGTGTTATTTTTCGAGGGGGAAGGTACACGTTAAACCATAACATTCGCAAAACGATGTTCATTTAATTTATTCGAAACCCTCCGTGGGCCACAGGACGTGGCAAATGTTTAATTGGCACGGATGAACGGAGGGTCGCCATGCAATACATGATATTAATTTTAAAAAATGTGGTGAGATATGCGGGCTAAACCCTTACGAAAACGCAGCAGAAAAACCCTGCTGGAATTAAAGCCCTTTCTCGACGACCTGAATGAACGGATCGAAACCCCGGAATACATTCATTCGGACCCGGTACAGTTCATGCATGTTTTCGAATCCAAGAAAGACCAGGAAATTGCCGGGTTTTTATCGGCACTTTTGGCCTGGGGTCGCCGGGATATCGTCTGCCGGAAAATTGAAGAGTTGATCCGGCGGATGGAATACAGCCCTGCCCGCTTTGTAGAAAATTATAACCCGTCGATGGCAGGCACTTTCCGGGGTTTTAAGCACCGTACATTCAAGGCCGTAGATATTCATGGTTTTATTTCTGCCCTGCAGCAAATTTATCTCTCTCACGAGGATATGGAATCATTCTGGGAAGAGTGTCTGACGGACTCAAGACAACAAAACCGTGCGTTGATCTCTGTATTTCATCAACGTTTTTTATCTCTCACTCCGGAAATTCAAAGCCGTTCCCATAAACATATCTCCGACCCGGAAAAGAACAGCTCCTGTAAAAGGATCAACATGTTTTTGCGCTGGGCTCTGCGCAAAAAAAGCCGGGTCGACCCGGGAATTTGGGATTTTCTCTCCCCGGCGGAATTGATGATTCCCCTGGACGTTCATGTAGCCCGCCAGGCTCGCCGTTTCGGCCTACTCACACGCAGATATAACGACTGGAAGGCGGTCTGTGAACTCACTCAGCAGCTCCAAATTCTGGATCCGTCCGACCCCAGCCGCTATGATTTTGCCCTCTTCGGTCTCGGCGCCCTGGGGTATCGCCTGCCGGTTCGGTTTAAATTGAACCCGGTCAAATAAACCCGATAATGTAGAAATTGGGCAAAAAGATGGTTTTGCAAAGCCTTCTAAAAGAAAAACATTAACAGGTTGTGATATTCATATGAATCTTGCTTATATTTAAAGTCTATCACAAAAAATAATTTAAGTATTTATCGATATATGATCGGAGTAAATGTAAAAGACAACGAAAGCATTGATCGTGCAATCAACCGTTTCA
The DNA here is from genome assembly GCA_040877875.1 of Balneolaceae bacterium. Classification (GTDB taxonomy): domain Bacteria; phylum Bacteroidota; class Rhodothermia; order Balneolales; family Balneolaceae; genus JBBDNC01. Next base: position 4,342 of record JBBDNC010000108.1, on the reverse strand, counting down.
AGAAAATGGTAACCCGCTCGAGAATATTGAATGAATTTAAAGAGCGTCAGCAGTTTACCAAGCCTTCAGAAGAGCGTCGTGAAGCTTTGAAAAAAAGTATTCGTGAAGAACGCCGGCGACGACGGGACAATTACTAATCACTGATATTCCTTCCGTCCGGCAGCCCGATGGTTATTCCATGGCTTTTGAAAGAGCCTGATGTACATATCGAACCGGCATAAGCCCTGTTTTCACTTTTAAAGAGTCCGGGCGGGCGGGCAGTATTGCTTTCCCAAAACCCATTTTCATTCCTTCTTTTAAACGCTGTTCCAGGAGTGGAACCCTGCGTATTTCTCCTCCCAGGCCCACTTCGCCCAAAACAAACAGCTCCTGATTCAAAGGCTGGTCCCGATAACTGGAGGCAATCGCCATGATCACCGCCAGATCCGCAGCAGTATCCGTAATCTTTAAACCGCCTGCAACGTTCAGGTATACATCCTGCCCGCTCAGTTGCAACCCGGCCCTTTTTTCAAGAACTGCGATCAATAAAGAAAGACGACGGTGATCAAATCCCCCTGCCGTACGCTGGGGAGTTCCGTAACTGGAAGGTGTAACCAATGCCTGGACTTCAATCAGTAACGGCCGGGTTCCTTCGATTACACAGGTCACCACGTTTCCGCTGACCGACTGATCCGTTTCTGACAAAAACAATGCAGAGGGGTTATCCACTTCATTCAATCCCCTGTCGTTCATTTCAAAAACTCCAACCTCCTGAGCCGGGCCGAACCGGTTTTTCACACCACGAAGCAACCGGTAGATTCTGTTTTGATCTCCTTCAAACTGCAATACCGTATCAACCATATGCTCCAGGATTTTAGGGCCGGCGATATCCCCCTCCTTGGTCACATGACCGATCATCAGGGTCGTCATTCCTTCCTTTTTTGCCAGTTGCTGCAAGATTGCAGCACACTCACGTATCTGCTGAATGCTGCCCGGCAAACTGCCGAGCTGGCTGCGATATACCGTCTGAATCGAATCAATAACCAGCAAATCGGGCTTTACTTTCCGGGCCTGGCGGATCACATGATCCAGGTCTGTTGAACTCAGAATTTTCATGTTACTGTCACGGATTCCGATGCGGTCGGCCCGCTGACGAATTTGTCCGGCCGACTCTTCCCCGGCCACATAGAGCAGGTTCAGATCAGGATTGGCTTTGGCCATCTGAAGCATAAGAGTACTCTTTCCAATTCCCGGATCTCCCCCGAGAAGGATTAAGGAGGAAGGCATTAATCCTCCTCCCAGTACCCGGTCCAGTTCTCCGATACCCGTTGGCAGACGATCCGTTTCAGAGTAGGAGATGTCCGTCAGTCCAACCGGCGTTGCAGCCTCTTCTTCCAAACCGATATCCACCTTATGTTTTTCAGTTTTTTTGGGAGACTCCTGATATTCGCTAAAGGTATGCCATTGGTCACATGACGGACATTGACCCAACCATTTGGCCGAGGTATGGCCACACGAAGCACACTCATAGTAAATCCGGGTTTTGGCCATATTGATTTATTCCACTTTTTGAGGTTCGTTCAGGTTTGAAGCGGGCGTCTCCGATGCCGTTGAAATGTCCCCTACTGTATGATTGATATACCAGGTCACCGCCATAATTCCCAATCCGATGCTGATGTAGTAAGTAATAACCCGCCAGACAAACACTGCCAGTCCGATAAAGGCTGTCCGGGTAATCAACGGGCCTAAAAACAGAGCAAACAGGCCTTCCACACCGCCCGATCCGCCGGGAGTCGGAATCACCAAAAAAGCGAGATTCATGGCAAGGCTTCGCATGACCATCAGGACTTCCTGAGCAGGCAGCAGGCTTAAGACCACAATGGGTGGCAGGGCGACCTTGCAGAGCCAGGACATCGTGGAAAGAAAGAAAGCTGTCAAAATAAATTTCAGGGGTTTCTTCCGTAAATCATATGAATATTCTTCAAGATGTTCCGCCTCCTCATTGACTTTTTCACTATATCTTCGAAGAAACGGGAGACGAAAAAGCCCTACTACAATTTTTTTCATTGTCCTGGGATTCACCAGCAACCCATACGTCAGAAAGACACCATACGCGATCAAACCGGTATAAATCAAACCCATGGTCGCCGCACCCAGTAATCCGATCTCCGGGGGAATCACCTCCATATAAACTCCTGCCACAAGCAATATGGGAACGGCAATGGCATACCAAAACTGATCCAGAAGAACGGCATAAAGCATGATGCCGGTCGATTTTCCCAGTTTGATCCCTTCGCGCGACATGGCATACGTAGCAACAGGAGCTCCTCCAATCGTTGAAGGAGTCACGGCAGAAGCAAATTCCCAGGAAAGGGTAATCCTTACCGAAGCTATCCAACTGACCCTGTTTTCCGCAAGAAACCGAATTTTAGCAGCAGAAAACCAGAGCCTTAAAAACGTGACCCCGATTGCGATAATCAGGCCCGGCATCCGCTTGAGCCGCAAGTGTTCAAGAACACCGGGAGAATAGGTCATATAGATAACGGCCGCCATCCCCAACAGACTTAATCCCACGGAAATGAATAGATATTTATAGGAGATCAGGGGTTGCTGCCCGGCGCTATGTTCTTCTGCTATACACATTCAAAATAATAGGGAATGATCCGAAAAGGGTCGTGAACGGAAACTGAATAGTAACTTATAAAGGCCCATTCGCCTGCAGATTGATTTCAGGCATAAAAAAACCCCGACCCCGCATATCCGGAGTCGGGGCCGGCAAGTTATTAAAAAATCAGGCTAAATCGATGCTCTCATCAAGATACACATCCTGAATGGAGTTCAACAATTTAATGCCTTCGTCCTTCGGACGTTGAAATGCCTTTCGTCCGCTGATCAGTCCCATGCCGCCGGCTCGTTTATTCACCACAGCCGTTTTGACCGCCTGGGCAAAATCATCTTTACCTGAAGCTCCTCCGGAATTGATCAGTCCGGCGCGGCCCATATAACAATTCGCTACCTGGTAACGGGTCAGGTCGATGGGGTGATCGCTGGAAAGCTCCGAATAGATACGTTCATCCAGTTTCCCGTAAGTTGAATCTCCCGCATTAAGGGCTTTATAACCGCCGTTATTGACCGGCAGCTTCTGTTTTATAATATCTGCTTCGATCGTCACACCCAAATGATTTGCCTGTCCGGTGAGATCGGCAGACGCGTGATAATCCACTCCATTCACCTTGAATGCAGAATTTCTCGTATAACACCAGAGGATGGTCGCCATTCCGAGTTCATGAGCGTATGCAAAAGCCCGTGCAACATCTACAATCTGCCGGTTTGATTCTTCAGATCCGAAGTAGATCGTCGCTCCCACAGCCGCAGCTCCCATATCATACGCCTGATCAATCGTACCAAAGAAGATTTGATCGTAGGTATTCGGATAAGTCAGAAGTTCATTGTGATTGATCTTTACCACGAATGGAATCTTGTGAGCAAATTTACGGGAAACAGCACCCAATACTCCAAATGTAGAAGCCACTGCATTGCACCCGCCATCGATGGCAAGCTGTACAATATTTTCAGGGTCAAAATAATCCGGGTTTTTGGCAAAAGATGCTCCGCCACTGTGTTCAATTCCCTGATCTACGGGAAGGATGGACAGGTAACCGGTTCCGGCCAGCCGGCCATGATTAAAAATACTTTGAAGGTTTCTTAAAACCCGGGGACCCCTGTCGGAATGATACCACACCCGATCAATATAATCCGGCCCCGGGGCATGAAGCCTGTCTTTCGAAATAGTTTTGCATTCATGTTCCAGAAGGTTAGATGCCTCATCTCCTAACAGTTCTTCAATACTCTTTGTTGCAAGTGCCATGCAATTCTCCAGTTAAATTTAAAATTAAGAATTAGATATTTAGTCAAATAGTTTGCACAAATGTGCTGGCATGGAAATATACACTATCGTATTGGAAATGGCTAAAAGATAGAAACGATTTTTCCCCGGCCGGCCATTTTGCCTCCGGTCCTCAACGCTCATGATTCTGTTGCCGGGCCGAATTCATCCCAATCTGTAATCATTTTCTTCAGATAGTTCATCCAGTGTTTCGGCATGATTCCCTCTTGCTGGAGGCGGCCGACGATGAATCCGGGTGACACCTGCAGGCGATGAGCATAACGGATTACCTTTTCCCGGGTCAGGGGGGTATCCGCTTGAATCTGCTGATACTCTTCGTCCGGGATCCATAAGTTACGCGCGTGGATGTCCGCTTCCCGGTCGATTTTGTCCCGCCCGGTGAACTCCCGGAAATCATCCAGGTAGACTTTCTTTTTGCTATGGGCGAGAAGATGTACAGCCGCATGAAAAAGGGAG
>JBBDNC010000107.1:1569-20800 GCA_040877875.1 Balneolaceae bacterium | reverse complement strand
TTCGCCTTGGGGTCCATCCAGGCGAAGCTCAAAGGAATAGCCGGTTTCAAGAGGAGCCTGGGACGCTCCAGAGAATTCCAGATTTGTAATACCGGAAAGGTCCACCCCGTTCAGTACAAAAGATCCGGTTTCATTCGGGACCATTAAAAACCGATTTCCACCAAATTCCATTGACTGATAACCGTCCAGTTGATCTGCACCGGCCACAGCCATTCGGCTGTTTCTAAGTCTTGCGGAAGCATAGCCTGTCAAAGGTTTGACATTTTCTCCCCCTTCATCCGTATAACTTGCGGAAATAACGAGAACACCGTTTTCCATCGGTTCGCGATCCAGAGTCGGATTGAGTGTCCCGGAAGCCGGCAGGGATTCGCTGGATTCACCGTCTTCCTGCACCAGCGACTGGATCCAGGCTACGATTTGGCGGGCTTCCTCTTCTTCCATATCGACGTGTGCCGGCATGGCTGTTTCCCCCCAAACCCCGGAACTTCCCTGGATAATCTGACCGACAAGATAGTCTGCCGCATGTTCGGTATCCTGATATTTTTCGGCTATACGTGTGTATGAGGGACCAATAGAACTCTGATCCTCATGATGGCATGCCCTGCAATCGAGGGTAGCTGCCAGATTTCTGCCACTCAGGACATCCGTCATGACCTGGTGTCCCTCAGTACTCTCCTCTTCATCCGTCTCCCCACTCGATTCAATATAATCTGCAAATACAAACAAAATCGAGGGATTGACGGCTGTTGAAACACCTTCCGGACCTTCATCTTCTACCCTTACATCATAACCGACCGGCTTGTCCGGGAAATAAAACGTCCGGTTGCCCTGAATTTCAATATGGACAACGGGTGCAGTATTACCGGCATAGACGGAAACCGGCTCACTTCGGGCCGTCAGATTTTCCGGGTCACTTACTTCCACTGTTACTTCATGTTCCCCGATTTCGTTAAACGCATACTTCAACTCCGGCAGATCGGTTTCTATGGTTTCCCCGTCTCCGATCTCCCAGTGGTAGGACAACGGATCGTCCTCCGGATCACTTGCTTCCACGGAGAACGTAACTTCAAGCGGGGTCAAACCCGAAGTTTTGTCTGCTCGGATTTCATGGACAACCGGTGAGCGATTTCCGGCATTAAAATCAATTCTGGACAATCCCGAGTCCGGATTTCTTGAAAACCACCCTTTCCCATACTCGAGTAGATAGAGTTGACCGTTCGGGCCGACTTCCATATCTATAATGGCATTAAAGGTTGTACCGGCCATGAACGGCTCCATCTTGTCAAAATCTCCATTTGGCCGAAGGGTAACGACCTTGACCCAGTCACGAATCCATTCATAGATAAAAAGCTTTCCGTCATAATATTCGGGCAGACGGGATTCTTCCGGGTATAAATCGGTGTAGTAAACCGGCCCGGCCATCGCATTCCGTCCGCCGGTTCCCACTTCCGGAAATTCACTGGAAACCGCATATGGGTACCAGATAAATGCAGGTTCGGCCGGGGGGAGTACTGTCAGGCCCGTATTATGTGGAGACCGGTTGACCGGCTTTTCAGGATCAAACGGAGGGCTTGCGGGAGTACCTGTGGCATAGTCATATTCGTTATAGGGATAGTTATTCCCGACAAATAACGGCCAGCCGTAATGGCCGGCTTCTCGGGCCTGATTCACCTCATCATAACCCCGCGGGCCCCGAACACCGATACTGTCTTCCCTCGCATCCGGACCGACATCCCCCCAATAAAGGTACCCGTTCTTCTGATCCACAGAAATGCGATAAGGATTCCGGGTCCCCTGGACATATATTTCGGGGCGGGTTTTTTCCATTCCTTCCGGATAAAGATTGCCTTCCGGAATGTCATAACTCCCATCCTCATTGACCCGTATGCGTAAAATTTTACCTCTCAGGTCATTGGAATTTCCCGAACTTCTCCGGGCATCATATTGCCTGAATCCGGGACGTTCATCCAGCGGCGCATATCCGTCCAGAACGTAGGGTTGATCCGGCTGATTAAAAGGAGTGGAATTATCACCCGTCGACACGTACATCAATCCATCCCTGTCAAATGCGATCGAACCGCCCGTGTGGCAACATATATCCCGCTGGGAATAGAATTCCAGGACGGTTATTTCAGATTCCATATCCAGCCGGTCGTTTTCGAATCTGAATCGTGAAAGACGGTTTACGGACTCTCCGGCAGGAGAATAAAAAATGTAGACAAACCGGTTGTTCTCGAAATCGGGATCTTTTTTTATACCGATCACCCCTTCCTCCGCATTGACACCCGGAACGTCCGTTCCAAAATATACATCCAGATGGCCTGCCTCGACTATAGTTGAACTCCCATTCTTATATAACTTGATCCCTCCTCTTCTCTCGACAATCAAAACGTCCCGATTTGGCAAAATCGTCATCTCCGTTGGTTCATAAAGTTCACCTCCGGTGATAAGCTGGGTTTGTGTAAAGCGGTTCTCTGCCGGTACCGGGTGAGTTCTTGCCTGAGAGTAGTCCCTTCGGTTATCGTCGATTGCATATTGAATACCAGCAAGGAGATGCTGTAAAAAGAGGTCTTCGGAGTACGATTCGCTCGTATGTCCGCCGGCCGTATAAAAAGCCCGTCCCCCGTCATACTCATGATACCAGGCCATCGGGTGATATCCCATATCCAATCCGCCCTGATAACTCGCCTCATCAATGGTCATCAGTACATTGACATCCTCATTAAAATTTTTATAACTGTACCACTCATCCGTCCGTGTCCATTGATCGGGAAGAAATTCGGTAGACGGGTGATTTTTATCTTCAACCTCGAGAGTCCCTTCCTGAACATTCGGATGAGGATCATTGATCCCGGGATGATCGGCAAAATATCCTCCGACAAGCCGGCCATACCATCCCCACTGATACTCGGTATCGGCCGCAGCATGGATCCCCACATACCCTCCGCCAGCCTGAATATATCGTTCGAATTCCGCCTCCTGGTAGTGATTCAGTACATCCCCGGTCGTACTTAAAAAGATAACCGCCGAATAGCCTTTAAGGTTCTCTTCGGTAAACATTCCGGCATTTTTAGTTGTATCCACCTCAAACCCGTTTTCGTCCCCCAGTTTTTGAATCGCTTCGATGCCGTCGGGGATCGAATCGTGATAAAATCCGGCCGTTTTACTGAAAACGAGAACTCTCGGTTTTTTAGAATTACAAGAAGAAAAAAGATAGGTCATACAAACAAGAGAAATCAAAAATAAAACTATAGAATAGCGCTTTAGCATAGAAGATATATTATGAATTCGAGGTTTTTAAAACCCTAATGAATACGTAAAAAATTATACAGATCAAAATCGGGTCGTTTATTCAAGGCAGACTCCACCGGCTGGCGTACAAATGCTAAAGTGAAATATAATTAAAATTCATGCCCGTAATTAATATAAAGGTTGGGTAGTTTTTCCTGTAGAGATTCAATAGCTTCATGGTTTACCTTAGTTTTCCATAGGAAAAGAGAACTCAAACTCTCCAGCTCTTCCAAATGTTGCAACCCGCCATCCGTGATCTGCGTGTCATAGACATTCAAATAATCCAGGTTTTCCATCGTACCGGCCATTAAAAGAGTAGAATCTCCAATAGAAGTATTCGAAAGATTCAAACGCGTCAGATGCTTAAAATCAGACAGCGGAGAGAGATCCTGATCGGTAACGCTGAGCCCGCTGAAATCAATCCAGGTAATCTGTTCTGAAGCGGATCTCAATAATTCCATAGCTTCTGCACTGACAGCCGTTACGGATCTCGACAGCCCGACCTGTAAAAAATTCAAGTCTTCAGCCACCGGTGAAATTCTGAAACCATGAGTTCTTAAGGTATCGAGAAGGCTCTCTTCAGCTTTTGGCACGACCGTTTTTTCATAAAAACTTTGCCCGTCGACCGTCAACTTATGCAAGATATCGGATATCTCATCTGATAATTCCAGTTCCGAAACTGTCTGAGTAGAAGGAACTCCCTCCTCAATCCACCAGGCAACCAATTTGATTTGATCATGGGTCAGTTGCCGTCTCCCTCGGGGAGGCATCCGGTCTTCGTCTCTTTCCGGCAAAACCAGCCGTTTAAATAACTCGCTTTCCTCCGCCTGATGCTCCTGGATCACCGGGCCATTTTCACTTCCCTTCATCATTTGATCAAAAGAGGTCATCATCAAATCAGCCTCCCTGCGATCATTGTTATGGCAACTCTCACACCGTGTCCTGATTATCGGATAAATGATATGGTCATAAACGCGGGCAGTATCCAGATCCTCGATCAACGCAATCTGCTCTTCCGCTTCGATCTCTACATTCATCCATGTTTTTAACGTTTGAGGCATATACCGGAAGAGGTAATCAGAGCCGTGAGTCAGGCTTCCCCCGAAGTGTCCGGCAGACATCACAATAACTGCCAAAAATATAAGTATGACCCTGAATACTTTCCTGAATACCGGGTGGTCGTAGTAGTATGTTCTAAGGATAAAAGCCACCAGACTCAAAATAATCACACTGGTACCCAGCCATTTATGATAGGAGAGTAACTCCTCATCATAACCCCCGCCGAAAGACAGCAAATAACCCGTAATTCCCGCAGCAAGGGCACTTAAACCTCCAACCGCCAGGGCAAAGGAAACGGTGGATTTTAAATATTCAAATCGTGGAAAGATAGAGATGAACTCCAGCAAAATAGCAAAAAGGAGAAAACCGATCGGCAAATGAACCAGGAAAGGATGAAAGCGCCCGAAGAAAAGTACAAGGTCCGATGAGTCGCCATCCTCAGAATCCTGCAACTCAACTTCGACCGTTTGAACCATCCCTGAAGTAACATAGGTTTCACTGGCTGAAACTTCAGAGCCGGCCTGACAGACTGAAAATACCATCAACAGAAGAACTAACGTACAGAGAAGTCTCACCATAGGTCGCTCAGTCAATGATATCATGAACCACCTCGCCATGAACGTCCGTCAAACGAAATCTTCGTCCCTGGGCACGATACGTAAGCCTTTCATGGTCAACCCCCATCAGGTGTAGAATCGTAGCCTGGATATCGTGAATGTGAACCGGATTCTCAACGATATTATAGCCGAATTCATCCGTCTTTCCATATGTGATTCCCCGTTTGACGCCCCCTCCGGCCATCCACAGGGTAAAGCATCTCGGATGATGGTCGCGGCCATAGGTCTCCTTTGTCAGCGGACCCTGGCAATAGGCGGTTCGTCCGAATTCACCCCCCCAAATGACCAGTGTATCTTCCAGTAATCCCCTCCGTTTGAGATCTTTTACCAGCGCCGCCGATGCCTGATCCACATCCTGACACTGAAGCGGCAATTGATCCGGGATGCCGCCGTGCTGATCCCACCCCATATGGTAAAGTTGTATAAATTTAACATCCCGTTCGGCCAGCCTGCGAGCCATCAGACAGTTGGCCGCATACGTTCCTGGCTGCCTGGCCTCCTCCCCGTACAACTCAAAGGTCGACTCCGGCTCATCCGAAATATCCATGGTTTCAGGAACCGATGTTTGCATCCGGTAGGCCATCTCATACTGAGCAATCCGGGTGGTAATCTCCGGGTCTCCGTATTCGTCCAAATGCTGTTGATTCAGATCTTTCAGGGCAGCCAGCATATTTCGCCGACTCATTTTATTGACTCCCTTCGGGTTATGTAAATTCAAGACCGGATCACTACCCGCCCGGAACTGGACTCCCTGATGAAGGGATGGAATAAACCCGCTCCCCCATAGACGCGAATACAATGGCTGGTCAAACGGCCGGCCGCTCCCGCGAGAGATCAGTACGCTGAAGGCCGGCAGATTTTCATTATCCGAACCCAAACCATAGCTGATCCACGACCCCATGCTCGGCAAGCCTGCCTGATTGGATCCGGTCTGGAAAAAAGTTATGGCAGGATCATGGTTAATTTCTTCGGTATACACCGTTTTAATAAAACAGAGTTCATCCGCTACATCCGCTGTAAAGGGAAGTAGCTCACTTACCCATGCGCCACTCTTGCCATGTCGCTTGAATTTCCATCGTGCTCCGGCCAGGGGAAAGCCCGCCTGATTAGCAGTCATTCCGGTCAGTCGCTGCTCCCCCCTGACCGACGAAGGCAGATCCTCACCGTTCATCTCCTCTAACTTCGGCTTATAATCGAACAAATCGTGTTGAGAGGGCCCCCCGCTCTGGAACAGAAAGATTATTCGTTTGGCCTTCGGAATAACATGTGGAGACTTGATGACCCCGGATAACGGATCGGTTTTTTTCGAGAACAGGGATTTTGGACCCAACAAGGAGGCCAACGCAAACGCTCCCAACCCCATACTTGTCTTGGAGAGAAAATGTCGCCGGTTCATGTTACAGTTACACTTATGAATTTCGTCAGACATAAAGGCTCTCCTACTCCTTCGTTATGGTTTCATCGAGGTTTAAAATAGTACTGGCGATCAGGGTTCTGGCTGCCAGTTCAGGTCCATCGAGTGTATCATCCACCGGATATTTCCCGACACTCAAAAGGCTGTCAGCTCTTTCGGGTTCTTCTTGATAGCTTTTCAGTTCTTCCTGATACAGATCCACTAAAATCCGAATCTCCCGGTCTTCCGGAACCCTCGAGGTTGCAGCCAGATAGGCATGAATGATCTGCTCTTCCAGATTCTCGCCCCCCTCTTTTATCATACGCTCGGCCAAAAGACGGGACGCCTCTACATATTGAGGATCATTCAGCGTATTCAGAGCTTGTAAGGGCGTACTGGTGTGCCCGCGTTTTACGGTCGGGTGACTCCTCATGGCCGCATCAAAGGTGGTCATCCCCGGTGGCGGAGAGGTTCGTTTCCAAAATGTATACAGGCTTCTTCTATACAGAGAATCTCCTTCATCGGGAATGTATTCCGTCAAATGCCGTCCCGAAGTTGTCTCCGCCCATAAACCATCCGGCTGATACGGTTTGACACTGGGGCCTCCAATTTTACGAACCAGCAATCCACTTGCCACCAGGGCATTATCCCGGATCATTTCCGCCGGAAGGCGATATCGCGGTCCCCGCGCAAGCAGCCTGTTTTTTGGATCTTTCTCGCGCAGTTCCGGAGGGGTTTTCGACGACTGCCGGTAGGTTGCAGACATCACCATTTGCCGGAGTAATCGTTTGACATCCCACCCATTTTCGCGGAAATCCACCGCCAGCCAGTCCAATAATTTCGGGTGACTGGGCATCGACCCCTGGTTGCCAAAATCATCCGGGGTATCGACCAGTCCTTCTCCAAAGAGCATCTGCCAGTAACGGTTCACAATCACCCGGGATGTCAGGGGATTGTCCGGATGCAGGATCCACCGGGCCAATCCCAGGCGGTTCCGGGGAAGGTCATCCGGGAATTCGAGAATACTTTCAGGCACTCCGGGATCCACCTCTTCTCCCAACTGATTATAGTGACCCCGCTCCCGCACATACGACTGGCGCGGGTTAAGCCGCTCCTCCATCACCATCACTTCCCGGAGGGTATCGGTGAGGCTGCCAAGTTCACCCCGAAGTTCCCGCAATTTTTCTCTATTCTCTTTAATTTCCCGGTCAAAATGAAGAAGATAGTGGTCGAAGAGGATACTCTTTTGATATGGATTCATCTCGTCCGGGCTCCCTGCAAGCAATTCAGGAAGTTCATCCCTGCCCGCCAATACCAACGCCTCTGCGCCACTCAAGCGGCGGTCAAAAATCCGGACCTCGTCCAGTTTCAACCCCTCATAACGTAAATCCTCGAACGAGTTACGATGGCCAATCAGGAAATCCTGACCGGAGTACCAGGCATCTTCACTGATAACAATGTTTTTGAACAGGTTATCCTGTTCGATCCTTGTTTTCTGTTTCTCTCCGTTTACATAGATCTTAATTCCACTTGCCCTGCTGGATCCATCGTAAACGACCGTCACATGACTCCATTCATCTGTTCTCAAAGGGGTTTCGGTCAAAGCCTGAATGGAATTGTAGGGCCATCCGTGAATCAGACGCAGGGAAACCCGGTTCTCAAACAACGACACATCATATCCCCTGTAAGCAATAAAAATATCTCCGGTTTTCACCAATACCGGAACTTCCCGGGTCACTTCGGAAGGATGGATCCAGAAACTGAAGGAGAAAGGATCGGTTCGTTCGAATTGGGCAAAATCCCTTCCAAGATTGATATAATGACTATGGCTAAACTCCAGGGCTCCATCTATTTTCCCCTCTGCCAGCCGGAGTTCCCCGGAAATCCGGCCAGTTTCTGCCTCACTCGCTTCGACCGTCACGATGCTGTCTCCATGAAGTTCATTCAGATCCAGATGAGCGATCAATCCATTGGACTCCAGCCGGTTCACACCACCCCTCTCCAATCGACTTAACCAGCGGCGAAACTCCTGTCTCTTCTCAGCCTGCATCTCCTCCAAGGCCTGTTCCTGACCGGCAATCTGATTTTTCAGATAGTCAATCATTTTATCGGTCTCCTCATCCGGAAGCAAAACCGTAGGCCCTGAAACTCCTTCATTCGGAATTTGGCCCGCTTCATTGATATTATCGAAAAAAGCAGCAAACTCGTAATATTCGTTTATGGAAACCGGGTCAAATTTATGATCATGACATCGTGCACATTGTAACGTAATACCCATAAATGCCTTGGATGTCGTATTTACGCGATCCGCCACATACTCCACCCGGTACTCTTCCCCGATGATTCCCCCTTCCTGGCTTTGCTGGTGTACCCGGCCGAAACCCGTTGCAAGTTTTTGTTCTCGTGTGGCATCGGGTAACAGGTCGCCCGCCAACTGCCAGGTGGTAAATTGATCGAACGGCATGTTACGGTTAAATGCCCGAATCACCCATTCCCTCCAAGGCCACATCTCATTGGGGCCATCGTCCTGATAGCCATGTGTATCGGCGTAACGGGCCACATCCAGCCACTCCATTGCCATCCGTTCGCCATAGGCCCCAGAAGCCAGTAGCCGGTCGACCACCTTCTCATAGGCCTCCGGGGACTCATCGGCAAGAAAATCGTTCAGCTCTTCTACCGTCGGCGGCAGGCCGGTCAGATCAAACGAGACCCTTCGCAACAATTTTTCCTTGCCGGCTTCAGGAGATGGAGTCAGGGCGTTTTGTTCAAGTTTCGCGAGCACAAATTTATCGATGGGATTTGCTGCCCACTCCGGGTTATCTACACGGGGCGGGTCCGTCTTTTCGGGGGGGATAAAAGACCAGTGTGGCTTGTATTCAGCCCCTTGCTCGATCCATCGTCTTAAAATTGCAATCTCACGGTCACTCAGGGACAAATTGGAAGACGGGGAAGGCATCTTATAATCCGGATCGGTCGAGATAATGCGCCTGTACAATTCACTCTCTTCCGGTTTCCCCCTGGCGATGGCATATTCACCTTCCGTTACGGTGAGTGGCTGAAAAGCCCCTTCCTCTGTATCGAGTCGCAATTCTGCTTCACGAGCAGCCTCATCAGGACCGTGACAGGAATAACAATTGTCAGACATGATCCCCCTAACGTGCAGGTTATAATCCACGACCTCCGGCAGCGGCTCCGCTCCATCATATACCTCCGAATCCCCGGAACTGCAACCTGTAACAATGAAAATTCCCGCCACTGCCATGCTGCCCAGGAAAATTGAAAGAAACCTGAATATTCTGATATGAGTTTTCGAATCGCTCACTTAAAACATCCGATGGATTTGTAATTTTTTATAAGATTCGAAGATAGAAACCTGCATGATATACAAATTCATTACTGTTACTAAACAGGCCTCCTGCTTTTCATACGGTAGATTGACCAGCCTTTGTCACTGAATCCCGATTCAGACGACGGGTATTTAATTAAAAATTTAGTGAATCATCCGGATTGAATGTGCCTCTAAATAATTAATTTTAATGGAAGGCTTTGCAAAACCCGGTCTTTTGCCCAATCTTTGCGTTATCGAAATTTTAAAATCCTCACATATAGCTAATATGCTGCGGTTTTAAAATTCCTCTAGCCTTAATCTTGAACCAAATCCCAAGTTTTGCAAAGCCTTCTAATGATTTCTTACAATTTATTGCTGGAAAAAACAGGGGTTCTCGTGAACAGAACAAAAAAGCACTTCACTCGATTTTATGAATCACGATGTTCCGGAATTCAACCCGGTCACCGTGATCTTGCAAGCCGATAAATCCGGAACGGCGTATAAGCCCGGGATGATTGTCTGTCAGTTCCATATGCCGGATCAGGCTGGTATTCACAATCAGCTCGCCATTCAGGGCCACCCGGACTTCCGGCCCATCCGCCCGAATTACCATATGCTGCCACTCGCCTGCCGGTTTTGTGACACGTTTTGACGGTGCTTTCACTCCATACACACTGCCGGTATACTGCCAGGGTTCCAACTCTGCATATTGACCTGCATCGTCGTCCAGTATTTGAATCTCCATCCCTTCATAAGCCGGATTCCCCTCACGGGGAGCACGAAGAAACACCCCGCTGTTTCCGGCATCCGGGACACGGTATTCCAGTTCCAGTATAAAGTTGTCATACACAGACGCAGACGAGAGCCAACCGCTTTCCTCTCCCTCGGTATAGAGAATGCCGTTCTCCACTCCCCAGCCCTCCGAACTGCCTCCAACTACTTCCCAGCCTTCCAGATCCCTGCCGTTAAAGAGCTGCCCGTACACAGCCTCGGGAAGGGGCACTTCCTCATTCCCTTCTGCCGCATGCTGATCCGATGCCTCTTCCTCAGCCATTTCATTTACTCGTCTATCCAGTTCATCGACAAACAGGCGGCGTGTATTCTCATCCATAACCGCCAGTACCGCACTTGTACTGTTCAACCTCACGGAACCGGAATCCGGATCATAGGAGGGAACCAGCAGGCCCGAAGCAACCCGAATCGCTGCCCTCCGCACTTCCTCCTCTTCATCGTCAAAATATCGGCTCACCGTCCACAAAGCCGTCAGTTCACCGGCTTCGGAAATATGTGATAGAACAACTGCTTTTTTCCCGGATGTATCCGCGGTTTTTACAAGTTCATGGAGGTTCGTTTCTTTCTCTTCCAGCGAATGACCGGAGCGACGAATCAATCGTACATAACCGGCAAAAACGTCCGGAAGTACTTCTTCATCCGCCACCCTGGCGGCTTCCAGCAGGGCAGGCAGTGCCCGGGGGTCCGGCCACTCCGAGAGTGCAGTCATCGCAGCCCTGCGGATCGTCTCATCCGAATGATTCAATGCTTCCCTGACAACGGATAGAGTTTCAGGTCCGTCGACTTGTGGAAATATCCTCAATAAAAAAGGCTTTTGATCCTCCGAGGCTTCGTCCCATACCCCAATCAGAATCACTTCACGTCCTGAAGCCTCATCCTGCCGGCCGGCAATCCCGACAATTGCCTTTTGAATAACCGTCACTTCTTCCTCGCTGCGTCCGGGATCAAACCGGCTTGCCAACAGATGAAGCTCATCCGGCCCTCCCAGAATCTGAAGGGCACGGTACACTTCAAGGCGAACAGTTTCACTTTCACTGCCAGCCTGCCGAACCATTACATCCAGATAATCCGATGCTCTACGATCGGCGAGGATACGGATCAAAGCCGGTTTCGCAAGATCGCTTGCTGAAGGAAGGGCTTCAGCCGAGGCAGCAATCAGCTCCCGCGTTGGGATCTGACGAAGTACGGTTTCGATTTCTTCAATTTCTCCTTCATCCTCAGCCCGGTTCAATACGGCAATAAGAACCGGCAGGTTTTCTTGCCCGTTCAGGCGGACAAGAGCCTCAGTGACCGCGACTCGGGTCTGACGAGAATTCCCATTCAAAAACGGTTTCAAATCATCCGCAACATTCGGGTCTCCACGAGTTCCCAATGCTCTCAAAATCGCAGCCTTTCGGGGTTCGGGAGCTTTATTCAAGGCTGACACAAGCCATTCCGTAGTTTCCGGCCCTTCGATTGAATTGAGCTTTTCCAGTGCTGCGGCGGCCAGTTTGGAGTCGGCCGATAGTGTGAGCTCCCGCAGTTCCTCCTGTATCTTTTCCCCTTCAATTTTAAAGAGGGTATGAAGAGCACGACTCCGAACCTGTACCGGATATTCGACAGACAGAAACCCACGGCTGATCTCCCTGCTCATATCATAATGTCCCTCTTCCGACAGCCTCTCGGCATAGGCAAGATAGAACGAAACGATTTCCCGCTGGCGCTGCCGGTTAGTTTCCGGCGACTCAAGTGCATTAACAAAAACATCATCGGCCGGCGGACTGCCACTCCTGGAAAGGGCATAGTATGCCATCCGGCGGGTGGGCCAATCTTCCGCCGAGGCATAAGTTTCGATCTCTTCGACAGCACCGTCGTCCTTCAGATCGCCAAGGGCTTTGAGCCATGCTATTCGCCGGGATCCTTCCACGTCAGAGACAGAGAGTGAATTACGGATCGCCTGAATAGCCCGGGGGGTCCCAAGTGTTATCAAAACTTCAATCGCAGGCTGATAAAGCCTGTTATCGGTCAGAAACGATTCAAGCAGCTCAACAGAGCGGTCACTTCCCGTCTGTTTAAGCTGATTCAGCAGAAAGGTTTTGGCTTCGACGGAATAATCACCACGAAGCTCCCCCAGCAGAGCCTCTTCAAAAGCTGACCGGTCAGACTCCGCTCCGGGCCCGGACACATAATTCGCCAGGCTGCTCAGGGCATATCGGACATGGGTATCATCCCCTGTCCCCCGAGGAGTCAGCATTCCGGCCAACACCCTGATCCCCGAAGGGCCCATCTCCAAAAGCTGTTCATTGAGCCACGTCTGTTCAGCCGGATCGGAAGCAGGCATATTTACGATCAGCCCGGCTACTTCTTCATGGATGGAAGCTCTGCTTTCATCCTGTAGGGTCTCTTTCGCCGGCGTGCAGGACAGCAGTAACAGTGTCAGCAGTAGAGGAATTAGCCTGTTCGATCTGAGCATCTGATTATGAAAAAAGTTTGTCGGAGTCATTACGGGGGATGAATTCAATATTATTAGAACGGATCAATGGCTACAAATGCCAGGGAGAACGCATTGGCTGGTTGATCAGGCGGTTAGCAGCCTCGTCATTGACAAACCGCTGTGATTCCGGATCGAATTCCAGTGGCCTGCCCAGGCGGACGGCGATAATTCCCAGGTTCACCAGGTTACAGGAACGGTGTCCGTTTGATTCATTCAGGGCAAATTTACGACGATTTTTCACAGCCTCGCTGAAATCCGTTATCTGAGGTTCGGGATCCGGCAGGGATGCTGCAAGTTCCCGAATATTCGGAATATCCGATTCAAATCCCCGGTAAAGTTTGCCCCTGGGTCCTTCGATATAAGGGGCATCTTTATCCCGGTCCTCGCCGTCCAGAATTATTTTACATCCGTCCTGATACGTCATTTCAATTCGTCTCCAGCTAGCCGCTGCCTCGGGGTGTTGCTGGGGTGCATCCGCTGTAATAGACACCGGGTTGGTATGATCCTTGTCAAGGAAATACTGAACCGGATCGAGGTAATGCTGGCCCATATCCCCAAGCCCGCCGCCGTCGTAATCCCAGTATCCGCGAAAAGTATTGTGGACCCGGTGTTCATTGTAGGGCTTATACGGAGCCGGTCCCAGCCACATATTGTAATCCAGTGCTTCGGGAATCCATTGTGGTTTCAGGTTCGGCCTTCCGCTCCAGACAAATTTCCAGTCGAACCCGGTACTGGCATTCACTGTCACCTTCAGGGGCCAGCCGAATACCCCGTTTTCAACCAGTTTTTTAATAGGGCGGACGGGAGTGTTCATCCCGTAAAAACCACTTTGAAACCTGAACCAGGTATTCAGCCGAAAAATAGATCCGTTTCGCTGAACCGCGTCGACGACTTTTTGTCCCTCGGCAATAGTGCGGGTCATCGGTTTCTCACACCAGATATCTTTTCCGGCGTTCGCTGCGTCGACTGACATCTTTCCGTGCCAGTGGGGAGGGGTGACAATATGGACGATATCCACATCCTTCTGTTCAAGGACTTCCCGGTAATCGTGGTATCCCCTCACTTCCGGTTCACTCATTGACAGAGCCCGATTCAGGTGACGGGTATCCACATCACATACGGCTACAAGCCGTGCCCCGGGGTAATTGAGATGTCCCCTGCCCATCCCCCCGACACCAATCACTGCTTTGGTCAACTGATCACTGGGAGCTGTAAACCCATTCCCTCCCAGCACATGACGGGGTATGATGGTGAATGCCCCCAGGGCAACTGCACTTTTCTTTAAAAATTCTTTCCGTTCCATTTGAGGTTACCTCTGAAGATATTTAGTAAATCCTGGCGTCAACTGGAAATTAGTATTTATCGGAAGATGCGGTAGAAAAGCAGGATTTGACCCTTTGGTGTACCAAAATCCGGACTCCCCTAACTCCATCATCCAAATCCGACATACATTGCCTGCGAATGCGATAGCTGAAAGTATAATAAAATCATAACATCTTCTCCTTTCATTTTAAAAAGAATGACCCCGGGTACCTTCAACCGGTGGAACTTACCGGATTTTTTCCGATTGCCCATCCCGTAGACTGGGATACAGTGCCCTACTGAGTCAAACGTATGATTCGCCGTCCTTCATAAATGTCCCACTCATCCTCCGAACGAACATATATAGTAGTAGTCCCCGGTCCCAATCCATCCGGGAGCGCTCCCTTCCAAAGATGACGAGGGTTCGGATTAGCATCTCCGACATTTAGCCAATTTGTACTATCCAATGCCTGTTCACGTTTTTGCATAGCTTCATAAACAGGATCCTTTCTATTCGCAGGCTCCATTGGCTGCCAGAAGCCCGATTTACCTATACGCATTTCCACGTTGGCATCCGGCAAGGCATTAAATACATTTGCAAAAACCCTTACCGTATCTGTAGCCGTTACCGGAACCTCATCAGGGGCAGAAATGTGCATCTGGAAATCATCCGGGCGGCGGGCGGCTTTGTAGCGAAGTTTCCAATCATTCCCGCTGATCTCCAGAAAAGCGTACCCGGTTGGAGTGCCGTCCCTCATCATTGAATGTGGAATTCCATATTCGTCATAAAATCCCGTCCACCAGGCACCACACACGGTTCCCATACTCACCAGATGATGTGGGCTCTCACCTGGCCAGCCCTTCTCAGCATCCAGAAACTGATGATAATGACGATGGGTGTGAGCTGAAAAAGAAACAGTATGGGGGTGTGAAGCCAGGATTTCAAACAGCTCTTCACGTTCCGATTCATCTGCCCAGGGTGTGGAATCCACCCACGGGATATGCATCAAAAACACAACGAGTTCATCATCCGGAATGTGCTTGAGAAAATTCCTGATAAATGCTATTTGCTCATCTCCAAGTCCGGTACGGTAATACCGTTCATCTCCCTCTACAATCCATCGAATATTGTCGACAGCAACGAAATGAGTTCCACCCCAGCTAAATGCATACCACGGAGGACCATAGGTTCGGAAATAGGCCCCCCGGGCATCCCAGTCCGTATCCGCTGAAAAATCAATATCATGATTCCCGATGATATGATGCCAGGGGATCCCGATTTGCCCGACAACCTCGTTAATCGGCTGAAAGAGATCGAGATCGTCAAATACCAGATCTCCAAGGGTAAACCCGAAAGCCGCCTCCACTCCGACGAGCTCCTGAACTGAATCGTGTGCTATATAGCCGATTTCATCCAGGTCGCGCGGCTGGGTATCGCCAAAAGCTACTACCCGGAACGAATCCGATTCTTCCTGAGGATAAAGAGCGAAATCGACTGTTTCTGTCGGTGAGCCCATGGGTTCCAAGCCCGGATATTTCGACCCTCCCGCACCGTCGACGCTCAGAATCGAATAGAATCGCGGGAGATTATTCTCATCTGTCCCGGTTGTCCAGCCTCGGGGCTTGATAAGAAAAATAATCGTATTGTCATCCACAGTAATTTCGTAACCCCCCGAATCGTCCGTAACCACAAGTTCTCTCCCATTTGAAACCAACACTTCGGGGATTCCCGGTTCCTCTGTATCAAATTGCCCGTTTTCATTCAAATCATGATAAACCGTTCCTGTAGCCATATTCTGTGCCTGTAAAAGTGTGGGCACCTGAAATAGTAACGTGAAGAGCAGTAGTACAGGAATTCCGAATTTTAAAAAAGGTCCAATTAGACATTGATTCATGGCATACATACCTGGGTTAAAGAATTCAGTTAATTTGCTGTTCGATTTGGCGTATCAACTGCTGAATCTGCGGGTTATTCGGATGCAGGGAGTCCAGAACCTTGGCGTGTTCCAGTGCCTGTTCAAACTGTTCCTGCTGCATATACAAAGTAATGATCCCGTATCGGTAATCCCCATTCCGGGGTTCCAAATCAATAGCCTGCCGGTATGCAGATTCGGCTTCCCGGGGCCGGCCCAATGTCTGACGGGCAATGGCCAGGTTATAAAATACCCTGCTTTGTTCCGGCATAAGGCCGGCCGCCTGATCAAACCACGAAACCGCTTCTTCCAAACGGCCCTGTTCGGCCAGCAGAAGCCCGAGTGAGTAATACGCCTGACCGAATTCCGGCTCCTGTTCGGTGACCACCCTCAGCATTTCTTCAGCCCGATCGTTTTCTCCCCGGCTGTTATACAGGTATGCCAGGTTCATCCGTGCCGGATTAAAATACGGGTCTCTTTTCAGTGCTTGCCGGTACGCCTCGATCGCCTGTTCCGTCTCCCCCTGCTGTTCAAAAAACTGTCCCCGGTTCATCAGGCCCTGGGGAAAATATTGATTCACATCCAGATACGCCCAGTACTCTTTTAAAGCTTGAGAGAAATCATCCTGATCGGGCGGTGAGATATCCGTGACTGAAAATTCGGACAGTCCGCGAATGGCAGAAAGCCGAACCGCCCGAACCGGATCTTTCAAAGCATTTTCAAGGGGGGGTTGCCTTGTATCAGCCGGCAGATTCTCCATTGCCTTAGCCGCACTGCTGCGGATGATCGGAGATTCGTACGTCAAGGCCTCCTCAAGAATATCCGCGCTTTGCAGGGCGGGAAACTGCCCGACGTACCAAACGGCCGTCGCACGAATGATGTCGGGCTGAGACGTATCGGCAATCATCTCCCTGAGTTCGGTGTAGGCCGCTTGTCCTTCGGCATCTGCCTTCACCAGCGTTTCTGAATAGTGAGGCGGGCGCTCATCTCCGTACCATTCATCCATTACCTCGCTTGCCCAGGCCGCCGAGCGGTCCGTATGACAGTCGTTGCAGGCATTGGGGGTCCCAAACTGTTGACTCTGATCCGGTCGCGGGATGCGAAAGCTATGGTCGCGGCGAAAATCGACTTCCATATAATTTCGGCCGGTCATATGACAGCTTATACATTGAGAGCTTTCCGTATTGACCTCGTGAAAGTGGTGATCCGGTGTATTGTATTCCGGCTCATGACACTGCATGCACAACTTGTTATTGTTAAGCGATGCCTTAAGCTGAAGAGTGTGAGGGTCATGGCAGTCAGAACATTGAACACCATTGGCATACATCCTGCTTTGCAGGAATGATCCGTATACATACACTTCTTCCCGGATTTGTCCGTCGGCAAAATAGTTTTCAGGATGGGGCAAAAGGGGATCATAATGATCCATGAACTCATCTCCATGCACATAATCCTCCGTCAACTCCTGTCGCAGAGAATGACACGGGGCACAGGTATTGATCTCGGACAACTGGGAGGGATTGCGGGTGAGATTCAGATTTCCCGCCCGTGTCCCGTCCGACGCATCCGCCTCTTCCCAATCGGGGCTGTTCATCTGTTCCACATGATCCCCACCCGGGCCGTGACAGGCTTCGCAGCTTACGTTCAGTACCGACCACGTGGTATGAAACGAATCCGCCTCGGCGATGTAGGTATTTTGCAGGTTCGTCGAGTGGCAGTCAGCACACATCGTATTCCAGTTCATCGACCCGCCGGTCCAGTGCATCCAGTCGTCCGGCTTGATCTGCTCATCCGGGCGCAGGGAAAACCAGCGGTTCCGTTCCGTATCCCAGGCGATGTGAAGAGCCTGCAATTTTCCCTTGCCAAAATCTATCAGGTATTGCTGCAAGGGCTCCCAGCCAAAAGTATAGGTGATTTCATGCGTGCCGGGTTGCTCGTTCGGACCTGAAGTCTCCACCATATATTTTTCATTCTCCCTGTAAAACCGGTAAACATCCTCCCCTTCGCGGAAGGTCACATCACTGAAATCCCCCCGGACCGTTTCCTCGTCAGGCTCGGCAATAGCATAGTCGTGATGCGACCCTTTCCAGGCCTCCCATTCTTCAGCGTGACACGACTGGCAGGTTTGATCGCCGACAAATGCATGATCCCGGGGCCCTTCATAATCGCCCTTTCCCGCCGGCTCCTCCGCCGTCCGGCTGCAACTATAGATAAGACAGAAAGAAAGAAAGAGGCTCATAACTGCCGCTAACTGTACAAATGAAATAGACAAGAAATTACTTTTAGGGTGCATCGGGGCTCATCAGCTTAAAGTCATCCCATCCGTCAACTTTCGGATCGGCAATTTAAAACGTTGTGTATTTTCGACCGTTATTCCAAATACTGAACGAAACTCAAATAAATTAACAGGTTTTTGTAACTTCCAAAATCATGATGATGTCAACGAAAGCTAAACCTGCGAGAGATGGCAATCAAATCTAAAAAGCTGATTACGCTTGAAGAAGTCTTCATTTTTAAATTGAAAGATATACGTGTAATTAGTATATTGCACGTATATTATTTAATTAAGCTGCTATGAAAGAAAAGTTGACATTGACCATCGAAAAAGAGACGAAAGAGCGGGCGAAACGTTTTGCCCGACGGCAGGGAACAAGTGTATCGAAATTAGTAGAAACTTTTTTAGACTCCGTCTCCGGTACAAATCAAGATCCTATTTCCCATTTAGGCAACCATCCCGTAAATACCGGGGTATCAAATGCCGCTGAAGAACACGATCGCTATCTCTACAACTCCGATAAATGAAACGGGTATTTTTGGATACCGGCTATCTCATTGCTCTGGAAGCATCAGATGACCAGTATCATGACAAAACACAGGTACATTGGAGGGAATTTCTGAAACAAAAACCACTGCTGCTCACCACAAGTTATATTTTTGATGAAGTAATAAACCCTCATTGCTTCTGTTCCGGCAGGAAAGTTTCCTCAAAATCGGAGTCATTTACCCAACCCGTATTCATCTGCTCCCCTTCCATAAAACGCTGATAGAAATTCCGGGTTCCCT
>JBBDNC010000107.1:0-1469 GCA_040877875.1 Balneolaceae bacterium | reverse complement strand
CCCGTATTCATCTGCTCCCCTTCCATAAAACGCTGATAGAAATTCCGGGTTCCCTCATCCATATACGGATAAGCATCGAAGACATACCCGCGTCCGAACATGCGCGGATCTTCCTGGTCTTTTAATCGTTCATATAACTCCTCTTTCAGGTCCTGCCTTAGCTGCTTATATGCCGGATCCTCCGCAAGATTATGCAAACAATCCGGGTCTTCGGCAATATTGTAGAGCTCCTCCACCGGCCGCTTGCCAAAATTCCACTGCCAGAAGTGATACATACCCGGAGTTACCCGGTTGTCCAGGATAAAGGTCTTCGTCGGACTTCCATCGGTATTCAGATAGCCGGTCTCCGGATTGCCCACCGGCCAGCGGTCCGGCTCGAAATTGCGCAGGTAGAGATGATCTCCGCGAATAATGCCCCGAACCGGATATCCCCAGTCGTAGGGCCGGCCGACATCGTGACGTTCCTTCCCCAGCAACATATGATCCCGGTCCGGGTTGATTTGTCCCTGCTGATCTGAAAACAGGATATCCGTCAGACTCCGGCCCACCGTCGGATGCATACCGGTCTCCTCCCATTCCAGTCCGGCGAGCTCAATAAAGGTCGGGGCAAAATCGGCAAAGCTGACAAAGTCCTCGATAACACGCCCGGGACTTTCGATCCCGTCCGGCCACATAATAGCCAGGGGCATATGGGCCGACCGCTCATATGTCTGCCCCTTGATCCGGGGAAAGGGCATGCCATTGTCGGAGGTCACCACGACGATGGTATTGTCCAGCTCCCCGTATTCCTCCAGCAGCCTCAGCATTCGTCCCAGGTGACGGTCAAAGTGTTCAATTTCAAAAGCGTAGTCGAGCATGTCGATGCGTATTTCCTCATCGTCTGGCCAAAAGTCAGGCACCTCATTAATATCCGATACACGCTTGCCCCCCTTCTCAATACCGGAGCGGTATTCATAGGCCCGGTGCGGTTCGGTAGCTCCATACCAGAAGGAAAAGGGTTCATCGTCCGTACGTGCCTCGAGAAATGCCCGGAAATTGGCGGCGTAGTCGTTGCTTGAAATCGTGGAGGTCGGAGGGTCTGCCCGGTGCTCGTCATAGGGTTGGCCGGCAAGATGCCGGGGCTGCCCGTCGCTGGTCTCGGCGATACCGGGCGCCCATTTTTTCCCGGTGGCTCCTACAACATATCCGTGCTCCGAAAGCACTTCCGTATATACCTTAAACTTTTGCGGAAAATAAGCCCAGTGGTTGGCCGCCTCTTCCAGTTGCCAGGAGTTACGCCCCGTTAAAATGATTGCTCGTGACGGAGCACATTTCGGGTTCGGAACATACGCCTGTGTAAACAAAATTCCCTGCTCAGCTACACGATCAAACGCCGGGGTCTTGACCCAATCCGTTCCATAAGCTCCCATGTGTGGAAACGACTGGTCATCGCTGATCGCAAAGAGAATATTCGGCCGCTGATCCGGCTG
>JBBDNC010000106.1:2629-3788 GCA_040877875.1 Balneolaceae bacterium | reverse complement strand
TGAGAGCCTGGTAGTCGGTGGATTATTTAAAAGCCTGGACAAAAGGACGGTTTATTTTCTGGCTCTTTCTTTTCTTTATGAGTGACTCAGATTAAACATCTGCTTTTATGTCAAAACGGATACTTCTTCTTGGAACGTTCGATACGAAAGGGAGTGAATTTTCCTATGTACGGGATTTAATCATCCGTCGTGGACATGATGTGTTGATGATGGATACAGGGGTTCTGGAGGATCCCTCCGTCGCCCCGGATATATCCGCCGGAGAAGTAGCTGAAGCGGGGGGGAGTACCCTCGGCCGGCTCAGAGAGAAGGCCGACCGCGGCTATGCCATGGAGGTCATGATGGCCGGCGTCAGGAAGCTCGTACCGGAACATTATGAAAAGGGACGTTTTGACGGAATATTGAGCCTGGGTGGAGGCGGAGGAACCAACATTGCCACTGCGGCTATGAGGGAGCTGCCGACAGGGCTGCCGAAAGTAATGGTCTCTACGCTTGCCTCTTCCGATATAAGTCCGTACGTGGGGGTAAAAGATATCACCATGATGTATTCAGTAGTCGATATTGCGGGGCTCAACCGGATTTCACGGAAAATTCTCGCAAATGCCGCGGGTGCAATCAGTGGAATGATTGAACAGCAGGCTCCTGAAGTTGAAGACAAACCGCTGGTTGCCGCTTCTATGTTCGGTGTGACGACTCCCTGTGTAACCCGTGTCCGGCAAAAACTGGAAGAGGCCGGTTATGAAGTGCTGGTATTTCATGCTACAGGTGCAGGAGGGAGGTCGATGGAATCCCTGATTGAAGACGGGTTTATCGTTGCGGCGGCTGACCTGACGACGACCGAATGGTGTGATGAGGTTGTCGGCGGGGTTCTCTCGGCAGGTCCCGACCGGCTCTCCGCGGCCGGCAGAAATGGAATTCCGCAGATCGTTTCATGCGGCGCACTGGATATGGTCAATTTTCATGCTCTTGAAACCGTTCCGGAGCGATTCAAGGAAAGAAACCTGTACAAGCACAATCCGAATGTAACATTAATGCGGACCACACCTGAAGAGTGTACTCAAATTGGCCGGCGGATTGCTGAAAAATTAAATGAGGCAGCCGGCCCGACCGTTCTGATGTTACCTCTGAAAGGAGTCAGTATGATTGACAAGGAGGGAGA
>JBBDNC010000106.1:1157-2529 GCA_040877875.1 Balneolaceae bacterium | reverse complement strand
AGAATGAGGCCGTTGAGGCGATTCACGCATCGTACGATCACGGGGTGACCTCCATCGATACCGCACCGGTTTATGGACAGGGTTTAAGCGAAAAAATTGTAGGAGAGGCTATCCGGGATCTGCCGCGAGACCAACTGCAAGTGTTGACCAAGTATGGTTTGCGTTGGGATAAGAAAGAAGGCGAATTTCATTTCAAAAGCAGGGACAATGCCGGGAATCCCCTGGATATCTACAAACATGCAAGCAAGGAAAGAGTCATGGAGGAATGTGAGCTAAGCCTGAAAAGACTTGGGACCGATTATATTGATCTTTATCAGATCCACTGGCCGGATAATACGACCCCGGTTGAGGAAACCATGGAAGCTGTTCTGCGGCTGAAAGAACAGGGAAAAATCAGAGAAGCCGGGGTTTGCAATTACGATGTGGCACGGATGGAAAAAGCGGAGAGAGTATTATCCCTCGCCTCCAATCAGGTCCCATACAGTATGTTGAAGCGTGATATAGAAGAGGAGGTTGTGCCCTACTGCAGGGAACATAATAAGGGAATTCTTGCCTATAGTCCCTTACAAAGAGGGGTTCTTACCGGGAAAATGAGTGCAGGACAGGAGTTTGCCGAAGGAGACACTCGGGCGGACGAAAAATATTATTCTGATGAAAATATTAACCGCACAAATCATTTTCTGAATAAGATCAAGCCTATTGCGGAAGAAAAAAATGCCAGTCTTGTGCAGTTAGTGATTCAATGGACTCTGCATCAGCCGGGCATTACGATTGCCCTGGTAGGAGCCAGAAATCCGGAACAGGCGATTCAGAATGCAGCAGCGGCCGAGCTGAAACTGGAACATGAAGAACTCGAGTTTATCAACAAACAGCTTGAGAGAGTGGAACTGGTTCCCGCCTGATTCGGATACGTTATGAACCGTATAAATAATATCTATTCAATGAGAGTGGCAGGTGGATCATAATAGTTCTATATTAAATTATTTAATATTAAACTTATAATAAAAAAAGGAACCAATTATATGTCTGCAACAGAAACTCTTACAAAATGGACAATTGACCCGGTACATTCCGAAATCGGATTCAAGGTCAAACACCTGGTGATTTCAACTGTTACCGGTCAGTTTGAATCGTTCGATGCGGTGGCTGAATCGGAAGGAGGAGATTTTGATGGAGCCGATATCTCATTCGAAGCGGATGTGAACAGTGTCACAACCGGAAATGAAGACCGGGATGCCCACCTGAAATCGGATGATTTCTTTAATGTGGAAAACTATCCCAAGTTAACGTTTCAGTCCACCTCGTTTGATAAGGTGTCTGACGGAAAATACAAACTCACCGGTGAACTGACGATTCGCGGAACCACAAAAAC
>JBBDNC010000106.1:0-1057 GCA_040877875.1 Balneolaceae bacterium | reverse complement strand
TTTTTATTGTGCCCGGGAAGAAACGGTACAACAGGGCAGGCCTCGCGGGAATCTCTTCCCAAATTCTTCTAAGCCATCAGCTCTTCCGCTTTCTCTTCGATCTCTTCCACTTTTTCGGTACTCTCTTCCACGACTGCCAGTAAAAATGCAGCGAGGATGGCAAGAATCATTCCGGCCAGGGTCACCGTATGGGGGAATACTGCATAGAAAACCAGGGAGATGATAATGGTAATCACGGGAGCTACCGCGTTGGTCAGAGGGGATACGACGATTGCTTTTCCATAGCGGTAGGCGAATACAAGGCACAATGCACCGATGGAATTCAGAATCTGAATCATGGCTGCGAGGTACGGCCCTTTAAATCCCCAGTTGATATCCTGTGAAAAATCGGTCATAAGGATCGCCACGGGCGAGAGCATTAAACCGGTGATCATCATATAAAAAAAGATACTTTCGGCACTCATCGTCTTATTGGCGAATTTCATAAAGAAACCCTGGATTCCCCAGGCAAAAAAGACGAGAAGGGCAAAGATCAGCCATAAATATCCTTCAACTGCTGTATTTTCCGGGGGCTGATAGGAGAGCAGGGGAATGGCAATAAGGGCCAAAACAATACCTAACCAGCCCTTTGCATTTGTGCTTTCCTTCAGGATCAGGATCGAAAGGAGAACCGTTACAACAGGGGAGAGTGCGATGATCGGAAAGATAATATAAGCCGGCCCCAGTCCCAAGCCATGGAATAGAATAAGCTGTCCGCCGGCCCCCAGGAATCCAATAGCTGCTCCCAGAAGCAGGGACCGCTTGTCATATTCCAGTTTCCAGCCGATCAGTTTCAGTGCGATCAGGGCGGGAGGAATCATCGTCAGGGACCATACCACATATCCTAAAGTAGCCGGGAAGCCGGCTTGTTCCGTCACTTCGATAAACGCACCCCAGACTCCCCAAAATATAGTAGTGATGAGAGCGAAGATTAGCCAGATTTTGGATTTCATAGTTTATGTCGATGTCTGTGTTGGATTTAATTTTTTGTGTCGAACTCACCGGATCGGTGAATCGG
>JBBDNC010000105.1:0-3791 GCA_040877875.1 Balneolaceae bacterium | reverse complement strand
GAGATCTCTACCCGCAGAACTTTAAAAGCTGACCTGTAGTTGGTCGGGTGCATACGTTTCTTTAACGACATCATTTTGTTTGGTTCAGGCAATCTTGAAGTCCACAGTGTGCGCAGAGCAGCAGCGAGAACCATGACGGCAAACAACATTTTCAGTGTTTGAACAGGCACGTAACCGCTGGTCATTGCCCCTAAAGGCGCTGCAATAAGAGCAGTAGCAGCCATCACCCCTCCGCCTTTCCAATCTACCATTTTTGCGCGGGCAAAGGGGGATCAACACCAGGGCTGTATTCAAACCGTTCAACAACAGACCCAAAGGTATTGCTACTTTCACCATGTCAAAGCCCGCCCAATTAAGTACCGGCACGTATACCATGCCACCGTCTAACCCGAGCATTGCAAATACAAAAGACGCGATGGCGATAATGAAAAAAACGATGGTATATAACATGTTTAATTATTTACAAAGTGATCGAATAATTTTTTTTGGTGTGAATACCCATCATTTTTTTAATGGGTCTTTTGGGAATTGGCGGCGGCTATCTCGTATGGTTGTGGCTACGCGACAGTAAAAGCTGGCTCTACGGAATGTGCGGGATGATACTTCTCGCGCTTTATGGGTTTTATCCACCTTGCAACCGGCTCATTTTGGCAGAGTTTTCGCCGCTTATGGCGGAGTCTTCATCGTGTTATCCCTGCTTTGGGGATGGAAAGTAGATGGCATCGAACCCGATAAGTTCGACCTGATTGGAGCCGGTTTTGCATTGGTTGGTGTGGTGATTATGATGTACTGGCCGCGAGGGTAAAGTATGTTTTTGGAATGTAAGTTTGTTTTCATTCTAAAAGCATCGGGAATGTGGGCATAACAAGATCAGAATATGAAATCGCGTATTACAGTTATTACAATCGGTGTTGATGACTTGGAGCGATCTTTACGGTTTTATCGAGACGGACTTGGTTTAAAAACGGATGGTATTGTTGGCGAGAAATTTGATCATGGAGCTGTTGCTTTTTTTGAATTACAAAGTGGAGTCAGGTTGGCAATCTGGACCCGCGAAAGCCTTGCCCATGACTCCGGGCTCCCCGTTGATAAACCAAGTTCAACCGAATTTTCACTTGGACATAATGTTTCCTCCAAGTCGGAAGTAGATACCGTAATGAATCAAGCGGAAAAAGCCGGTGCAGTTATTATAAAAGTAGCTCAAGAGACATTTTGGGGTGGTTATGCGGGTTATTTCCAAGATCCAGATCAACATCTCTGGGAAATCGTGTGGAATCCTCAAATGTTACCAGAGGGTTGAGCTATAACAAGCATTAAGCGACTGGTATCGTTGAGGATCCTGTAGTACATTATAGCCCAGTCGCTTAAATGCCACGCCGTTATAGCACTAAATAAAATCAGCAGATTGTTTTTGATTAGTTGTATGCGTTCAACAAAATAGACAAATTGCAAAAATAAATAACCGTTACCCATTCAATTTGGGATTAATATTTACACTCGATTACATTCATATCGTAACTAAAGTACGATGAAAGCGTATGGTTTTATTAGATTGAATATTTTATGTAATCTGATTTAAAGTATAACCTATAGTTTTTCTACATGGTCAACCGAATATTTTCTGAAGATGAAGTTCAAATATTGATCAAACGGGCTGCTGAGCTTGAGGCTGAGCGGTCTGTATCAGGCCGAAGCCGAGAGAATGGATTGTCGATCGATGAAATTAAAAAGGTTGCATCCGAGGCAGGGCTCGATCCCAAATTCATAGAGCAAGCTGCTTCCGAATTGGATTCAACTTTATCTGATGTAGCAGAAAAGGTTCAGGTAAATCGTGATAAAATCACAACTGAAATCTGGCTGGACCACCGGCCGGACAGAGAAACAATGGATGTACTCGTCACAGAACTAAACCATATCTATGGAACCACGGATGAGCTGAATTGGTGGGAAAATCTTTGGGGAACCCACGAGGGGAAAGCGAAAGTAAAGAGAACATCCAGTACAACGGAGTGGAATTATAAAACAGAAGTAGGGATCTATTCAACCCGTGTACTCTTGCAGCACCGAGGTGAAAGATTTCGGATCCGGGTAAGCAAGCGCCAAATCTTTGGAATGGAGTGGGACAACGCGACCCATCACCTCTATTTAGTTCTCCCGTTCGCTGTTCTATTTGGCGTGGTCGGAGGAGTTAGCAGCTCCATAATATTTGGTATGGAATGGCTCGGTATAACCGCCGGAATAGCACTCTCATTGTTCAGCTATCCGCTAATGCGACACTTTACTAAACGGTCCGTTGAAAAACACAAAGCCGAAGTTGCCAATACCGTCCGGCAGCTCTCAGAATTGGTTTTACAATCCTCAAATGTGGAAAAAAGAAAATCACCTTCTGCAGAAAAAAACATATCAACATTTGAAAATGAGATCCCCGATACACCAACCGTTGCTTAAAGAAAGAGGGATCTACATGTCGACCGATCTTGGATTTATGTCCCAAAACCCCTTCCTCGCACTTATCACCCCGATATTCGGGGGCAGGAAAGTTCTGTTTCCAATTCCGGCAATTGACAAGGAAATGATTCATTATCTCAGAGGTTTGGCCGAATCGGGTAAGTTTAAACCTGTCATAGACCGACAATATAACTTTGAAGAGATTCCTGAAGCTTTTCAATATGTTCATACAGGACAAAAAACCGGAAACGTAGTCATTTCATTGGGACTCAGCGATTAAACATAACCCTTCAAATCAATTGGTCGCGTTTGCGTTTAGTTAGTGGAGACAAATGAAGAATATGAGTACGGCATTCGTAGCACTGGCGGCACTATGCTGGGGGTTATCGGGCGGGATCGGCGGGATTCTCATGGCCAACGGCTGGGACGCGTTCGTGGTGTCGTTCTATCGGGGCGCGATCGGGCTGTTATTTGTTCTCGTTTGGCTAATGTTGCGTCCGCGCGGAAGCGGATTGGCAAATCGGCGATTATGGTTCTGGTCGGCGATTGCCGGCCTCGGGGTAGCTGGCAACTTCGCTTTCTATTTTGTGAGTATTGCGGAGGGCAGTGTCGCAGTGGCAGTGACACTGATGTACTGTGCACCGGTGTTTGTTTATCTCGTCTCCTTCACATTCAAGCTGGAAAGGCCCACTCCGCTTAAGTGGGCCGCGATCGTTATGGTAATGCTTGGCATCGTGCTGCTTACACGTATTTATGAGACAGGGACCGGCGGCGTATCACTGATTGGAATCGGCGCCGGACTGCTTTCAGGCCTGTCTTATGCGGTATTCATTTTTGGCTTCAAGTATGCAGCACCACACGGCAGCCCACAGGCGATTCTCGTCATTGCGTTCGCGGTACTGGCCACCGTACTCATCTGGCCTAGTGATGCCGGCCAGACCGTGGCAGTGCTGAACACACCAAGTTGGCCCCTGTTCGCACTACTGGGGGTGCTTGGCGCAGGATTGTCCTTTATTCTCTATATCGTCGGCCTGAATCATTCCGAACCGACTGTTGCCTCAATTGTGGCAATGGTCGAACCGGTAACCGCTTCGCTATTCGGTGTCGTGGTTTTGAATCAACACCTGGTCGGCGTACAAATCTTTGGCATGGGATTGATTTTGGTTACAGTAACTGCACTGAAAGTAATTTCGAGCACTCGATGGGCACAACCATTTGCTGAGTAGTGTATGGATTTTTCTTTTTGGGAAAACGAAGAACGAAAGGCTCATAACGGCATGTCACCATCCATTGAATTTAAGCCGCATACTGCTGATGTACGCCTGAAGGCCTCGGGTGAGACA
>JBBDNC010000104.1:0-21054 GCA_040877875.1 Balneolaceae bacterium | reverse complement strand
ATCCTGTTTATCGTTTTTGTGCCTTATCCGATCGAAATTCCCCGTTCACCAGGAACACCCCGATGCTTATCCCGACCAGGTACGGATAACCCCGATGTTTGAGAAGTTTATAGCGATGAATATCGAATAACTTGTACTTGAGTGTGTGATTTTATGAGATACTGATGGACAGGGAATAATCGGAGGGCTCGAATTCAGTTGGCCTTGTTTTGATCTCTCATCGCCCATATTCGAGATTCATGAGCGGATTGTTGAACCCGGTTTGAACAAATCTTATCACTAAAACACAAATTCTTGAAGATGCCTGATCAGTGAGGATATCGAAACGACTTCGATGTTTTTCTTCATTGAATAGCTATGGTCAACCGGAGATGCAATGAATACTCTGTCCGGTTTCACATCCGCTGCTGCTTTATAGAACCCCTCGGTCAGGGAAGGAGCTACGGTTGCCTTGCATTCGATGGCGATGGTCAGGTTTTGATGAGTTAGCAGGAGATCGATTTCATGCCCATGGCTGGACTGGTAGTATGAAAAATCCACATCCGGAAATCGTTCCCTTACATTCAACAACACAGCCGCCTCCCATAATGACCCGAAAACAGGATGTCCTGCAATTTGTTCGAAATTTTGTAATTGCAAAAGCGCAGCTACAATTCCCGTGTCGGTCAGATAGACTTTTGGAGTTTTAACCAGTCGCTTAAGAGTATTGCCGCTCCAGGGACCTAATTGAGTTACCATAAATGTACCCTCAAGCAGGTCCACATAGTTTCTGACCGTGGTGTGGCTTACCCCCAGCGATTCACCGATCTTGCTCAAATTCAGGATTTGTCCGTTGCTGTGTGCAAGCATCTGCCAGAGCCGTCTCATGGTGGAGGATGAGAACCCGGCAAACTGCAACAGATCCCGCTCTAAAAAAGTGGAGATAAAATCAACCCGCCATTCATACGATGCTTCATTACTTCCGGCAAGCACCGAACGTGGAAATCCTCCCAGGTTGAGATATTGCTCAATGGCCATCTCAGATTGGATCTCTTCCCATAAAAAAGGCGATAATTTTTTATACGAGATTCTGCCGGCGAGCGACTCCGAACTTTGCCTGATCAAATCACGCGAAGCAGATCCAAGAATGAGAAAGGCACCGGGTCTTCGGTCTTCATCTATCAGGCTTCTGAGTACCGGGAAGAGTTCAGGTTTCTTCTGAATTTCGTCCAGACAGACCAATTTCCCGGATTGTGATTGCAAGAACCACTCGGGATCTTCAAGCTTCATCAGGTCTGAAGGACGTTCCAAGTCCAGATAGAGCACATCCTTTCTATCCTCTGTTATCTTTTTAACCAAGGTAGATTTACCGCACTGCCTTGGTCCTAATACAGCGGTTACAGGATTTTGAGTCAAGGATTTCCTGACCGTTTCTTCCAATATCCTTGGATAGTAGGATTTCATTTGTGTAAATTGAAATTAATATTTTCAATTTACACATTATTTTTCAAAATCGAAAGAACAGTGTGCTCAGGCCATCGACAGGTTTTTTAGATATGTCGATAAATTATGTATATCTCGACATAGTATAGAAACCTATCGAATTCATCGACATGTCGGACAAATCCTGAGTTTGCTCGACGAAACCGTGAAACTGGCCAGGGAGAAGTTACCGGGCCGGGTCTACTCGAAAGAACTGATCGAGCTGCTGTTTGAACAACCCTACTGCAAGGTGAAACACCTGGTAGATCGCGGAATTGTGAAGCGTCAAACCGCCGCCGAATACCTGCGAGAACTGGAGGAGGCCGGCATCCTGAAAAGCAAACAGGTAGGGCGGGAGAATCTGTTTTTAAACGTGAGGCTTTATGAATTGCTGACGGAAAGGGAGCAATGAAGGATACGAGTTAAGCCGCATTTGTTTTGACCTCTCATTGTGCATAATAGAGATTCATGAGCGGATTGTTGAACCCTGTTTCCCCTGCACGGTTGAGATGTATCCCCCCGGTTTCCTGATAAGGCGATTGTATGTCAAAATGCGCTCCGTCAAAGATCGGTATTGTTCCATGCTCCCCTGAGCCGGGGTAGTTGGGTTGGGATCGGGCGCAGGATCCGGCTGGGAACCGGACGGCTCTCCATCACATCCGGCAATAAGGATGAGAAACCACCAGCCAAGGAGCAGCCTGACCACCGGAGGAATTGGAGTGCACAATAGTATTGTGGAATCATTCCGCAAGCTCCAGCCACTGCATGGTTTTTTCCTCAATCTGTTCCTCGAGCTCTCCGTATCTGACGGATTTTTCTTGTAGTTCCTCGTAATCCAGATCGATCCGGTTCATCTCCTGCCCGACCCTGGATTTCTCTTCTTCCAGCCGGGTGATTTCCTTTTCCAGTTTTTGGGCTTCCTTCTCTTCGGCATAGGTTAAGCCCTTTTGGGATTTATTGGGTTTGGAGGGGGGCGGTTTCGTCTCGCCCGGTGTTTCTTTTGCCCGTTTTTCACGTTTTCGCTCCAGCTCTTCTTCGGCTTTCATCTGCCGGTACTCATCGTACGTCCCGTGGTGGTCCCGGATCTGTCCGTCTCCTTCGAAGACAAAATAGTGGTCGACCAGCTTATCCATGAAGAATCGGTCGTGGGAGACTAAAATCAGGCACCCGTCGAAGTTCAACAGGAACTCTTCAAGCTTCTGGAGAGTCACCAGGTCCAGGTCGTTGGTGGGTTCGTCAAGAATCAGAAAATTGGGATTTTGAATCAGGGTCATCATCAGCCCCAGGCGGCGTTTTTCACCCCCACTGAGCTTGGAGGCAAAAGTATATTGCATATCGGACGTGAACATGAAGTGTTCGAGAAACTGTGAGGCGGAGATCTTCTTGCCGTCTGCAAGTTCTATGACTTCGGCTACTTCCCTCAGAATATCGATGGCCCGCTGGTCTTCATCGATGTCAATTCCCTCCTGGCGATAGTGTCCGAATACAATCGTCTCTCCCGTGATCACCTCACCCGAATCGACAGGTTCCTGCCCGGTCAGGATTTTTAGAAATGTGCTCTTGCCAACCCCGTTTTTTCCGATGATCCCGATGCGTTCCCCCCGGCTGAACGAGTAACTGAAATCCTCCAGGATGACCTGGTCGTTGTATTGCTTGGAGACCTGTTTGACGTTGACAATCTTTTTACCCAAACGAGCCATGTTGCTGTCGAGCTGGAGCTCGGGGTCTGACGTCGGATCTTCGGCCTGCTTTTTGGTTTTGTAGAAATCCTTGATGCGGGATTTCGATTTGGTGGTTCGTGCCTTGGGTCCCCGCCTCATCCATTCAAGTTCTTTTTTCAGAAGCTGGCCGGCCTTTTCCCGTTGCGTTTGTTCCACTTCCTTGCGCTCGGCTCTTTTTTGCAGAAAATATTCGTAATTTCCCTTGTGGTGGTAGAGATCGCTCCCGTCAAGCTCCAGGATGTGATTACAGACCCGGTCGAGAAAGTAGCGGTCGTGCGTGACCATCAACAGGGTTATATTCGCTCTCTTCAAATACGACTCCAGCCACTCGATCATATCAAGATCGAGGTGGTTGGTCGGCTCGTCCAGGATCAGAAGGCCGGGGTTATCGAGCAGGACAAAGGCAAGGGCTACCCGTTTTCGCTCGCCTCCGGAGAGGGTCTCGATGGGTTGATCCAGCTCGTGGATATTTAAGATCCCCAGGATCTGTTTCAGGCGTTGCTCATAATCCCATGCTCCGGCAGTGTCCATAGCTGCAGTGGCCTTCTCAAAGGCTTTCTGTGTCTCGGCATTAAAGTCCTTGGCCTGGGCCTCTGCAGCCCTTTCGTATTCCCGGACGATTTGCAGCATCTCCGAGTTACCCTGCGAAATAAACTCGTTGATGGTCAGATTCTCATCCAGTTCCGGTTCCTGTTCGAGGATTCCGACCCGGACCCCGTTACGGATCATTACCTCCCCATCGTCCGCCGGTTCTTTGCCGGCCAGGATTCTCAGTAACGTTGATTTACCGGCTCCATTCCGGGCGATCAGGGCGGTTTTGTCGCCCCGGGAAATTCCGAACGACAAGCCTTCGAACAGCATGTCGGGCCCAAAGCTTTTGGAGAGGTTTTCTGTAGATAGATAGGTCATGGTTGAATGATACAAACCCTGTTCGACTTTTAATATTGTTTGTTCGATATTCAAAATCATCCTGAACCTGTTATACTAACACCATGATGAATCGAAAAAATTTTCTCAGAACCGCTGCTTTCGGCGGACTCCTCCCTGTCACCCGGCTGAATATTCACTCAACTCCAACCCTTTTGAAAACCACCCCGGTTGTGATTTCTACGTGGAATTTTGGCGTGGAGGCCAACCGGGCGGCTTGGGAAATTTTGCAGGAGGGCGGTTCTGCCCTGGATGCCGTAGAGGCGGGTGTTCGCGTTCCGGAGGCGGACCCCTCGAACCAGTCAGTCGGGTACGGTGGTTTTCCTGACCGGGAGGGGCATGTCACTCTCGATGCCAGTATTATGAAAGGAGACGGCCGCTGTGGCTCGGTGGCTTTTCTCCAACAGATCAAACATCCGGTTTCCGTAGCCCGGAAGGTGATGGAGGAGTCTCCCCATATCATGCTCGTTGGAGAAGGAGCCCTCCGGTTTGCCTTGGATCAGGGATTTGAACGTGAGGAGCTGCTGACGGATAACTCCCGGAAAGCCTGGCAGGAATGGATGAAAGAGTCTGAGTACAAGCTCATGCCGAATATTGAAAATCACGATACCATTGGAATGCTGGCAGTGGATGCAGAGGGGAATCTTGCCGGGGCCTGTTCGACCAGCGGCCTGGCGTTCAAGATGCATGGACGGGTCGGAGATTCTCCGCTGATCGGATCCGCCCTGTTTGTGGACAATGAAGCCGGGGCCGCTACAGCTACCGGACACGGTGAGGAGATCATCCGGGTTGCAGGATGCCATTTGGTTGTGGAGCTGATGAGGCAGGGATACCGGCCGCAAGAAGCGTGCCGGGAGGCCGTTCGAAGGATTATCAAACATAATCCCGGCCGGACGGATTTACAAGCCGGATTTCTGGCATTGAGCCGGGAGGGAGAAATCGGCGCCTATGCGCTACAGGATGGGTTCAGTTTTGCCGTGAGAGATCAGGAGGGGGAGAAGCTGCAAGATTCGGTTTATGAATTGTGACGGGCTCAAATCGGCTTGAAGAGAAATTTTCAGAGGCTTTTAATCCAAAAAGGGCTTGCGGCCTTTGAGCATCAGCATATAGATTGTGGCACTTGCCACAAGGGTAATCAACAGAATCATCCCCTGTGTCCAGTTGAGGGGAATCAGCCATACGGTCGTGATCAGTTCAATCGATATTAAAAAGACCAATAGCCAAATCAGATGGTCTCTTTTAATTTTGTCACAGGCCCAGGCTCCCAAGGGGGCACCAAATATGACGACGGGTACACAACTCATCCAGTAACGCCAAATTTCAGTGGTAATTTCTCCGGATATTTGAAGGTGCCAGATAAACCCCGCTACAGATAACAATCCCATTAATACCACAGTAGTGGGGGTGCTTACTTTTTCATTGATACCGTATAGGAGTGTGAGTATGATAAAAATCATCATATCCAGGCCCACTCCTACTACAGAAGAGATCAACCCGCCAATGAAACCCGTAAGAATAATTGGAATGCTGACGTTCAAACGGGTCATACGCAAGGACTCTCTCGGTTCCAGGTTGATCCACCACCTGTTAAAGACCAGGAAAGCTCCGAAAACTCCTGCGGTCATAGTGAATACAAGTTTGGGATACGGGTCGGGAAGTGTCATATAAAGCTCTCCAACTGCAAGGCCGGCAATTCCTGATGACAGGGCTGTACCTATCACATTCCAAAGAACCCTTATCCCCCTCAGATAAATCACCAGGCCGGCCATCGTCATCCCAAACGACTGGATCATGAAAGAAAAAATCTTCGCTTCGCCGGGGTCGATGCCAAACATTTTGGTGAAGACGGGAAAAGCTACGGCTCCTCCGCCTTCAGCCGTAGCACCTGCGATAAAGGACCCGAATATCATGGTAAGGGATAAAGGCCAGGTTTCGTTGAACATCTCCCACCATTGCAACCTATACATAGCCACAATCCATAAGGACAGGATGAGCAGAGCTACCGACCAGTATACAGTTAATTTATTTCGGGACAATATTTCGGAACTCATGCGTAATTTTCACGTAACAGGCATGAAAGTAATACCTTTTGGAGGTTGGATCCTGTCCGTTTGTGATTCAGGACAAAAGCCATTTAAAATCCAGTTTTAAAACTTCTATTTATGATTTAAATATCCGTTTTTTGAGTAAAAAAGGTTGCAAATGCTGATGAAGTCAGTCTCCGGTGGTAGGGGCCCATCGCCTGCATATGATAATGGATTTTTGTATTCTTATTTAACTTATATCGTCAATCAACAGACCGGCTGATGGAAAATGATTATCCCTGGTATGTGAAATATACGTTTGGCCTGGCGGCCCTGATTCTGACGATATATGTCATGATTGTTGGAAAGGCCCTGTTGGTTCCCGTTCTTTTTTCTCTCTTCTTTTCGATCATGCTCACACCCTTGTGCGACGGATTGGAGAGGTTTAAAATCCCACGGTTTCTCGCTGCCTTGCTTGCAATTCTGATTGCCCTGTTGTTTATGGCGGGAATAGGATTTTTCCTCTACACCCAGCTTACGGCTTTTGTGGCAGATGCCTCGGAATTTGAGCGGCGGCTTTCTGAACTTTTTGAAGACCTGGAAGGCTTTTTGGTTACATGGTTTGGCATGGAAAATGTAATACGACTGGATACGATTGACCAGACGCTGTTCGATTTCATCCGCGACAATGCGGGAGAGCTGACCCGAAGGCTTGCCGGAATGGCATCGATTTTAACGGCTATTTTCCTGGTACCAGTCTTTGTTTTTCTCTTGCTGCTGTTCCGGGATTTTCTAAAAGAATTTGTCTTGCAGGCATTTGGGCGGAAGAGTGACGAGGCTTTACAGCGAATCCGAAGGATCGTGGAACGGATCAGCTCGGTAGTCTTTTTTTATATCAATGGAATTCTCATTGTGATTTTCATCCTGGCGGTGATTAATTCAGTCGTCTTGCTTTCGATCGGTGTGGAACATGCTATCTTTTTCGGAGTCTTTGCAGCAATGTTGAACGTGATTCCGTTTGTCGGCCCGATTCTCGGCTCTTTCCTGCCGGCTCTGTATGCTCTGCTGATGATGGATTCACTTCTCTATCCGCTGATTATTCTCGCCAGTTTTTATGTCATCCAGCTATTTGAAAGCAACCTCTTTACCCCCGTGATCGTAGGGGGACAAATCAGGATGAATGCACTTGTAACGTTGTTGCTTTTATTTATCGGCGCGCAAATCTGGGGGTTGGTAGGGATGATTCTTTTTATCCCGCTGGGGGCAGTTTTAAAGGTCGTGTTTGATGAATTTGAAGCGATGAAACCCCTGGGCTTTCTACTGGGAAGTGTTCCTTCGAAAATGCGAAAGGAACGAGGCCCGCTCGCCCGGCGTATCGGACAGCTTTCCCGCCGGAAAGACGAAGAGAGTGATAGCGATCGGGATGAAAGCAACGGAAACCCGGGGACTCCGGAATAAATCCGGGGTTCAAACGTGGGAACTCTGTAGATTAACTGAATGAAACAGATTGAATGGTGAACCTTATCATAAGTTTGTTGACTGTAAGGTTTGGCATCGGCTGATAAAAAATTCCAAAATCATCTGAACAAATGAAATGATAAGGCTTAGAAATAATTCATCCCCTGGAAATCGAATTGGATGGTCAGTTAAGGTGTTTACCATCCAGGGCCTGCTAAACCATCTCCTTACGGTTTCAAACTGTACAAACTTATGAAATCAACAATTTCAATTCTGTTGACCCTGGTCCTTACTTTTGTTTTTTCCACAGCCGGTATCTCACAGGATGCGACACAGATTATCGAGCGAATGGAAGAAACCATGCGGGGCGAGTCTACTTACGCGGAAATGACCATGACGATTGAACGCCCCCGATATACGCGTAATGTGTCCATGAGATCCTGGGCCCTGGGAGACGATTACTCCCTGATTCTGATCACGGCCCCGGCACGTGATCAGGGGACAACCTACCTGAAACGGGATAACGAGATCTGGAACTATGTCCCCACGATCGATCGTACCATCAAGATGCCGCCTTCGATGATGTCGCAATCTTGGATGGGATCCGATTTTACCAACGATGACCTGGTTCGGGAGAGTTCAACGGTTGAGGATTATGAACACCGGATCCTCCGGGAGGAGGAATATCGGGGACGGAATACATGGGTGTTGTAGCTGATTCCGAAACCGGATACCCCCGTTGTTTGGGGAAAAGTGCTAATTTGGGTAGACCAGAAAGAGTATCTTCAACTCCGGGTGGAAAATTATGACCAACAGGATGAAATCGCCAACACCATTGAATTTGAGGAGATACGGGAATTTGATAACAGACAGGTCCCAAGCCGAATGGTATTGACACCGGCTGATAAACCCAATCAGCACACCATTATGACCTACAATACCCTGGATTTCAATGTCGACCTGGATGCATCTTTCTTTACCCAACAAAACATGCGACGAATTAGGTAACAGTTTTTACAGTGTGTCAGTGATACAGTGAACAGTGTGTCATTTATAGTCTCGATTTCTGGTTTTATTGATAATGGTAAATAGAATCATTGCTAATTCATCTGCATCTGTAAACATACTTTCGAATAATTGTTCGTCAATGAAATCTGTGTCTTTTAAAAGGGATAGCCAGTATTTCGTCTCGAGACATTCCTTGTATGAAATAGAAAGCTTTAATGAAAAGTCAGCTTTTGAAATCGCACCGTTTGCCTCTGCAATATTTGCCCCGATGCTGGTTCCGCTTTTTAGAAGTTGTTTTGATAAAATAAACTCTCTTTTTTCATCACTTAGAAATTGGTATGACCTGACAATTCGAATCGCAAACGCGTAAGATTTTTTATACAAATTGTTATTCATCAATATGAACCAATACATCATAAATTTTAGTGTTACATGTTTATGATCTGTCAAATCGAATAACCTTACAGATTCAATTATTGAGATATCGATGTGTTAAAACCATCTGTATCACTGACACACTGACACACTGAGACACTGAATCCATGTACTTAAAGCTGGCCTGGCGAAATTTATGGAGGAATCATCGGCGGACGCTCATCACGGTCTCGTCGATTATGTTTGCAGTGGTCTGTGCCCTGTTCCTGGAATCGATTGAACGGGGATCGCACGATATGCTGATTGAAAATATGACGCGTTTTCATACGGGGTATATCCAGGTCCAGGATTACCGGTATAAAGAGGAGCCCTCACTCGATAACTCCTTCCATTTTGATGAGGCATTCTCCGAGCGGGTCAGGGAAACCGATTCCCGGATCGATCTAATCATCCCCCGGATGGAAGCCTTTATGCTGGCCGCCGGCGTGGAGCAGACACGCGGAGCCCTTGTATTGGGGATTAATCTCGACGCCGAGCATCGGCTGAACGAATTGAAAGACCGTCTCTCGGAAGGCCGGTTTTTCGAGCCGGGCGACGGTACGGCCGTTCTGGGAGCAGGCCTGGCCGGAAGGCTGGATATTGCAGTGGGCGACTCCCTTGTATTGCTTGGGCAGGGACGCTTCGGCATGACGGCTGCCGGGAAGTTCGAAGTTGCCGGACTGATGGAGCATCCGGTCAGAGAGATGAATAATCAGATGGTTTATCTTTCCCTGCAGGATGCCCAATGGCTGCTCTCGGCAGAAAATCATATCACCACCCTGCTTGTCAACCCCGCCGAGCCCCGATCGGCCGGCGGTGTAGCGAGTGCATTGCAATCCGAACTGAAAGATGATGAGTTCCGGGTATTTACCTGGCAGGAGCTTATACCGGATCTGCTGGATGCCATCGAGTTCGACCGGGCGAGTTCCCGTTTTTTGATGCTTATACTTTATGTGGTGATCGGGTTCGGAATATTCGGAACCATCCTTACTATGACCCTCGAACGGTACCGTGAATTCGGGATCCTTCTTTCGGTCGGGATGCACCGGTTAAAATTAGCCCTGGTTGTATTTATCGAAACGTTCTTGATCAGTATTCTCGGACTCCTGTCGGGGTATGTGCTGGGCTTCTTTATTCTATTGTATTTTAAAGTAAATCCGATTGAATTTTCAGGAGACGGTGCTGAAGTGATGATGGACTATGGAATGGAGCCCATCCTACCGGCCGCCATTGCTCCGGATATCTTTCTCTGGCAGGGCATGATTATCTTTTTGATCACGACAGTCATCTGCTTTTATCCGTCACTCAAAATATTAAGACTAAATATTATCGATGCAGCAAGGAAATAACAGAAAACAGTGTGCCAGTGAACAGTGTGTCAAACGCCCTTGACTGCTCACATTCAATTTTATGGTCCCGAACGCTGTGGAAATCCCTGATGTACTGTTACACCGGTTAGTGTCAGATAAAACACAAAAATCTCAAAATCCATGATTAAAACTAAATAACGACATCCTGTTTACTGTAAAACCGTAAATCAAAAAGCTGACACACTGATACACTGACACACTGAACCCCTGCCAAACTGTATTCAATGAACATTCTCTTATCCATATCCTGGCGTAATATTTGGCGTCACCCTGCCCGCAGCGGGGTGTTGTTGGGGGCTATTATTGCGGGCCTGTGGGCTGGAATCACAGTTTCGTCCATTACAAATGGGATGCTGGAACAGCGATTTGTCAATATGATCCAGGAACAACTTACCCACGCCCAGGTTCATCACCCGGAATTTCTTACAGAGAGAGAACCCGACATGTTCATTGAACCGGCGGATGAGATTTTCAACTTTCTTGAAAACGACGAACGGGTTCACAACTTTACCGGGAGGACTCTGGTGGATGGGATGATCCAGTCGCCTCTGACCACATCAGGCGTACAAATACGCGGGGTTCTGACCGACAGGGAGCGGCAGACGACCACGTTTCACGAAAATCTGGTTGAGGGAGAATACCTGGATAGTGAAACCCGCAATCCAGTCTTGCTCGGCCGGCGCCTCGCCGATAAACTGAATGTCGAAATCGGAAACCGGATCGTATTGACATTTCAGGATCTCGATCAGGAACTGACCTCCGGGGCCTTTAACATTACGGGGATCTACCGGTCGGCATCGGGTCCTTTTGATGAGGGGAATGTGTTTGTCAGATCAGAAGATCTGAGTACGCTGATTGCCGGAAGAACGATTTTTCATGAAATTGCAATGATTTTGTATGATGAAGAACTTAGTGATGACATTGCCGCAGATTTGAACCGGCAATTCGAAGGAATAGGGGCCGAAACCTGGTATGAACTCTCACCCGAACTCAGATATCTGACGGATTTCGGAAACTCAATGACGGTTTATGTGATGATCGTGATCATGTTTGCACTGGCCTTCGGGATTCTCAATACTATGCTGATGGCCATTTTTGAACGGATGCGCGAGCTGGGCATGTTGCTTGCTATCGGAATGAATAAACTGCGGGTGTTTACGATGATTATGTTTGAATCTATTATACTGACGTTGACAGGGGCGGCCGCTGGAATGATACTGGCGTATTACAGCGTCGATTATTTGGAAGAGAATGGCCTGGATTTTTCGGCTGTCGGCGGCGAATCCCTGGCTGAATTCGGGTACGATCCAGTGATCTACCCGTTTGTGACGTCGAATGATTTTGTTGTGGTTACGATTTTGGTCATCGTAACAGCCATTTTGGCTGCAGTGTACCCGGCCATCAAGGCATTGAGAGTCAACCCGGCAGAAGTCGTAAAGGAAAAATGATTACAGTTTGTCAGGGCCACAGTGTGTCAGTGTGCCAAAATCTTTTAGCCATTCATATACTTTCACTGTTCCGAACGCTGATTGGAATTTGTCGATATACTGAAGTATCGGTTAGTGGCAGTTAAAGCACAAAGATCTCAATATCCATGGGCCAAAACCAAATAATGACATCCTGTTCACTGTAAAGCTGTAAATCTCAAAACTGGTATACTGACACACTGAACCTATGCCGATCATCACCACACATCATCTTTCTAAAGTTTATAATCCGGAAACGGTTCCGGTCCACGCCTTAAGGGATGTGAACTTGGAGTTTGAAGAAGGGGAGTTTACTACTGTAAGGGGACCGTCCGGTTCCGGGAAAACCACCCTGCTGAATATGATCGGGGGACTCGATGTGCCTTCCGAGGGATATGTGAGGATTGATGACACGCAAATTACCGGGATGCCGGACCGGAAACTGATTGATTTTAGGTTGAACAATATCGGTTTTGTCTTCCAGGCGTATAATCTGATCCCGGTCTTCACGGCTTATGAAAATGTTTCGTTTATTATGCTGCTGCAAAAACGCAACAAACAGGAGATGAAGGAGAGAACGATGGAACTTCTTCAGGCCGTCGGACTCGAAAAGAAAGTAAATTCAAGGCCGAAACAACTTTCAGGAGGTGAACAGCAAC
This sequence comes from Balneolaceae bacterium, assembly GCA_040877875.1. Lineage (GTDB taxonomy): Bacteria > Bacteroidota > Rhodothermia > Balneolales > Balneolaceae > JBBDNC01. The sequence continues at coordinate 8,546 of JBBDNC010000104.1, read as the reverse complement.
GTGTTGCGGTAGCACGGGCCCTCGCATCCCGGCCAAAATTTATTCTTGCAGACGAACCGACGGCCAACCTGGATACAGCCTCTGCCATGAATCTCCTCGACCTGATGGAAAAGATGAACCGGGAAGAAAATGTGACGTTCATCTTTTCCACGCATGACCAGCGAGTGATCGACCGTGCACGAAGGGTAATCACGATGGTAGACGGGGCGATCGATGAGGATGAAATTCAGACAGTTTAAAAAGATCGGACATCCGTTGTCACCCGTTTAGTACCTCATAAGTTGATTGGCAAGATGTTGATGACCTGGGCTGTGAGAGTCGATGAAGAGCCGGGTGTCCCGTCCGCTCGAAGGACCCTTGAATTCCAAAAAGATCGATTATAAACTAAACAAGAAAATGAAGATACGTCGACTTCTGGTATGGGCCGTTCTTTATCTCGCAGTTTTAGTGACGGTCCGGGACGCCCGGGCTCAACTTTTGGATGATCTTCAGGTTAGCGGATATGTGCAGGCCATGCCGGTCTGGATGAATGCAGAACTGCCTCCGCCGGTCGGGAGCCGTTCATTTTGGGAATACCGACTGCAAAACCGCCTGAATATTCGCTGGGATGTTGCGTCCGACTGGACTTTCAACTGGCAGATGCGTACCCGCTTTTTTGCCGGTGATCTTGTTCGGGATCTTCCTTTCTATGCCGATGCCATTCAAGAGTCGGCAGAAGACGGGTTGGTGAACCTTTCATGGATGATGGCCGAGCGGGATTCCTGGTTGCTGCATTACAATACGGACCGGCTGAACCTGGAGTGGGCCACCTCCGGCTGGTCGGTCCGGATCGGGAGGCAGCGGATCAACTGGGGAATCAATATGGTCACAAATCCAAACGACCTGTTTAATATCTATTCCTTTTATGACTTTGACTATCCGGAACGTCCGGGATCCGATGCGATCCGGATTCAGCGGTTTACCGGCCCGTTTTCACGGTGGGAATTCGCCATGCGGCCTGACCGGGATTTTGATCAGTCGGTTGCCGCTCTCATGTACGCGTTTAATACGGATGGCTATGATCTGCAGTTTCTGGGCGGCTATTACCGTAACCGCCTGGCGGTTGGCGGAGGCTGGGCAGGGAGTATCTCCATGACCGGTTTCAAGGGGGAGGTAATGTTCTTCTCGGATTTGAAAGAGAACGGGGAGAGCCGGGAATCCAATATTGTTACGGCCGTCTCGATCGACCATATGTTTGATAATAGCCTGTTCCTGGTTGTAGAAGCTCTATATAATCAAAAAGGCGGACGTGAACAGTTCGTATTGACCGGAGAACCCCCGGCAGCCGATAATCCCTCTTTCTCCCGGTTTCAGTTTACGGCGAATGGCTCCTACCCTTTTTCACCCATTTTAAATGGATCACTGGCTATGATTTATTATCCGGATGAAACGGCGGTTTTTATTTCCCCTTCCGTTACCTGGTCCGTCTTGCAGGATCTGGACCTGAACGTGTTAACCCAACTCTTTATCGGGAGTGAAGAGTCCGTATTCCAAAATGCCGGGAACGTAGCGGCCGCTTCACTAAAGTGGAATTTTTGATCACTGACACATTTCCACCGGCCGGCGGATGACACGCTGACCACTGTTCATTGACACATGGCTCTATACCACCAGGTTCGGGACGGAACTCTCCTCACCGTTGAGTACCCCGATGATGGCATGGGCCGCCAGATCTCCCATTCCCTTGCGGGATTTGAGTGTAGCACTGCCGATATGCGGGAATAATACGGCATTGGGAGCGGTTAACAGGTCCGGGTGAACTTTAGGTTCGTCTTCGTAGACATCCAGTCCGGCGCCGCCAAGCTGACCGCGGTGAAGGGCTTTTGCCAGGGCGGCTTCGTCTACGATGGGACCCCTCGCCGTATTGACAAGGATGGCATGGTCTTCCATCAAAAGGATTTTATCCTCATCAATCAGATGATGAGTCTCATCAGTCAGCGGACAGTGGATGGAAAGGGCATCGACCTCCATGAGCATACGATCCAGTTCGGGCACGTAGGTGGCCTCCAATTCTTTTTCAAGGTTCTTGTCCACCCGGCTTCGGTTGTAGTAGAGAATTTCCATCCCGCACGCTTTGGCCCGGCGGGCAAGAGCTGTTCCGATTCTTCCCATCCCCACAACCCCCAGCGTAGCTCCGTGGAGTTCGAGTCCCAGGAATTGGTTGGGATCCCATCCTTCGAATTGCCGCTCGCGGAGAAACCCTTCCGCCTCTGTGGTTTTCCGGGCTGCGGCAAGCAACAGTGCCAGGGCAATTTCGGCAGTAGAATCGGTGAGGACGTCCGGGGTATTGGAGATTCGGATCCCCAGCCGTTTAGCCGCATCGATGTCGATATTGTTGTAACCGACGGCATAGTCGGCGACAATTTTCAAGTGGTTCTCCTTGCCGGTTTTCAGGACCCGTTCGGTCACCGGGTTAGAGAGCATGGTCAGGATGGCGTCATATTCGGCTGCAGCCTTTACCATGGCTTTCTCCCGGTCATAGGTTCCGCGTTCGCCGACTTCGACGTCAAAATGCTGTTCTAATAATTCAATGGAAGAAGAGATAATAGGTTCTGTGACAAGTACTCGCAAAACGAATCAGGTTAGTTAAGGTTGTTGAAGTTTAAATTCAGTGTTGTTGACGGTTACTGTGAGAGAATCACTGGATGCGGGTTCGAAGGAGTCCGGCAGCCGGTGCAGATAGCTGAACGGTTTGAGAACCTGGCTGCACATCGAGCCGGCCGGCTGCCAGGCCGTCAGGGAGAGGTGGATCTCGTTGCCGGAGATCGATTGAATGACCTTATCCAGGCGGCAACAGGGATTGGGAAAATTTCCGCGGATCAGAAGATAGCGGGTTTTTTCGCGCTCTTCCCATTCCACGTGTTCTACATATACGCGTTGTTCGGTGACCTCTTCGGACGAAGCGGGCCGTTCAATGTCAACCAAGTTTGGCAGGTTATCCATAGAGGGTCTTGGTTCTTCAGAAGAGGATTGTTCGCTCGACCGGCACGTAACCAGCCCGAACAGAAAGCAGACTCCCAAACCAAATATCCACAGGGATTTCATTCCTCATCTTCAATTTCAGTACGTACGGCATCATTCCACATGCGTTCAATTCCGTAAAAATTTCGCTTTTCCTCATTAAAGATATGAACCACAACATTTACGTAGTCCAATATGATCCATCTCCGCGCATCGAGTCCTTCCCGTTTCCAGGCTTTTTCCCCGAGCTTCTCACTCGTTTTGTCCAAAACGCTATTTGCCAGGGCTTTGATTTGAGTTTCGGACGTACCATGGCAGACGATAAAGTAGTCTGTCAGGGTGGTGAGTCCTCTTACATCGAGCAGGACGACCTCTTTTGCTTTTTTTTCCAATAAAGCATCGGTAATTGCTCCAATCAGTGCATTTGAATCTGCTGTTTTTTCAGTTGTCAAACTTGTGAATTGGTCAGAGGCGGTATCAGATTGTATGGGCATATATTAATCTGTATTTAAGGTTTGATAGTCGGAACCGATCACAACGGTTGCGTCAAGATAAAAGTCGGGAGATTTTTCAATGATGATCCGTTCCTCCGGAATGCCCAGCGCCTGGGCAATTTTCCGGGCACTTTCCATATTCCCGTTTCTGGAAATTATAATAGATTCATTCATATCAAAATTGTCAAAATTACCGGATTCTACGACATCAAATCCGAATTCACGAAGGGTCGTTGTAAATTGGCTGGCCAGTCCGGGTACGCCGCATCCGTTCAGTACTTCAAGCTGAATAACCTCACTGATCAGAATGGGATCTGCCATCCCGCGATCACTCTGGATACGAGGGTAGATCACCCGCATTCCCAGCGCAAAAAGGAGAATTGCCAACAAAACACTTAAAAATCCGATCGCAGCGTTTAAACCAAATCCCTCTTGTTCAGGTTTGACGTCAGGCATTCATTCGTTTTAATATCCGAAATTATTTCTTCCGCTGAAGGATCCGGGATAAGAGCCGAAGGGTGAATAGTAGTATGGCCGCTGTGAAAACTGAATGGATAAATTAGCATTCGGGGAAATTTGATAGTCGAGCTGGGCTCGGTCAATCATAATCCGGGATCCCAGGTTGTCAAAACCCGAACCCGCGTTCATAAACGAATTTCCAAATGGCGAGTGAAGGAAAGATACATCGAGGTAGCCGGTCAGATCTTCACTCAGTCCGAACGTCATATGGTTCGTATAAGCATTCAGGTTCTGGAACTGTCCGCCGAGGTTGCTGAACGTCATGCTGTAAGAATGACCCATCGTCATGTTCAGCATATCCATCCACTCTCCGGATTGGGAAGACCGGTCACTCTTGATGATCGCTCCCGTATAGTCGGAAGATTGATTGAGATTTTCGCGATACTGGGCTTCAGCAAGGGTAGAGAACCCCAATGCCAGAAACAGTGACAGAAGAATCGCTTTTTTCATTTTCATAGCCTTTATGCTTTTTGCGTTCAACGAACAGAACCTATGGTAAAGTATACACAATGAACGGGTATTAGTAAATATTTTCACAATGGCAAATACAAATTTTTTTACCATACGGAATGGCTGCGATTCGAGAGTTTCGATTCCTGAAAGTTATCCGGACTATTTGAAATTGAAGCATCGGGGTTCAGGTTAGGGTATTCCGGCAGAACTTTATACGGTTGGGGAATTAAATAATATAAGACAGGGTGTATACGTATAGAGAATTGGATCTTGTTCTCCCGTGGAAAATAGGGTATATTTGCAGGCTCTGTCTTTTTATGAGAAAGCATGCAATCATTCATATCCATTCAAGCAGTATAAAATAAAAGTATTCAGTAATGAAACTTACCGACTTCAAGTTTGAAATCGATCATTATAATGTCCCGGAAGAGCCGGTTGAACCGAGAGATGCTTCGAAATTGATGGTATTGAACCGGGAGGAAAAAACGATCTCCCATGAGAAGTTTTCCGACATCCATAAGTATTTCAACAAGGGGGATGTGGTTGTCTATAATAATACGAAAGTATTCCCGGCGCGGCTGAAGGGGAAAAAAGAGAAAACCGATGCTGACATCGAAGTCTTTTTGTTGCGTGAATTGCAGCCTGAAAATATGCTGTGGGATGTATTGGTTGAACCGGCGCGTAAAATCCGAATCGGCAACAAGCTTTATTTTAGTGATGAATTGATGGCTGAAGTGGTTGATAATACCACATCGCGTGGGCGGACGATTCGATTTTTGTTCGACGGACCCAATCAGGAACTGTACAAGATTCTGGATGATATCGGCGAAATGCCGATGCCCCCTTATATTGACCGGGAACCGAAGGAAGAAGATAAGGAACGCTACCAGACGATTTTTGCCAAAGAACGTGGTGCCGTTGCAGCTCCTACTGCGGGAATGCATTTTACAGAAGAGCTGGTTAAAAAAATTGAAAAAAAAGGAGTCGAGTTTTTACCGGTCACCCTCCATATCGGGTGGGGAACCTTCCGGCCGGTTGAGGTGGAAGACCTTACCAAGCACCGGATGGACTCGGAGAATTATTATATCTCGCAAGAAACTTCCGATAAGATTAATGAAGCTCTGAGTAGCAAGAAGAACAAGGTGGTTGCGTGCGGATCCACTTCCATGCGTGTCATTGAAACCAGTGTGATGGCCAGCGGCATGTCCAAACCGGGGACAGGCTGGACGGATAAATTCATTTATCCTCCCTATGATTTCAAGATTTCCGAAGCTTTGATTACAAATTTTCATCGGCCGGAATCCACCCTTTTAATGCTTGCAGCTGCATTTGCAGGCTACGATTTTCTGATGGAAGCCTATGAGGAAGCTGTTGAAAAAGACTATCGGTTTTTCTCATTCGGTGATGCCATGCTCATTATATGACTGACCTGTGTCCAACTACTCATTTTCATTGATTATTCCTGCTGCCGGGGGCGGAAGCCGAATGGGGAAAAAACTTCCGAAGCCCTATCTTCCAGTGGCAGGGAGAACCATATTGGAACACACGGTCAGAAAATTCACCCGGCTTCCCGGGTTGGCACAAGTTATCGTTGCAACCTCCGAATCCTATTCTTCGAAGACATGGGAAATATTGTGTGGTTTGTCTCTGGAAGAAGATGTGGACCTTAAAGTGGTTCCGGGAGGTACGGAACGGCAGGATTCAATCGCCAATGCGCTGGCGGAAGTGAGTGGGGAGGTTGAACTGGTCGCGATACATGATGCGGTCAGGCCTTTTGTTGACATGAAGGATATTGCCAGTTGTTTGAATAAGGCCGGTGAGACCGGGGCAGCTATTCTCGGTATTCCCGTGCAGGATACGGTCAAGAAAGTGGATGACAAGTTGTATATTCGGGATACTCCCGACCGGAACTTTTTGTGGAAGGCCCAGACCCCGCAGATTTTCAAAAAAAGTATTATTTCGGAAGCTTACGAATATGCAGGAAATTCAAATTATTCAGGAACGGATGATGCTTCACTGGTGGAATTTCTCGGGCAGCCTGTATCGGTGGTAAAAGGCAGCCGCGAAAATTTTAAAATCACCTACCCTCTGGATCTTCAGTTGGCTGAACTCCTGTTGAATGATTGATCCGGAAATCGGTGTGTGTTTCATGACTCTTGGCAGATAGACAGACGCAGGGATTTATATGAATTTCCGAATCGGATTTGGATATGATCTTCACAAACTTTCAGAAGGAAGAAAGTGTATCATCGGGGGAGTGGAGATTCCGTTTGAGAAAGGGCTGGAAGGTCACTCGGATGCGGATGTATTGCTTCACGCTATTTCCGATGCCCTGTTAGGCAGCCTGGCACTCGGTGATATCGGCTCTCATTTTCCGGATTCGGACCCCGCCTGGGAAGGGGCAGACAGCCGGTTGCTTTTGCGGCAGGTGGTTCAAAAAATTACAGACCGTGGATATGTCATTGAAAACCTGGATTCAACGGTGATAGCGGAACGTCCTAAACTAAATCCCCATATCGGAAAAATTTGTGAAACGATTGCTTCCCTTTTGGATATCGAGAAGGATCAGGTTTCTGTGAAGGCAACTACCCATGAGAAGCTGGGAGCTCTGGGGAAGGGAGAGGGGATTGCAGCCCATGCTGTTGTATTAATCAAAACAATGCCCTGATATGGAAGCCCATTTGGATGAAATTGTTCAGTGGATATTTACATTGTCGCCGTTGAGCATCTATTCTGTATATGTGGCGATTGCCTATTTGGAAAATGTGATTCCCCCGCTTCCGGGCGATATGCTCATTGCATTTGGCGGATATCTCGCCGCTGAACAGATTATAGGTTTTACTGCTTTGCTGATTTTAACGACCATCGCATCTGTTTTTGGATTTATGACCATGTATGGTATCGGAAGTTATTGGGGGTATCGCATCGATGAGCAAAGAGAGAATTTCTGGTTGATGAAATTGATCGGCTTAAAATATTTTGATCGGGGGAAACGGTGGATGCAGAACTGGGGACAGGGGGTGATTCTTGCGAATCGGTTTCTGCCGGGCACCCGTTCGGTGATTGCTCTCACAGCCGGAATCTACCGGACGAAAATAAATTATACGATTGCAAGTTCATTGATCAGTTCCCTGATTTGGAATACTGTACTGATCGGGTGCGGATGGGTTGTCCATGAAAACTGGGAGATTATCGGCAAGTACCTGAATATCTATGGCTGGTTCATTATGACCTTTATTGTACTCGGAATTTTGAGCCGGATCCTGTATGTAAAATATCGCCGGAAAGAAGTTTCGAAAGAATGAAAAAACTATTCACAAAAATTTGACAAGAATGGCGAATATTTTTAGCTTACGGGTCTTTCGCTCAAAGGCAAGGTACGCCCAATTCAAGCTGTCGTGTATTTGGTGGTTGCCGCTGATTTGAGTTTGATCTCGGGAGTCGTTGATTGTTAAATAATATTTTCCCCCGTAACATTTATTTTCCAGGTTCAGGCCGGTTACGGGTATTTACGATTTTGAGCTGAAGGCTTACAGATTTGTTTTTTGACTTAATGAATAAATTGGATCCCAGGCCAGTGTAGCTCAGGGGTAGAGCAGCGGTTTTGTAAACCGCCGGTCGTCGGTTCGAATCCGGCCACTGGCTCAGTAGCATTTTAATGATAATCGCAGGCAAAATTATTTCTTAAGAAGGGGGGATACCAAAGTGGCCAACTGGGGCAGACTGTAAATCTGTTGGCGTGAGCCTTCGCAGGTTCGAATCCTGCTCCCCCCACAAAGAGTATACAGATATCGGCCGGTGTGAATGTGATGCACAAAAGAGTTTATTGGCGTATGGAAGATTGGGAGTCTGGAAAGTGTTGCCGAAGCGGAGCCTCGGCGGTTCGAATCCTGCTCCCCCCACAAAGAAAATACAGATATCGGCCGGTGTGAATGTGATGCACGAAAGAGTTTATGGATGCATGGAAGTTACCGACCCGGCAAGTTTGGATATTGTTGAATGAATATTTGATATTGGAAACATCGGCGGGCGTAGCTCAATTGGTAGAGCGTCACCCTTCCAAGGTGAATGTTGCCGGTT
>JBBDNC010000103.1:0-21169 GCA_040877875.1 Balneolaceae bacterium | reverse complement strand
TTAATTATGGGGCGGAAATTCAATTCAATGATTGAAGGCTTTGCAAAACTTGGGATTTGGTTCAAGATTAAGGCTAAGGGAATTTTAAAACCGCAGTATATTAGCTATATGTGAGGATTTTAAAATTTCGATAACGCAAAGATTGGGCAAAAGACCGGGTTTTGCAAAGCCTTCTGATTCAGTATCTACATTTATGATTCATATTAATTTGTTCCAATGGTATTGAGAATATGAAAATTAATTTTATAACTTGTGACTCGTATTCAAAATATGACTTAAAGTCATTAAACGTATTATGGGAATTGCAGAACGTAAAGAAAGAGAGCGGTCTAAGCGCCGTGAAACGATCGTTGATGCTGCTGAACAGGTGATTTTCGAGAGGGGGTTTGAAGTTGCAACCATGGATGAGATTGCAGAACAGGCCGAACTCAGCAAGGGTACGTTATACCTTTATTTTGAAAATAAGATGGAACTCTACCTGGCGATTTGTCAAAGGGGATCTGACAAACTGAATGTACGGTTTTCGAAAATCCTTACCAGGGACCATACCGGTCTGGAAATGATACGAATGATGGGGGAGGCTTATCTGGATTTTGTAATCCGTGAACCGCTCTATTTTCAGGCATTTCAGTTTTATGAAGGGGTTCAGGATCCCTCGTTGCTCAGTAAAAGTGACTATGCTAAAAAGTGCGAACAGAATTCCAGGGAAGCTCTGACGATCATGGCAAGGGCATTGCAGATTGGAATGCAGGACGGCTCGATTGACGATGCATACGACCCGAAGGAACTTGCCATCATGATTTGGGCGAGTTCGAGAGGGATCGTTCAACTGGCTTATCTGAAAAAGCAGGAGCATCATTTTAAAATGCTGGATGATATCGACCTGAATATGGAATCCCTGTTTGCCTCTTTCATCGAATTACTGGGAACGGGAATGGCCGTTAAGGAGAAAAATAAATGACCGCCAGTCAATATTTGAAACAAATAAAATTTAATCTCGTAGGAATGCCCTGTTTTGTCGATAAATTTATTAATTGTCATAAATGGAAGTCTTCGAATAGAATGTTAAAAACCGACCTGAAAATACTTTTTCTTCTGTTTGCCGTTTTCCTGACGGTTTCCTTTTCATTGCCGGTACAGGCTCAGACCACTACGGAATTTGAACTGGACCCGGATGAAGTAATGTCGCTCGAACAGGCCATTGATATCTCCGTTGCCAACAATACGGATATCAAGCGTGCTCTCTTATCCGTTATGGATGCAGATGAGCAGGTCCGGATTGCATGGAGTGAGGTGATGCCCAATGTTTCGACTTCGGCTACCTATACCCGGAATCTTGAAATACCGGTTAATTTCCTCCCGGCTGAATTTTTTGGCGGAGAGGCCGGCGAGCTGGTTCCGGTGGCGTTCGGAACCGATAACAACTGGACCGGGGGAGTAACGGTATCCCAGAATATTTTCCGCGGGGAGGCGATTGTCGGTATCAGCAGCTCAGCCCTCTATAAATCTGCTCAACAAGAGAATCTCAGGGCAACGCTCCAACAGGTCGTAACCGAGACTCGAAAAGCTTATTACAGGGTGCTTGTTGCGGAAGAGCAGCTCCGGCTTCAGCAAGCGACGGTTCAGCGGATTCGTCAAAATCTGGAGGAGAACCAAAAACGTTACCAGGCTGGGCTGGTCGATGAGTACGATGTGCTTCGCCTGGAAGTTCAGTTATCCAACCAGCAACCCCTGATCCGGGAAGCCGAATACAACGTTGAACAGGCTTACAGGGATTTGAAACAACTGCTTGGAATTCCGGTAGACATGCCTTTTAAGTCTGCAGGGAATCTGAATCAATTTGATATCCTCTCGGAAGTGGCGGCGGTGCCCGAAAATGAAAGCCTGAAGAAAATAGATCGGTTTACGTCCCTTCCGCCCTCTGACGATCGGGAAGTGGTGAGCACGATGAGGGAGCAACGCGGAGATTTACGAATGCTTGATGTTCAGGATGAACTGAAGGACAGGGAAATCCTTGCGATTAAAAGCCGTTTTTTACCCACCGTTACGGCCGACTATAACCTGAGATGGACTTCTGCACAGGCCGGCGCCCCCGTGTTTTTTGAGGATGCCAGGCGATACCAGACGATTGCCCTGACGGTAAGTTTGCCGCTGTTTGAAGGGTTTCAACGAAGGGCTATCCTGAGCCGGGCTTTTATCGAAAAGAAGGATATCCGGGAACAGCAGGAAGCGACCGAAAGGGCAGCGAAAAACGAATATGAATCTGCAAAAGAAAATCTGGACAGGTTGTTTGAAACGGCGGCGGCCAGGCAAAAAGCATTGGAGCAGGCCCGGCGCGGTTATGAAATTGCATTACAGCGATACAACGAAGGTATCGGTGCTCAAATAGAAGTCAATGAAGCAGAACTCGAGGTTCGGGAAGCCGAATTGAATTATGCGCAAATGGTATTTGACTACTTGTCTGCAAAGGCGGACTATGACTTCGCATTAGGCCTCGTGCCCAAGGCGGATCAGGTCGGTAGTCTCGTCAATAATTATTAACTCATTACTCTTTGGTTATGAATGTGAATCGACTGATTCTACTTTTAATTTTTACAGTGTCACTTGTTCTGTTGTCTTGTGAAACCGAGGCGCCGGAAGAGTCCGAAACGGAGCTGGTGCGTACGGTAAATGTTGAACTTCTGGAATTGGAGCCGGAAGATTTTGCAAGTTATCTGCGGCTTGTGGGTACCGTAACGACCAGCCAGGATGTACGGATTTCTGCAGAAGTCAGCGGCAGGGTCCTGGAATTTTACAAGCGGGAAGGGGACTCGGTTCGTAAAGGCGGGCAGATTTTGAAGATCGATGATCAGAAACTTCGTCAAGAGGTACGCCGCCTGAGAGCCGTCACGGAGCAGTCACGCGAAAATTACGAACGGTTACAACGTCTCTACGAGACAGATGATATCGGTTCGGAAATTGAAGTGCTGAATGCCCGCTATACGTACGAGCAAAATCAGGCTTCTCTGGAATCCATGGAAGTTGACCTGGAGAATACCTCAATCAAAGCTCCGTTCAATGGAGAAATCGAGGAGATCCTTGTGGAGACCGGTGAAAGGGTCTCCCCGGGGACCCCGGTTTTACGGATGATCAGCCGATCGGGAATGAAGATTACCATCGGGATACCCGGACGATATTCGGGGGATGTGGATCGGGGGGATAAAGCGGAAGTATGGTTCGATTTTGCACCGGAGAACCGGTTAAACCTTCCCATTACCTTTGTAGGCAGTACGATCGATCCGTTAAACCGGACGTTTAAGGCGGATCTTGAATTGCCGGATGATGTAGTCAACGCCAAGATTGATATGCTTGCGAACGTGCGTCTGCGTACACATCATATCCCCGAAGTGATCGTGGTCGGAGAGGAATTTATCTTCAGAAGGGATGACCATTATGTAGCTTATGTAGCCGGCGAAAACGAAGAAGGTCAGCCCGTAGCGGTAGAACGTAGCCTGGACCTGGGCCCTACATACGGAAACAGAGTGGTTGTAAACGAAGGATTGAACGCCGGCGACCGCCTGATCACGCTTGGCTCCTCCTATCTGCAGGACGGGACAAGAATTTCCCCTTCCGGCAACTCGTCCGGGCAAGTGGCCACCAGATCCGATTAGAAATCAGATTAGATTGGTATGGATGGCTACGGGTATGGAATTTTCCGAGGGCCGGGATTCAAATGAGAACTGAATTCAATCGCTGCAGGTAATTATTTATCTATTATAAAAGAACAAGGTTAGAAGAATGAGTAACGATAAGTTAGAAGACGGCATGCAAAACCCGGGTTCGCCTGAGGACCGGAAGGAATTTTCTCTGACCTCATTTTCGATTAATAACAGAATCAGTGTTCTGGTACTGCTTTTTTTGATAACGATATTGGGAGTCAGGTCCTATTTGAGCATTCCGAAAGAAGCCTCACCGGATGTAACGATCCCGAACATCATAGTCATCACCACGTATCCCGGGGTCTCTCCTGTGGATATGGAAAACCTGGTCACACGAAAGCTTGAAGAAGAACTCTCCAATATTTCTGACATCCGGCAGATGACGTCTACTTCTTCGGAAGGATATTCCAGTATCAATCTGGAATTTGAGGTGGAGGCGAATATCGACGAAGCCCTGCAAAAAGTACGGGAACGGGTTGATCTGGCGAAACCCGAATTACCGGGAGATGCCGAGGATCCGATTATCCAGGAAATCAATGTTTCGGAGTTTCCGATTATGCAGGTGAATGTATCTGGCGAATATGGAGTGAATGAGCTGAAATCCATTTCAGAGCGTCTTCAGGATCAACTTGAATCCATCCCTCAGGTACTGGAAGTTGAACTGGCGGGCGACAGGGAGCGAGAGGTAAAAGTTGCTGTGGATCTTCCCAAGCTTAAATATTACGGAATTTCATTCGGCGATATCGTCCTCGCCATACAAAATGAAAATGTCACCGTTCCGGGAGGCACGATCGATGTGGGGACCAAGCAGTTCCTGCTTCGGGTTCCCGGCGAGTATACCGATCCGACCCCGATTGAAGATATTGTGATCGATGCTCCGGACGACCGTCCCATCTATATAAGAGATATTGCCACGGTTAGCTTCGGCCACAAGGACAGGGAGTCGTACTCCAACCTGAACGGGACTCCGGTCATTACCCTTTCCGTCTCAAAACGAACCGGTGTCAATATCATCGAGACGGCAGCGGCCGTCAGATCGGTGATCGATCGTGAATTATCCTCCATGCCTCCCACTACGAATATCAGCATTACAAACGACCAGAGCAGGAACATCAATATGATGGTCAGTAGCCTGGAGAACAATATCATCAGCGGATTGCTGCTGGTGATTGGAGTTCTGCTGTTCTTTCTGGGAGTCCGGAATTCCTCATTTGTAGGGATCTCCATTCCCGTATCCATGTTCATGTCCTTTATGATCCTGCAGGCAATGGGGATAACCATGAATATGATTGTATTGTTTTCTCTGATTCTGGCACTGGGGATGTTGGTGGATAATGCGATTGTTGTGGTAGAGAATATCTATCGGTATATGGAAGAAGGATTTGACAATATTACAGCGGCCAAAAAAGGGACCGGGGAAGTGGCCATGCCGATTATTTCCGGAACCGCGACAACCATAGCTGCTTTTTTTCCGATTGTATTCTGGCCGGGAATTGTAGGGGATTTCATGTCCTATCTGCCGATTACTCTGATCATCACCCTGGGAAGTTCGCTTTTTGTAGGATTGGTGATCAACCCGGTTCTTTGTGCGGTTTTTATGAAACTGGACCAGGAAGAAGAGGGAGAGAATAAGGCCAGGTTAACGAGAAGGGGTAAAATCTTTCTTGGAGTTTTCGGCGGACTGATGTTGGTGGCCGGCCTGTTAAACAACTGGATTACCTGGACGATGCTGCTCGTAGCCGGAGCGGTTTTGATTCTGCTGCACGAATGGGTCCTCAAGCCGCTGGGGGATTGGTGGCAAAAGGATGGCCTGAATCAGGTTTTGGAAAGATACGAAACCGTACTGCGATGGTCGCTCGATAATGGCTTTAAAGTCGTCGGAATTTCGGTTGTCATACTGTTTCTGAGCTTTGTGGTGTTTGGAGCGTTCAATAACGGAGTCGTCTTCTTTCCCGAAGATATCCCGCCGGCCCGTTTATATGCCCAAATCGAAACACCGGTGGGTACCAACGTCGAGTTTACCAAGAAAGTGGTGGACGAAATCGAGTTACGGGTCGACCAGCTAAATAATCCCGAGGATATCGAAACCATCCTTGCAACTGCCGGATCTCCAATTGCCAGCGGATTTAATGCGATGGGGGGAGACGTTCAAAACCGGGGGACGATCGTTCTGAATTTTGTCGATTATCAACGCAGAAACGGGAATACCTTTGAGGTGATGGAACAGATGCGGGAAATTTTCCCGGTAGACATTGCAGGGGCACAGGTAACTGTTGAGCGTCAGCAGGACGGTCCGCCAACCGGCAAGCCGATTAACCTTGAGATTGCCGGTCCGAATATGGAAGAATTGAACCGGATTTCAGCAGAGATCTTACGAATCCTCGAGGAAGATCCGGTGTACAGTAAGCTGGATGGCCTTGAAACCGACCTTCCGGATCCGCGGCCGGAAATGAGAATTATTGTAGACCGTGAAAAAGCGGCGATGTTCGGTTTAACTACCTATGATGTGGGGAATACCGTCCGCCAGGCGATCAATGGAGTGGAAGCCTCCAATTACAGGGATGGTAACGATGAATATGATATTACCGTCCGGCTGCAGGATGCCTATCGGGAGGATCTCAGTACCCTGACCGATTTAACCGTAATGGCCGATGAAGGCCGTCAAATCCCCCTTTCGGAAATTGCAAGATGGGACTCCGAAGAAGGGTTCGGCGGAATCCGGCGAAAAAATCAGCGAAGAGTGGTGACGGTCATGGCAGATGTACGGACTCTGTACAACAGCAATGCAGTGCTGGCAGAAGTGCAGGAAGTATTGGAGCCCTATCTCCGTGAAGAAGTTCCGATCGGATACACGACCGAGTGGACGGGACAAATGGAAGAGCAGAATGACGCCCAGGATTTTCTGACCGATGCATTTCTCATTGCCCTGGCCCTGATGTCGTTTATTCTGATTTCTCAATTTAACTCTTTATCCAAACCCTTTATCGTCATGAGTTCGGTGATTATGTCGATTTCGGGGGTTTTGTATGCTCTGGTGTTATTCCAGATGCCGTTCGGAATTGTTATGACAGGGGTAGGGGTGATCTCCCTGGCGGGTGTAGTGGTTAACAATGCAATCGTATTGATCGACTATATCGACATCCTGCGAACCCGGGACAAGATGAATTTGTATGACGCCCTTGTTCAGGGGGGGCTGATTCGTTTCAGGCCGGTTGTGTTAACGGCCATTACCACGACGCTGGGACTCGTTCCCCTTGCGATCGGATTCAATCTTGATTTCATCGTATTGGTGAATAGTCCGGTTGAATTTTTCACCAATTTGGGAGAATATCTCTATTGGGGAGGAGAGCAGGCTGCCTGGTGGAGTCCGATGGCGATTGCTGTAATCAGCGGCCTGATTTTCGCAACGTTCCTGACGCTGATCCTGGTTCCGGTAATGTATTATCTCATTGAAAAGGGCCGTCGTTCCTCCAATCGATTCTTCTTTGATAACCCGAATCCCGGTATCATCATGTCTGATAACAGGTTGACCAACGGGATAACCCAAAAAGACCGGGAGGGGGAACCATTACAGAACGTTTAACCCGGTTCTGTAATCTAATTTAAAATTCCTTATTTTCATCGCGAATCCATTACTAACTTAAATCATCAGACGGTGATTCAGCGATTACAAACACTATTTTTACTGGGGGCAGGGGTTTTAAATTTATCCGTTTATTTTACACCGATCTACAGTCATGCTGTGAATGATCCGGCTGCCTGGATCGGGAATGGGTTTGCCATTCTCCTGGCTCTTTCCATGATTCTGGCCTTCTTGAGTATCTTTCTCTATAAAGACAGGATCAGGCAATTGAAATACATAAAAATAGGGATCACGATAGAAATTGCTGCTTTAGCGGTTGCTGCAGCCATTTTGTTTACCCTGGGGGGGATCGGTTCATTTCTGATGGCCGAGGCATTGAGTGTATTTCTGCTGTTATTAGCCCTTATCTGTTACTGGCAGGCCGGTCGATTCGTCAAGAAGGATGAGGAACTGGTACAATCGATGGATCGAATCCGGTAAACCTTATTAGGTAATTTTGTCCCGAACCGACTCACAATCTCCCGGTTATTCACGTGTAAAGGTCTATTCCTTGTTGCTGATGGGACTGGTCTGTTTTGGCTTCTCGCCGATCCTGGTGCGGTTTGCAACGGATGTACAGCCTATGACCCTGGCGGCACTCAGAACGGTTTTTGCCGTGTTGATTCTTCTGCCATTCTGGTATCCCAAACGAAAAACGCTGCGGGAGCTCAAAGCCGGGGGAGTGAATGTCAGGTTGATGATGTTGTCAGGGTTCTTTCTGGGTCTTCACCTCACCTTGTTCATCGCCTCCCTGCACTATACAAGTGTAGCTTCCGCCACGATTTTGGTGACTATGCATCCTGCGATGATGATTGTTGCCGAAAGTATTTTATTCAAAAAGCGCTTCAGATCTGTCATCTGGATAGGTGTGTTGCTGGCTTGCCTCGGCTCGGTGTTATTGGGATATGCCGATCAAACCCAGGTTAACGCCTTCGAAAATTCTACCCTCGGCAACACCTTTGCCTTCATGGCTGCGGTGATCTTCGTTTTCTATTTTTTGATCGGCGGCAAGATTCGTAAGAATGCCGAATGGATCGATTACGTATTTCACGTATACCTGCATGCCGCTATCATCTGTCTCGTTCTGACCTTTGTCTGGGTCGGAGGATGGCCCTATTTATCACTGACGGCGGTACTGATTGGGCTTGCACTGGCTGTGGGCCCTACGATTATCGGTCACGGGTCTCTGAACTATGCCGTTAAATTCATCTCACCCACGCTCCTTGCCACGTTTGTTCTCTCGGAAGTGGTAATCGCGGCAATTGCCGCCTATTATCTGTTTGATGAGCTACCCACCCTTCTGGCCATGATTGCAATGGCTATTATTATGGCCGGGGTTATCTTGAGCTGGACCAGGAAAAAGCCTGCAACCCCGGTTTCTTCTGCGGATTTATGATTGGTATAGTGTTAATAATTACCATCCAACTTTATGATAAACAAATACTTAAAGGTTTGTTTTACACCTATTAGAATTATCTATAAAACCTTTGGCATCTGTAATGAAACCAATAACTTGTATAAATAATAAATGAAAGGATTTGAGCGTTGGTAGTCATTGATTTTCAAAAGTCAAATTTCAGTATCGTTTTTAGAACCGGGTATCCCCCGGAGATGGATCATTCGAAAAACTTTACGAAACAGTTATAACCCTTTTGTTAGCAAGTCAAAGATGGACAGTAGAAGAGAAGAGATGAATGCGGGGGCTCTGCAGTTAAGAAATCACCTGGGGTCAGGTGGTGGGGGGAACTCCCCTGAAACATTCATAAATCCGTAAATTTATCGAAGTTTTAAGATCTGAATATTTCTATTTCCTGTTAATTCTTAACGGTAGTGAGATATGAAATCAGTGAGAGGAAGATCCGGACGAAATGCAACTTCAACGGCAACGGCGGCATTCTTGATAGCTGTTACTCTATATGGTTGCCAGGGAGGGAATCAGGATGGCGGTTCTGAGCCGCCCGAAAACGGGTTGTCTGTAACCGTTACCGATCCTGTTCAACGGGACTACGCGGAGATTAAAGAGAGCGGTGTTCTGAAGATGATCACACAATACAGTTCGAACACCTATTTTCTGCATCAGGGAATTGAAGTCGGATTCGAATATGAACTGTTAAAGGCTTTTGCGAGAGAACACGATCTTGCTTTTGAGGTGGTTATTATCGGAGAAAATGAAAACCCCTATAACCTGTTAAATTCAGGAGAAGGGGATGTGATTGCAGCTAACTATACGATTACGCCTGAACGCCGGCAGGTGGTGAATTTCACCCGTCCCTATAACTTGGTGGACCAGCTCGTTGTCTTTTCAGACGATTTAGGCAGAAAGCCGAAGACCCTTGAGCAGATTGCAGCTTGGGACATCCCCATTACCGTCCGCCGAAACAGCTCCTATTATGTACGGCTCGAGGAGTTAAAGGAGCAGGGCTACGATCTCAATATCAGCGTTGTAGCGGATGAAATGGATACGGAATCCCTGCTTTTGCAGGTGGCGAACGGTAATATTGAGGCTACTGTGTCTGATAATAATATGTTCTACGCCACCAGTCAGTATATGCAGAGTTTGACGAGTGGGCCGGAGATTGCCCAAAATGATACGATCGCATGGGCCATCCGGAAAAATGCTCCGGATCTTGAAACTCATATGAACCGTTTTCTTTATAAACACTTCCGTTTTACGGACGAGAGGCTGGAGCCGAAACGGTCTACTTTTTTAAATATCCTGCGCCGGCGTTATTTCGAAGAGGGTCCGCAGATTGCCGAGTATTACAATCCCGAACTACAAAGTTCGAATGTCGGTTTGATTTCGTCATATGATGATCTAATCCGGCAGGTAGCCGATTCTCTGAATCTTGACTGGCTGATGCTTACGGCGATGATTGCGCAAGAGTCCAAATTCAATCCCAGTGCAAAGAGCTGGGCGGGTGCAGTCGGGTTGATGCAGATCTTGCCTCGTTTTTCTAACGTAGAGTATCAAAACCTGTATAATCCGGAAGTCAATATTCGGGAAGGAGCCAAGATCATCAAGGAACACCTGGATCATTATGCCTATCTGGACACACTGGATCAATGGGCATTTGCTCTGGCTACGTACAATGTAGGTGTCGGGCACATGGCCGACGCCCGGAGAATTGCGATCGATTTGGAGAAAGATCCCAACAAATGGGAAAATGTTGAGGATGCCCTGTTGAAACTTATGCAGCGCCGGTTTTACCAGGATGCCCGGCACGGGTTTGCACGGGGGATTGAAACCGTCCAATACGTAAAAGAAGTGATGAACCGGCATCAGATGTATCAGAGGGTTGTGACACTGGCCGAGCAGCGGGCGTCTGCCGGCACAGGTATTTTCGGCGTAGGCACATTTAATCTACCTTAAATACAATCAGGGTCATATCGTCCGACAGGTTTTCATTTGAGAAATCGAGGATATCGTCAATAATTTTTTGTTGAAGGGCTTCGGCCGACAGATTCCGGTGTTTTATAATGGTTTTGTGCAGCCGTTCATCCCCATACTCCTGGTTTTTTTCATTGAATGTTTCTGTCACTCCGTCGGTAAAACATATTACGAGATCTCCACTGTTAAGATAAACATCAGTTTCTTCGTAGGGGCTCATGGATGACATCGCTCCCAGAATCAACCCCCCTTCATTCAGTTCCTCCAGCTGTTTGGAATCATGGCGGAGTACCAGGGGCGGGTTGTGGCCGGCATTGACGTAACGCAGCCTCTTCTCCTTCTGGAAATACTTCCCCCAGAAAAACGTAATGAATTTGTCACTCGGCGTGTTTTCAAAGATCAGGTTGTTAATGCGACCGGTGGCTTCCGACAGGCTGATATCGACCGGAAGAAGAATATGTAACATCGACTGCAGGTTGGCCATTAACAGGGCGGCGGGGACTCCCTTGCCGGTCACATCCCCGATTGCCAGGATAAAGTTGGAGTCTGGGGTTTGAACAACATCAAAATAATCGCCCCCTACTTGCCGCGACGATACATTTCTGGCTGCGAGATCGAGTGTGGGAATTTCAGGAATCGGATCCGGCAGAAGACGCTGCTGGATGGTTTTGGCAATATTCAGCTCCTCTTCCAGGCGTTCTTTTTCGATTCGTTCCTCGAAGAAAAAGGTTTTCTGTATCGAGAGAAGTGCCAGGTTTCCAAGGGATTGCAAAAAATTGAAATCGGATTCCGTGTACGGTTCCCGGTTGGCGCGTTCACCGACCCCTACCACGGCCGTTTTCTCTCCCTGGAGTTCGAGGCTGATCAGGGCGGTAATTTCATTTTCCCTTAAAAAAGAAATTTCCGAAAAGTACTCCGGGGATTCGTAAATGACTCCGTCTGCAAGCTGAAAAATTTTCTGTTGCTCCTCTTTTTTCGGATTTCTTTTCAGTCCGTTTGCTCCCATCAGTTCCAGGTTTTCATCGAATTCACAGATCAGAAAAAATTTGCGAATCAGGAGTTGTCCGAGCAGAGCGAACTTAAAGGTACTGGCGATTTTTTCCCGGTCCACCATCACGCTGAAATCCTTCGACAGGCCAAAAAGGGTATTCAGCTCATACACCCTGCGGTCGAGTTTCCGGTTGATTCCCCGCAGTTCGGTAAACATCTGTGAGTTGGCGATGGCGACGGAAGATATAATCGAAAGACTCTCAACGAATTCCACTTCATGGCGGCTCAGCGGGTTCCCGTTGCCTTTGTTTCCCAGGTAGAGATAACCGAGATGATGGGTGCTGGTTTGAAGGTTGAAATACAAGCCGCCCTCCTGGTTTTGAAACAGCTCGGGCGCTTTTGTATCTTCTTTTGCAGGGTCAATAATGTTTTGTCCGTTGCCGGTTCGCTGCCAAGGCAGTTCAAGGGTATCTTCTTCTCTAACATTTGCCTTGCCCTTGATCCGGGATACCGTGTAACGGCCGGATTCCGGTTCAAAAATCAGGATACATCCCCTTGGGATCAGGAGTTTCCCCATGGTAATCAGCAGAAGGTTATTCAGGACGAAATCCGTCTCACGGGATTCGATGAGCATTCTGCTGGTTTCAAGCAGGGTTTTCAGCTCGAAACGGGATTGCAGTTCATCTGTTTTGGATGAGGATGCCAAAGTTCAAGATCGTTTTTTATACATGCGAATTTCATTGGTATCGTTTCTCTTCAGGTATTCGACATCATCCATCAGTTGGCGGATCAGGTAGACTCCGACTCCCCCTCTTTTTTTAGTTTTCATCTGTTTTCGGATATCCGGCTTGCTATATGATTCAGGGTTAAACGTCTGCCCCTGATCCGTCAGTGAAATCCAGATACGGTCGTTCTTGAAGCCGAGTTTGATTTCCACATCTCTGCTTTCGTCAAACTGGTAGGCATGTTTGATAATATTGGTACACGCTTCGTCCACAGCCAAGCGGATATCAGAGATGGTTTTCTCGTCAAACCCGAATTTACCGGCATATTTTTCGACAAACCCTCTTACTTTAGCCAGGTGGCGGGTTGAAGCGTTAACCTTGAGAGAATATGTATTGTTGCGGGTCACGTAAATGGAGGATTAATTATCCGCATTGGAGAATCGTTCTAATGCTTCATTTTCATCTTCGATGATATCGTATAAAGTGGGAAAGCCGAGCAAATCGAAAACATTGTAAACCCGTTCGTTCATGTTTGTCAGTTTGATATCGCCTCCGAGTCCGCGGACGTCCTCGATGTAGGCCATGAAGACCCCCAGGCCTGCGCTGGCGATATAATCCAGATCTCTGCAGTTTACAATGATGTTATGGTTGTTTTTTTCGATGAGGTTCTTCAGCGAATCTTCCAGTTTGGATGCGGTGTGGGCATCAAGTTCTCCCTTCAGGTCCAGAACATCGACATGTTCCACCCGCCGGTGATTGATATTGAAGTTTTTCATCTCAAATTGTGTTGAATTAGGGACATTTTGCTGAATATAGAATTCTCTTTCGTTGCTCAAAAAAATATTAGTAATTCATTTAAAAATGAATCATTCACCCGGGATGAACCTATTACGTTTTATTTGGCAAAATGATTCGGCAGGAGAGAGAAATTAATAAGGCAACACACGTTTCAGGTGTGTTGCCCTGACTATTCATCAAGAGAGACGCTACTTGAGCGCAATTTAAAGTAGTAAAAAACATTCGTCATGTACAAATATTTATTCAAAATGTCGTAAAATCTCACATTTTATTTATTTTGGTCTCGTTTCATTCAAGTTAAAAAAGGATGCAAAAAAAAATTGTTACAGGAATCGGGGAGGTATTGTGGGACCATTTTCCGGACCATAAAAGGCCGGGCGGGGCTCCTGCGAATGTTGTCTATCAGGCTACGTTGCTGGGAGCGGAAGGCCGGCTCGTAAGCCGGGTTGGCAGGGACGGGAACGGCAAAGAATTAGCCGGTTACCTGGAGTCGAAACAAATTGAAACGCGTTATATCCAGTGGGACCCTCACTATCCCACGGGTAAGGTAAATGTGGAATTCAATGAAGATCATGAGCCTGAGTACACCATCGTTCAACCCGTTGCGTGGGATATGATTGAGTGGAATGAAGATCTCGGTCAGCTTGCAAGTGAGACCGATGCCATTGTATTTGGTACCCTTGCGCAGCGGTCGGACGTCTCGGCCTCCACGATTCACCGTTTGCTGGATGAAGCCGGCAGTGATGTCCTGAAGGTATTGGATTTGAACTTCAGACAGCGACAATATTCAGAGCAGACAGTCAGCCGGTCCCTCGAACAAGCAGATGTTGTCAAGATGAACGGGGAAGAATGCGAGGAACTAAAGTCTGTTTTACAAACTGAAGATCCGGTCCGGACTTTATTGAACCGGTTTGGAGTAAGGGGGATTTGTTTGACGAAAGGCAGCCGGGGAAGCGAGTGGATTGACAGGTCCGGGACTCTTCGGCAGGAAGTATTTAAAGCCGACACATCGAAAGGAGATGCGGTGGGTCTGGGAGATGGATATACCGCCGTTTTAACCCTCGGGTTGCTTTATGAACTCGCTCCGGATCAAATTCTACATAAGGCAAGCCTCTATACTGCCACGCTGGCTGAGAAGCAGGGGGGGATGCCGGAAATGACGGATGATGAAATCGGAAAAATCTTCAAGAAATCCTGAATTGTATCAAAACGGAAGGAATTAGTTGTTGCGGGTCGTATTCGCCATATCGATCCATGCCTCCGTGTTGTGTTCATTCTGTATCCTTTCCTTCAACCGGTTTGCCATCTCAAGGGTTGATACATTTCCCAGTCTGACTCTAAACCAGATGTCGCCCATTTCCTCAATTCCGAATTGGACAATATAGGCGTGGCTGAAACCTCTGTCCTGCCATATCTTTGCCTGTTTTTCAGCTTTTTCTCTTGAACGCCAGGATTGAACCTGGACGGTAAAGCGTCCGTCGGGGTTATATTCAATCGGAGGAGAATCCACCTCCTCTGCCATGCTCTCTTCCCTGGCTTGTTGTTCCAGCTCGTCCTGCCGCATCTGCTCTCGTTCAGCTTCCATTGCTTGTTTGATCGAATCCTGCCGGGCTTGTTCCTCTGCAATTTGCTGCTGTCTCAGCTCTTCTTCATCCGGGCCGCAGGCTTGTAAAGATCCAATCAGGACGACAGCTCCAATCAGGAAAACAGTGATATGATTCATGGTCATAGGGATCGTTGATGTGAATGGGGAATTGATGGCAAACCTGATGGTAGCGAGGTTTATAAGTTCAACTGCCACTATATTTTACAAAATTAACCGTTTAAATCTACATTAACAACATACTTCCTGCCTGTTTCCCTATGAGAGGGGAAGGTTCAAGGGGGGGTATTATAGTTCCAAATATATCCCTCTTCATCCCTGCTGAATATATCTTCTGTACACACAGATCCTGTTTTTAAACATCGCCTCGCCAAAGCCGCCTGCTTTTTTAAAAGACTTCTACAAACAAAAATTCATGTTTTATGAGCATGAAAATAATATTATCTTATATAGACTAAATATAAATAGAAAACCAGAAGGGTTAAAAGTCAGCAGGAATCCGGTAAACAGGCCCCAAAAATTTTTGCTTAGCTAAACAGCATGTTGCTTGAAGTTCAAAAACTTGTAAAAGCCTTTGAAAGGGGAAACCCCGTCGTCAATGAAGCTTCTTTCCAGGTTCATGAAGATGAAATTTTTGCATTATTAGGCCCGAGTGGTTGTGGCAAAACGACGACCTTGCGCTTAATTGCGGGCTTTGAGCACCCTGACCAGGGCAAAGTCATCCTAAACGGTCAATTGCTTTCCGGCACCGGCACGCATGTAGCTCCCCAAAATCGTGGGATCGGCTTTGTATTCCAGGATTACGCCTTGTTTCCCCACATGTCTGCTCTGGATAATGTAGCATTTGGATTGACCGATCTTCCGCGTCACAAACGTAAGGTTTTTGCCGAAGAGGTTTTATGCCGTACTGGAATGGGAGAGTACAAAGACCGCAACCCTTCAGAGCTTTCCGGCGGACAACAGCAAAGGGTGGCACTGGCCCGGGCAATTGCTCCCAAACCCCAACTGATCCTGCTGGATGAACCCTTCTCGAACCTGGATGCCATGCTGCGGGATAGTATGAGAAAGGAAGTCAGGGCAATTTTAAAAAAAGCCGGCATGAGTGCTGTTCTGGTGACCCATGACCAGGAAGAGGCGTTGTCGTTCGCTGACCGTATCGCTGTAATGAATGAAGGGAGAATAGAACAGGTCGGGACACCGGAAGAAGTTTATTACAAACCCAGAACCCGGTTTGTAGCACAGTTTTTAGGACGGACCAATCTGTTTGAGGCCGAAGCAGGGGGGGACAATGAGATTCAGACCAAGATCGGTCCGCTGAAGCTTGACTGCCAGGCAAGCGGCAGAGTGGTGTGTTCGATACGTCCCGAGCATTTGACCATCGAAAAACCCAATGGGACTCCGGATGACCAGACCGGTTTGATTCTTTCCAGAGAATTTAAAGGCCACGATATTACCTACCATGTCCTGTTCAAGGGAGAACGCTATATAGTCCATACCGACAATCGAATTCTGTTTGATCCGGACGATCATGTAGTGTTAAAAGCTCTCGAACCGGCGGTTGTGCTTCAGAATACCGATTCCTGAACGGGTTCTTCCCGCACTTTACAGAATATTTTTTATATCAGATAAATGGATCCTTTATACTGCCAATATGTTATAGAAGTGAATGGAAGCATTGTTTAAGCAGAAACACAAAAGTCGTTGACGTTGAAAGAGACTGAGAAAAAAGACATATTATTTGGGTTTTGGGACTCCGATCACACTCCGGAAGATGCCCCTCAGAACGTAAAAAAACTGTATTGGAATAATCTTGGCTCTGGCAGGGTCATTCCTATGATTGGTGGGTTCACGGCAGATATGCCCGAGTCGGATATCCGAAAGAGACTCAGGAACAGGAGAGCCCCTGTTGACCGGGCTGATCAGGTTGAGTACATTCTGCTCCTTGACGAGCCGTTCTATAAGAATTTCACAACCGAACAACAGGATCTTATCTTAAAGTGCGCTAAACAGGAAATCCCCGGATACAAGTTTGCTTTCAGCTATGCACGGGGGGCACTGAGAGATCAGGGAAAGTGCAGACTGCCGAAGAACCTGGATGTGGCCATGATTAACAACTACACGTTCTACCATGAAGAGTATTGGCCGGAAATGTACATAACTATGCAGGATCAATTTGAATTGGATCTGTTAGAGACTGTGAATATAATCCGCTGTCAGGGTATATCTGAAATTGTGATTACCGGGCAGTCCATCATGGATGAAAAAAAGTATCGCAAACCCCCTCTGGAGTCCGTGCAGTGGAATGTGGATTTTTGTTATAAGTACAATCTATCAGGCGTGATTTGGTTTGAGTACCGAGACCGATCTCACTGGAAGGGAGCGGAGTCAATGAGTGATTTTTATCAGCAGCAAAAGGCCGTTTTTGAAGGATTGTAAGGCCTTAATAGGCCCTTGATAGGCTTAATTTGTATACCCGGTTCATTTTTTAACAGTAACCCCGGTACTCCCATAATTAATGTAAAATCGCAGAGCACTCCACCCAGTATGGCTGCCAAATGAGCCATACCAGTAAAGATATCCTGGGTTCCGGCCTCAAATCAGCCTGATTGCAACGGCCCGGGGTAAAATGGTTGGCTACCGATCATATGTCAGCGCCACAGTATATCAAACCGATTGAGAAGAAGGATCGAATTTATAATGAAGTGATGGTGTAGAAAATAGTTTCAAAAATATCAATAAAGTGCAGAGCTTTTGAAACAGCAATTGTATATGGACTCCTTTTCAGGTACAAGACTTGTAAAATTTACTTTTAACTTGGTTGCTTAGAGCATCAAAACCGGAATCAGTTTAAAAACTCATGAAATACATCAGGCGGTTTAAAAATATTTTTTGGTGGGTAGTTAAAGAACCTATTTTAGTTTCTTTCTTTGCAGGTCATATTTATATGGAACATATTATTTTAATAAGATTAAACCTGTCACTGCAACTCAATATTACTTCCAGGTCCCTTTAAATCTCTTTTTATAAATGTAATTTCAATAGTGTTTCTGCCATTCGAATCAGACACCTTAAATTCACCTTTCAACTGTGAAACAAGGGTGTTGATTATTACCTGATTGATTGTTTCGGGATCCTTCAAGTTCTGTGTAGTCAACTCCGCTTTGCCATTGTTGATCACTTTCAGGTTTACAGAACCGTTTGTTTCTTCCAATGTGATTGTAATACGAGGGTTACTTACTCCGTCGAATTTTGATGAATTTATATTCATCAATAATTCGTTACAGATCAATCCGAGAGGTATTGCCTGGTTTATATTCAAACTAACCGGAGAGATCTCTTTATGGACTGTAATATTATCATACTCCCATTTATATTTTTCTTTAATGATGTCAATGAGTGTAGACAGGCACTTGCTGATGTTAATATTTGCAGCCTTTTTGCTTTCAGAGAATGTATCATGAATCAGTGCAAGGCATTTAATCCTCATATGGCTGAGGTTTAGTAGGCCACGGAAGTTTTCATTGTCAGTGTAAATATTCTGAAGATCGAAAAGCGCCGAGATCAATGCCAAATTATTTCTCACACGGTGGTGAATCTCTGAAAGCATAATCTCTTTATCCTTCAGAGCCTGTTTTAGTTTATTTTCAGCCTTTTTTTTAGCCGTTATATCCTGCAAGATCCCAACCAGATAAAGTGGGTCATTATTCCCGTTATATACCGCTGACTTCGTTATCAAACCCATAAAATAGGTTCCGTTTTTCCTCCGGTATCTTTTTTCTACTTGATGTTGATCTTCTTTCCCCTCAATCAGTTTTTGATCAAGATTGCGTCCTTTTTCTATGTCTTGAGGATGGATAAATTCGTCGAAATCCAGATTTAGTAACTCGTTTTTTTCATAACCGAGCATATCACACAGAGTTTGATTGGCCTCCATCCATTTTTCATTCGGACGGTGGTGAACAATCCCAACCGGGGCAGATTGAAAAGTTGATTCGAATTTGTTTTTGCTTTTTCTAAGCTCTGAAATAAGCTCTGCAACCATATTGTTGCTTGTTTTGATAAGAAGAAAAATCAAAAAGCCACTCGCGAATACAAAAAACCATCCTTTAAGAGATTGAGCGCGCGAAATACTCACCGGATTATCAAACATGGATAAAACAAATTGGTCAGAAAATTGTATCCAGAAGAATCCACAAATAACGTAGATAATGGTTATTACAATCGGGCTATTTTCAATTATTGTTTTTAAACTAGGCATAGTAAGTTTCCAATTTGAATCAATGTTTCAAATTTTCACCTCATTCTATTCCTATATCTCATGGTTTCAACAAATTCTCTCTCTGGATTTTTATAAAGAAGGATAATAACGAAATAAATAGTCAAGTGCAGGTTGAAGTAACTCTTTGATGCAAAATAGATTAGAAGATTTTTAACCCAGACTGTATTCTCATCCGAACGATTAGAAAATCTATCATTTAAAGAGTAGCAAATTCCTTTTTTTATTGGATACAAATTTTTTTGGGATCATTAAATCCCCAGCGCGAATGTGTCTCGGCCAATTTAAGCAACTTGTGGCGAATACGCTCATCCACAGGTTTTCGTTTGGCTCGGTAATAATAAACCGAGTTGCTCAAACAAGACAGGATACAGGCCTGCCTCAAACTCAGCTTGTGACGGTGATGGGCATAGTCCACCAGCTCACGTATATGGGCAGGCCTCAAAGCTTTTTTTCGATTACATCCTTGAGTACATAGATTTGGTGCGAGAGTTCGGCAACCATTTTTATATTAATAGGCGTTTCGATTTTTGGGGAAACTTTCAAAAGCACTTCAAAGAAGGGCAGTTCTTATTAAATCAGAACAAGCTGAAAGGCTGTTTACGAGTTTGTACCCGTATAAAATACTGTATCTATAGTAATTATAATGATAGTTAAGTTATTGATAATTAAATTCTTATAGAAACTTAATTGTAACCCCGCCCGGACTCGAACCGGGATTTAAAGCTTAGGAGGCTTTCGTTCTGTCCACTTGAACTACGGGGTTAGTCAGGGTTTGGAAACAATAAAAAAGCGAGCTGGCAAGGCTCGCTTTTTTTCTGAATGTTAAAAAAACAGGACGGGGATCGATGAAATCATCTTTCCCGTCCTGTTGAATTCTTAATTCTCAGGCTCGTAAGGATCCACAGCTTCGTATTGTCCCGGATCGAATTGATACGGGTGAAGCGGATGGGATTCAGCACGTCGGTTTCTCTCACAACCTGGAGTATCCGTATCTTTCTCGGCTTCCGCACAACGTACAGGTGCTTTTCCAAGTCCGCGCGACTCAATGCGGTCTTCACTGATTCCGTTGCTGGTGTAGAAATCGACGACGGAACTGGCTCTCCGGAGACTCAGCCGCAGGTTGTATTGATCGCCTCCAACATGATCGGTATAGGCATCAATACGAACCCTGAATGCCGAGATTTCTCTTAATCTTTCAACATTTTGTGCGAGAAGTGTGGCTGCCCGGTCAGTAATGTCGGAACGGTCGAAGTTAAAGTGGACTGTAGTCAGTTCCTCAATGAAAGGTGGATCGTTCGGATCGAGCGGATCGGTTCTCATATCAATTTCCTGTCCGTCCATGAACCCATCTCCATCGGTATCCGGATGCAGCGGATCCGTCTCGTGTTCATTCACTTCTTCGCCATCAGAGAGGCCGTCACTGTCCGTGTCGGCATTGAGCGGATCCGTATAATGTTGGCTGATTTCACTTCCATCCGTCAGTCCGTCTCCATCCGTATCAGGATCCATTGGATCCGAACCGTAGACCAATACTTCATCTCCGTCAGTCAGGCTGTCACCGTCTGTATCGGGTTCAAGAGGATCGGTTCCATGAGTTTCAATTTCTTCATAATCGGTCAGTCCGTCCCCGTCAGTATCTGCATCGAGAGGGCTGGTATCATATACATACATCTCATCGTAATCAGTTAATCCGTCCCCGTCGCTGTCTCGCTGTTGCAATTCTTGGTCAGAAAGAGATTCGAGATATTCCATTGTTAATACATCCGGTTCGGTCATATCTTCAGATGTACCACAACTATTTATCAGGAAAGCAAAGCCAACGAGTAGTACTCCAAAGGTTAAAAATTTATAAGGGATTTTAATCATGATGATCTCCTGTACGGTTGTTAGTATAAAGGGAAAATTAAGCGAAGGTTAAAATTATTAAAGAACAAAAATAATGAAGATGTGTTATGGAAACAAAAAAGGTTTTTTAGCAGCCATGAATATTTTATATTTGTTCTTCCGATAGGGGGCTATAGCTCAGTTGGCTAGAGCGTCGCGCTGGCAGCGCGAAGGTCCGGGGT
>JBBDNC010000102.1:0-3897 GCA_040877875.1 Balneolaceae bacterium | reverse complement strand
TTCCGGACGACATTCTCGAACGGATGAAAATGGTAACTCATGAAGAGGCCTGGGCTGTGTTGCGAAATCATAATTTCAATTATCAATATGAAGATAACTGGCAAATCCTGAATCCGGACAGTGTACTGGTAGGACGAGCGGTGACCGCTACATTCATGCCCGGAAGACCGGATATCCACCGGGCAATCGACGAAGACGGCCACAGCGACGGACGCTCGGGCTCCCAGAACTCATGGGTGGTGGATCAGCTTACAGAGGGGGATGTATATGTCGTAGATCAATTTGGTATGCACGTGGACGGCCCGACAATCGGAGACAGGGTGGGAACGGCTATCCATTCGAATTCCGGAAACGGAATTGTATACAATGGAGCCATTCGGGATATTAACGGCCTCAGGGAAATCGATTCGTTTACTTCTTTTTTCCGAAGTTATCATCCTTCCCATCATTTGAACAATCCTGAAGGCCGGCTCAATACAACCCTGGTCGGAATCAATCAGCCTGCACGAATCGGAAAAGCTACGGTGATGCCGGGGGATGTTGTGCTGGGCAGAGATGGCGGTGTCATATTCATACCTCCTCATTTGGCGGAGCAAGTCGTTACCACCTCGGAAGTGGTGAGACTTCGGGATATGTTTGGCCTGCAGCGAATACGTGAAGGGAAGTATAAATCGAGCCAGATCGATGCCCGGTGGTCAGAAGAAATAGAACGGGATTTTTCACAATGGCTGAACGAGCATATCGATGATCTGCCGGTCGGCCGGGAACAGATCGAAGAAATTCTGGAAGAGAGAACCTGGTAATTTCTATTTTTTTACAAAAAGTCGAAGAATCAGAAATTGATCCTGCTAAAAGGGCTGAACGAGGCAGTATTTGTTGAAGCTGAAAGCCTTCGGTTTTCAGCTCTTGGTTTTGGGGCATCCCGTTTAGGGAGTAGTTAAAGTTTAAAATTGAATAACATGAACTTGTTGCAGTATCCAAACAGAACGGCCCATTACTTTTTCATTGAATGAAAGCTGACAGCATGAAATCCAACTATCATTCGAAAACTCAGCTTCTTCCATAATCTATAAACCATAATAAACTCCCGGTATTATGAAAAACCAATTTTCAAGACGCTCTTTTCTATCCAGGGGGGCTGCGGCTGGAGCCCTCTTTGCGGCGAATCCAATTACCAACTTTGGAAAACAATTGGAATCCTCTATTGAAAAGAATGCCAACCTCTCCTCACGTCCGTCGGACCTGGAAATCACAGAAATCCAGTGCGGGTTCATCCGCGGCGGGTCGCATCTGTTTGTAAAAATTCATACCAACCAGGGAATTTACGGTTGCGGGGAAGGCGTGGATGCCGTGCCGGATCAATATCACCTGGCTCACAGGTTCGGAAGGCAGCTCCGGGGACGAAACCCGCTGGATGTTCACCGGCTGTTTGAAGAGATCCGCCGGTCGGGTTTTTTCAGAGGTGCCCAGTCGGGAATCTACATTGCTGTATTGAGTGCCATTGAGCAGGCATTGTGGGACATTGCCGGGAAGGCCCTCAACGTGCCGGTGTATCAGTTGCTGGGAGGAAAGTTTCGGGACAGGATTCGTGTGTATATGGATACGGCCTTGTATCAGTCTCAGCTCCCCACCCCCGATGAATTTGCCGAGAGCGCCCTTGAAGCGGTGGATTTGGGAATGACAGCCGTCAAGTTTGATCTCGATCAGGCTAATGACCCGAACCGGTACGACCGTTATAACTGGACGGCCAGTCCGGGAGAATTGCAGCGCATGGTCGATCAGATGTCAGCCGCCCGGGAGGCCGTCGGACCCAATATCGATATATGTGCCGATATGCACGGACGGTATGATCTGCCCACAGCAAAGAAAGTGGCCAAACTGATGGAACCATTCAACCTGATGTGGCTGGAAGAGCCGATCCCGGCTGAGAATACCGATGCCTATAAACAGATTCAGGAATCCACGAGTACACCGATCTGTACGGGTGAGAATCTCTATCTTGCTCATGAATTCCGCCCGTTGCTTGAATCGGGGGCTGTTGATATCATCATGCCGGATATCCAAAAGTGCGGCGGCCTGGGAGAAGGTCAGAGGATCGCGAATCTTTCCCACTTGTACTACATCCCCTTTGCGCCTCATATGGTAGGATCTTATCTCTCGGCGATGGCCTCCTGTCATGTATGTGCATCGGTTCCCAATTTTATGATCCTGGAGTGGCAGATTTATTTTCACAATAATCCCATGTACCAAGAAATCGTCCATTATGACGGAGAACAGATCGGTAACGACGGCTTCATTACGCTATCGGAAAAACCGGGGATCGGTGTGGACATTAATGAAGAAGGCCTCGTGAAATACAGAACCGAACACCTTCCTTTTGATTTCGGTTGATCCATTTCTACTTTCAATATTCGATATTCCGATTATCCTACGGTGACATGGCAGACTCTGAGTGGAAGCAAATCGAGCCTGACAAGGAGATATTTCCATTATCTGCCGGATCTTTGCTTCTGACGATGCGGGCTGCCAAGCGGCAGCTATCCATTTCACCACCCACTCAATATGATAATTTACAATTTTAAACTATGAACGTTTTCTACCGTACCCTCCTGTACATCAGTCTTCTCTGTTTTCTTTCTTTTCTATTGCTTTTCATTACTGGATATGGCTCTTCATGGATCGGTTTTCTATTGACCACTATGCTGATCCTGCTGGCTCTCGGTGTCCGGGAGTTTGACGGGCTGAGAGATTATGCATTTACGATATGGGTATTTGCCGCTGCATCTGCCGGAATGTTTTACCCGGAGTATATCCGGGATGTAGGGGGATATAACACCGAAGGATTG
Organism: Balneolaceae bacterium; assembly: GCA_040877875.1. Taxonomy (GTDB): domain Bacteria; phylum Bacteroidota; class Rhodothermia; order Balneolales; family Balneolaceae; genus JBBDNC01. Next base: position 1,051 of record JBBDNC010000102.1, on the reverse strand, counting down.
ATTGTCCCTCTGGTTCAGTTGATCATGTTCGGCATGGGCACGGCACTCAGTGTCAAGGACTTTACCGGAGTCATCAGGATGCCGAAAGGAGTATTTGTCGGATTGATGTGCCAGTTTATTATTATGCCTGTTACAGGCATCACCCTGGCGTTGAGTTTTGGCCTTCCCGCTGAAATTGCCGCCGGGGTGGTGTTGATCGGGTCTTCTCCCAGCGGGGTTGCTTCCAACGTTATGACATTCCTGGCCAAAGGGAATCTTGCTCTTTCGGTGACTCTTACTACGGTTGCCACATTGATTGCACCGCTAATGACTCCTTTTTTAATGCAGACTTTTGCCGGACAGTTTGTGCCGATTGTTTTTTATGATATGATGATGAGTATTGTGAATATGATCATCCTGCCTGTCGCCGCGGGACTGATTTTTAACAGGATCTTTCGGGGTAAAGCCCAGTGGCTGCACAACGCCATGCCCGGAATTTCCATGGCGGGCATTGTGGTGATTCTTGCGATTATTATTGCGGCCGGTCGTGATAGTCTCATCAATATTGGGATTCTTTTGATAGGTGCTGCGATCATCCATAACGCCGTCGGTTATTTTCTTGGATATTGGGGATGCCGCCTGTTCAAGATGGATGAAAAATCGTGCCGGACCATTGCCTTTGAGGTTGGAATGCAAAACGGGGGCCTTGCATCCGGGATTGCGGCAGATATGGGGCGGGCTGCGACGATGGGGCTTGCACCGGCAATCTTCGGTACCTGGATGAATATATCCGGATCGTATCTTGCCAACTACTGGAGGAAAAGACCTTTGGAGACGGAGGATGAAGATGATGCTGTGATCACGGAGGATAACGCTACAGAAAGCAAGGTTTAATTATCCGATGTATTTACGAACCTTTAAATTATCTTTTCTCATTTCAATCCTGATCCTGTTGTGGACAGGCTGTGGAGAGCAGGAGCGAGACGCTTTGGGCGTCCGGGAGCTGATTGCCGGAGAGATGGAGCAGGAATTGAACAACCTGCTTGACGTTTGGTACCCGAGAGTTGTGGAT
>JBBDNC010000101.1:6869-21648 GCA_040877875.1 Balneolaceae bacterium | reverse complement strand
AAAATGAGCGTTGTTTTGCCCAATCCCGGCATTTTCGTGAATTTGAAATCCTCACTTATAGCTAATAAGCTACGGTTTCAAATTCACTCAGGTTTTGATCTTGAACAAAACCCCTGCTCATTTTTTGAACGCGTAGCGATTTTTCAAAGCCTTCTTAAAATGAGTGAATGTTTGAAAATGATTACAACTCAAGTTGTCATAATAATAAAATCGATTCATCTGCGCTAATGCAAAAAATATCCGATCCGGATGACTTTCATTATTATTTTCGTGCTTAAGGTTTTGAATTCGTATTTTTATTTCCAGTTAAAATTTTAGAATGAAAGAATGAACCTAAACCCATCCATGTCTTCACGTTTTCTGAAGCTCATATTTATCGTCGCCATTCCACTGATTCTCATCTCCGCTACTTCCACATGGATTATGGAATGGCTGTGGATGAGCGAATTAGGTTATTCGAGAGTCTTCTGGACTCTTCGGGGGACCCAGGTCCTGTTGACTGTGAGCGCCTGTTTGATTGCCGGTTCGTACCTGGTCTTTAATTTCCGATACCTGGCAGATCAGTTGAGATATGTGAATTTTACGGGCACCCCTCTTCAAAATATCAACCTGAACTTGTCGGACCCTGCCCAGCACAAACGCCTTAAACAGTTTTTTACTCTTGCGGCCCTGGGATTGACTTTTATCTTTGCTGTCGGTTTTTATATCCGCTGGGATGAGTCGCTTCGGTTTTTATGGAATATGCCGTTCGGTGAGGTCGACCCACTGTTCGGGCGCGACATTGGATTCTATCTTTTTCAACTCCCTTTTTGGGAAGTCATGCAGACATCTCTCGTCGTGATTTCGTTTTTAATAGTTGCCATTCTGACGGTTGTTTACATCTTCTCGGGCCTGCTGAGTGCCCAATCCGGACAAGGTTTGCAAGCCAAGCCGGAGGTTCTCAATCATCTCAAACTCAATGCGGCCATTTGGCTTGTCATACTGGCATGCGGCTTTTTTCTGGACCGCTACGGACTATTATTCAAATCCGACGGCATTGTTTTCGGAGCCGGTTATGCAGATGTTACCGTTGTATTGCCTTCGATCTGGATCATGTTTGTTCTGACACTGTTACTGGCTGTCATGGTTCTCCTGAGCCGATGGTTTCAATTTGGCAAACTCATACCCGTCACAGCTTTTACCATCGTTGCCGTACTTATTCTCGGACGGGTCATCCTGCCCGGCGTCGTTCAAAACTTCAATGTGAACCCCAACGAACTTGAACTGGAAACCCCCTATCTCGAACATAATATCGATATGACCCGGCTGGCATTCGGACTGGATGAGGTCAGGGATATAGAATACCAGGCGGATGACACCCTGGCCTTGTCGGATATTCGGAATAACCAGGATGCCATTCATAACATTCGTTTGTGGGATCCCCGCCTGTTGATTCAAACCTACAAACAACTCCAGGAGATCCGTTCCTATTATGAATTCTACTCTGTAGACAATGACCGGTACGCGGTCGACAATGGTGTGACCCAGATGATGCTTTCGGCCCGGGAGATTGCGAGACAACTCCCCAGCCAGTCCGATACCTGGGTGAACCGTCATATGCAATATACCCACGGATACGGACTTGCCATGAGCCCCGTAACAGAAACCAACAGCCAGGGCGAACCGATCCTGGTAATACGCGACTTGCCTCCCATTTCATCAAGCCCGGACCTGAATGTGGAAAATCCGGCTATCTATTACGGTGAAAACAGCAGTGGCTACTATATTGTCAATACGGGTGTGCCGGAACTTCATTTTCCAAAAGGGGATGAAAATGTTTACACGAATTATTCCGGTCAGGGAGGCATTCCGTTTTCCAACTGGTTTAAAAAATTACTATTTGCTTGGGAGTATGGCGACATTAACATTCTGCTCTCGGATTACATTCACGAGGAGAGCCGTTTTCAAATCTGGCGAAGCGTACAGGAGCGTATCCGCAAAATCACTCCGTTTTTACAGCTTGACAGCGACCCCTACCTGGTTATGAGAAATGGCAGCCTCTACTGGATTCAGGATGCCTATACCACTTCCGATCATTTCCCTTATTCACAAATGAAAGGAAGCTTCAACTACATCCGGAACTCGGTAAAAGTTGTAGTGGATGCGTATGAAGGAACCGTAGATTACTATGTTGTAGATGAAGATGATCCGGTCCTGAACGTTTATGACACTATTTTTCCCGATTTGTTCAAGCCGGTCAGCGAGCTGCCCGAAGGTTTGGAAAATCATTTCCGCTATCCCCAGGACCTGTTTGAGATCCAGATCGAGACTTACAGCCGTTACCATATGACAACTCCCCAGGTATTTTATAACCAGGAAGATCTGTGGAGCCGGCCGAATGAGAAGTACGGCGGCCAACAGCTCATTATGGAACCTTATTATATCCTGGCAAGGCTTCCCGGCGAGCAACAACTGGAATTTATGCTTATCAGTCCGCTGACTCCTGAAAACAGAGACAATATGATTTCATGGATCACCGCCAAGTCCGATCCCGGCGATTACGGGCAGTTGATTACCTACAAGCTGCCAAAAGACCGGCTAATTTACGGTCCTGCCCAGATCGAAGCACGGATCGATCAGGATCCTGAAATCTCACGTCAAATCGCACTCTGGGATCAGCGGGGATCCAGCGTCATACGCGGAAACCTGATGGTGATTCCCATCGAAGACTCCTTCCTGTATGTTGAACCGGTATTTCTCCTCGCTGAAGGAGTAGATATCCCTCAACTCCAGCGGGTGATTGTGGCAATCGGTGATCAAATCGCCATGCAGCCCACCATTGAAGGGGCCATCCTTGAAATTTTCGGGCCAGAAGCTGATTTAGTGGGTTCTCCCTTGTTCCCGACTCCGGTTGCAGAATCCCAGGTCCCCATACAATCCCTTCAGACTGATTCAACCCCCCGGGAACTCGAGGAAATCCGATCAATTTGGCAAAATCTCCTCAATGCCCTGGAAACGAGAGACTGGATCAAATACGGTGAATTGCTCAACGATCTGGATGAATTAATCGGGGACGGGGAGTAATACGGTATGAGTAAAAAACAGGTTAAAAGCTTCCCACTATGGCACGAACTGCATTTGTAACCGGCGGGACGGGATTTATCGGAACCAATCTGATTCAGCTTTTGGCAGATGAAGGCTGGAAGATTACAGCCCTTCACAGGACAACATCCGATCTTACTTATCTTAAAAAACTGCCAGTTGAGTTAAGAACGGGAACAATTACGGATCCTGAGTCTCTCAGTAAAGCTATACCGGAAAATACGGATGTAGTATTTCATCTTGCAGGAGATACCAACCTTTGGAAGAAGAAAAATCCAACACAGGTCATAACCAACGTTCGTGGAAGCCGGAATATGGCAGAGATCTCCTCTCAAAAAGGAGTACCGGTGTTTATCCATACTTCAAGCACCTCAGCCTGGGGAAAGATGTCCGGTAAAACCATCACGGAAGAAGTGCCCCAGCGGGGATGTGATTCATGGGTGAACTATGAATATACCAAATGGAAAAGTGAGCGAGAGGTTCTTAATATCCACGGATCTGACATGAAAGTCGTTATTCTAAATCCTGCTGCTGTCACCGGCCCGTTTGATAAAAACAATTGGGGCCGGCTTTTTTTCGGTTTGAAAGACAATAACATTCCGGGAATTCCAAATGGAATACTCAGTGTAAACCATGTTCGCGAGGTGGCAAAAGCACATCTTTCGGCTGTTGACAAGGGCAAACATGGAGAACGTTATATTTTAGCAGGAGAAGATGTAACCTTTTCCAAGCTATTAGGTGAAATGGCGAGGGTATCGGGTGTTGACAAAGTCCCCCCTCCCCTTCCCTCATTCTTCCTGAAGGTGTTTGCAAAAGTGCAGGAAATCGGGGCTACCATCTCCGACACCCGCCCCAAAATTACTCCTGAGCTGGTTAGAATGATGACGAGAAAAAATATTAAATACTCCAGTCAAAAAGCGATACGCGAACTCGGATACCGGGTGGTTCCCATGGAAACCTCCGTTCAGGATTGTTACGACTGGCTGGTAGAAGAAGGATATTTATAACTATTCCAGCATCGTGTCAAACCTATGTTGTGGGGGTTGTTGCAGGGATTTTTTCTCCTGGCAATACCCTCCTGTGATATCTCACAAAGCGAAAAAAATCCGTCGGGCGGCGGAACCCTGCCTACGTATGGTTGACACGATGCTATCATCAAAAAAATGTAAAATCAGTACATGTCCGGATATGGTTCAGTAAGAATGATAATCCCTTCTCTTTTTTTGTACCTTTGAGCTGAATAAGCCCGACTGCGGGCTTTCCAACCATCATAAGTATTCAATGCCTAAAACAATTAATGTTCTCTTTATCGCAGACATCGTCGGTTCTCCGGGTGTATCGTTGCTTGAAACCATCCTTCCGGGAATCATAGACAAATATAAAGCCCACTTTGTCATTGCCAACGCAGAAAATTCACACGAGGGACGCGGTCTCAACCGGAATATTGTTAAAACTCTCTATGGCCTGGGAGTCCATGTGATTACCGGCGGCAACCACTCGTTCGACAAATGGAAAATATTTTCCTATATGAAAGAGGATCATCACCTGCTGCGTCCGCTGAATTACCCCAAGGGGAATCCGGGGTATGGCTACGGGATCTATCAGATCCCCGATACAGATCTCAAATTTGGGGTGCTGAATCTTCAGGGACGAACGTTTATGCAGGCAATCGATGACCCTTTTTCAACGGCCGAATGGGCCATTGAACGGATCCGGGAGGAGACGGAATTAATCTTTGTCGATTTTCATGCGGAAGCAACGGCCGAGAAACTGGCACTCGCCTGGGAACTGGACGGGAAAATATCCCTGTTTATCGGCACCCATACCCATATTCCGACCCATGATGCCCGGATTTTCCCAAACGGCACTGGGTATATCACCGATGCCGGCATGACCGGTCCGTTCGACTCGGTCATTGGCATGGACAAAAATGCCTCCATCCGGCGTTTTACCCGCGGAACTCCTCAAAAGTATAAATTGGCAAATGGCGATAACAGAATGTGTGCCGTATTCGCCGAAGTAAATACCGAAACAGGAAAATGTATTCATATCGAACCGGTATTATACCCGGCATTTCAGAACTCAATGCGTTCCGGCTAACAACGGCCCGACAATAAGATATGATAGATGAATATGAAGAATCGTGAAATCGTATTAAAGGCAGAAGAGATTAAAAAAAGTTTTCCCTCCAGTACGGGAAAATCCAGATTGGAAATCCTTGAGGGCATCTCGCTGGACGTTCATAAAGCTGAAATTGTCGCAATCATCGGTTCAAGCGGCAGCGGAAAAAGCACACTTTTACATATTCTGGGAGGATTGGATCATCCTGACTCCGGACAAGTTTACTGGGAAAACGAATCGATTTATCAATGGAAACCGGATAAACTGGCCGATGAGCGAAACCGGCAGATCGGATTTGTATTTCAGTTTCATCACCTGCTGCCGGAATTTACCGCACTGGAGAATATCTTTATGCCGGCACTGATACGGGGAGATTCGATGAAGCAAGCCAGAGCCAGGGGATTTGAACTCCTGGGAAGGTTCGGGCTTACCGAAAGAGCGGATCACCGTCCCTCTCAACTTTCCGGTGGAGAACAACAACGGGTGTCGATGGCCCGGGCACTGATGAACCGGCCTTCCTTTATCCTTGCTGACGAACCGACCGGAAACCTTGATGAGGAAAATACCGAAACCATCCTTCTCGAACTGATGAAACTAAGGGATACCGAAGAAGTGGGAATGGTCTTGATTACACACGAAAAAGAAATTGCAAACCGTTGCGATACCCTCTATGAACTTCGAAATGGAATCCTTCACCCATTTGGGAATCAGGGCTAAAGAAAGAAGGAGGGTTTCTACAGTTCAGGAAATTGGCAACTACCCCTTTCTTTTTTGATCAGCAAGTACTTACAAGAGGGAATGAACAAATCAATGGATCTATGATCCCTATCCGAATTTTTGATTTGTCATGTCTCATTCCGGATTCTTCATTCATGTAATTCTTCACGCCTTCAGCTTTGGTTTAAATTAAAAACAATCATAACTTTGAAGCTTTTAAACCCTATACCCAAACGAAGCTGAAAACATGAGCAGATTAAAGGACGAAAACCTGGAACAGGATCTACTGATAGAGTATACCTCCCGCATTCTTCATTTTTACCGTCGAAATAAGATAGCGGTTATCAGCGGAGGGATCGGCCTGGTGTTGGTGATCGGACTGATTATCGGTTATTTCATCCAATCCAGCCAACAGGAAGATGAAGCACAAATCCTGCTCAGCACAGCTGAACAATATTTAATGCAGGGGGATTATCAACGAGCCTTATTTGGAGATGACGAGGCACTGACCCTCGGTTTTTCTCAGATTGCCGACAATTACAGTGGCACAAATGCCGGAAACCTGGCCAACTATTATGCTGCCATTGCGGAATATGAAATGGAAAATTATGAAGAAGCCCTTCAGCATATCGAACAGTTCAGCGTGCCGGAGGGAATTGTCGGGGTCGGCCCCCTCTCTCTGCATGCCGTAATTTTGTCGGAACTCGGTGAACATGAACAAGCGGCTCAAATATTTCTAAGAGCTGCAAACTGGAACGAAAATAACTCAACGACTCCTTACAATCTTTTGGAGGCTGCCTTTGCCTTCAGGGAAGCCGGCCTGAACGGACAGGCTATGGAACAACTGGATAAGATTATCTCTCAATATCCGGATAGTCAACAAAATGCAGAAGCCCAAAGGCTAAAAGGGTTGCTTGCAGCCCGATCCCAATAGAATGATAGATTGGAATCCTTAAAAAATAGCTTCCGCGTTCGGGCGGGAATGTAAATCAATCAGCACTTCCCCGGCCGGATTGGGGCTTTGTTACAAACGATGAAATCCCGGCTTTTTACTTTTTTTGAACTGTAAGATAAAATGCCGGGACACACACGAAAATGGCTCCATGACGACGATTTCCGGGTTCCCATAACAGCTCAAAAAGGGCCCGGGAAGCGGTAAGAAAACTGAAACGAAACTGCTACTTCTCTTCGAGTGATTCACTTGATTCACTCCCGGGCACCTCAGATGCTCTCTTACCCGCCCTGGAATCAATTGGATCCAGGTAACTAAGGGTTCGTTGTGGGAATGGGATGACAATCCCCTCTTTGTCAAATCGCTTTTTAATACTCTCAATCAAATCACAACTCATAAAAAATGCAGTTTGCGGTTCTTCCGCCCATGCCCACGCTCGAAGAACCACGGATGAATCTCCAAGCGACAAGACCCTGACCCTGACAGGGGGGGCTCCCTTTTCAATATCTTCGGTTTCACGTACGTCCAGATAATCCGGATGGTCCATCACCTCTTCAATCATTATTTCCTTTGCCCGATCCAAATCCGACCCGTAGCTGATGCCGATTTCAATAAACCGGCAGATCTTGTCATCCGTATAATTGGAATTCATCAGTATTTCATTACTCATTACCGAATTCGGAATAATAATACGCTGATTCTCAAAATTCCGAATAATGGTATGCCTCAGGTTAATATCTTCAACCACTCCCCTGATAGATGTTTGTAAAGTGACCCGGTCATTGATCTTATAGGGTTTGTAGATGACGATAAATAAGCCACTGACAATATTGCCCAAAGCCTGTTGAGAGGCAAAACCAATGGCAATAGCCAATATTCCCGCCGCTCCCATCATGGACGTGGCAATATGCTTTAAAAACGGTATCAGATAGACAGCAAAACTGAAACCCGCCACATAGATCAATGCAATGATCAGGTGCGACATGAAGCGGTAGTTAGTTGAATCATTATTAAGCTCCTGAGTGGAACGTTCTATAAACCCGTCAAAAGCCCTTCTCACGACCCAGGCCAAAAAGACCGTCAAAATCAGGATCGCAACTACCGTAAGAATCAGATCCAGGTTCTCGATCAACCGGTCTGAATATTGTTCAATTATTTGCATGCTGGATTTTTTCAATAAAAAATTTATATAAAGGTAAATGAGGCGTATGTATACCGGAAAATCAAGAATAGAAGTTAAGGATTATTCTCAAATTCAACGGATAATTCTGAAGTAAAGCCCTCGCGAAGAGGTACGTCCCGGCGAACAAAATAAGGCTCGGGTGCCAGAAAGGGCACCACCGTCCCCGGATCCCATCTGCCATTCCCGTTAAGGTCTTTGTAAACAATGACTGTATACGTCAGAGGAGGTAATTGATCCACTTCGATCTGTCCGGTAAAGGTCGTATCGATTCGGGTTTTCCCATCGTTATCAAATAGTGACAGGTGATGTTCACCCATTGAAACCGTGTCGGCCAGAGTCACTTCAATCGATCCCAGTTGATTCCGTTGCCAGATAACAGGTTCGATCGACCGCAATTCTTCCCGTGCCGGATTCCAAACCAGAAATTGATAATTGATGCCCGAACTCCACCGTTCTTCCGGATAAATATTCAACCGGTGCCGCTGTATTTCGAAATTCGGCCACTCCTCGATCATTCTTTCTCCTTCGACGACTCGTAAAGAATCGGTCACATCCTCATCATCAATAAATTTGGAATATCCGACCGTCAACGGTTCATCGGGGAAAAGTCCCGGTTCCCGGTTATCCCCGATGATTCTCAATCGGACGGTATCTTCCTGGGCAGATCCTAAAAACGGTTCAATTACGGATTCAGCCGGATTCCCGGTAGCATCCTCAAAGCCTGCCAGGCGGAGGGTAAAAGATTGATCCGGCGGCATTGCCGACTCCGACTGGGCAAATACTACCCGGTTGTCTTCAGGAGGCACATAAAGCGGATAGGCTTCCGAATACTCATTTTCAAGTGAATCCAGCACCGTAATTACCGAGTCGTCTTCCCAGAAAACCTCTTCATTAAAGCGGAGGCGAAGATGGGTTTCGGTAAGCAGGCCCACCCCCTCGAGAAGGGGTGAGGTGGTATCTGTTTCGGTAATAAAAATAGTTCCCAATTCTTTCTCGACATCCTGCTCAAGGGTAATCGTCGAGTCATGAAAGGGTTGAGCCATTTCTCTGTCATGTTCCCATATACGGTTTCGATTCAGATCCTGAACCCATGCCGCTTTGTAAGTCCCCTCACTTAAATAGGAAAAACGGAAAACTCCGCCGGTATCAGTCTGGGCAACGTAATTCACTCTCTCTTCCAGATCAAACGGTTCCCGGTAAAGAAACACTTTCATACCCGACTCCACACTTCCGTCAACCGCCAAACGGAGCTTTCCACTTATTGAAGCATTATCGATCACCGGCCCGGTTGAGAGCGCCAGGTCAAACGGGGTTTCCAGATTGTTATTTCGGGTATCCTGCAGTTCAGTCCCGATTTTCAGGATAACGGTTGTGTTTTCCGGCAGCTCCTGATCAAAACGAATCGTTGCTGATTTTCTCCCCCAGTTGATCTCATAGTTAATCAGCAAATCGGGTTCGATGGTCAAAGCCTGCTGCAATGACCCCCGGTTCATAAATTTTGAAAAATGAAATTCAACTTCGCGTCCCTCGAAATTGACCGTTTCATTATCCGGCCGGGTCTCGGTAATGACAGGCGGAGTGCGATCCGGCGGACCGCCGGTCGGGCCTCTTGGAGTTGCACAAGAGATGGCAAGAACAACCGCGGCAAACATCCACGACAGAACTCTCACAATCACAGGTATCCGCACCCTGCTACAGGGATCAGGTATATTGAACTTTGAATCGGGACCGTCCATTCACGTCATGATTTGCATTGAGAATTGAAACGACTGAATATAACAAAGATTACCGGAGTTTTGATGTTTGGTTATCCTGGAGCCGGCTTGATGGTTTGCTATCCCGACCTTCATTCAGAACATGGCTCAACTGTGTGGGTGAATCGCCGGCCGGCGGACAATTATTCAAACTTAATCCCATCTATTATTGTTTGGTTCATTGTACTGCTGTAGCAAGATCAGGAAACAATCCAACAGGAATCGATTTATTCAGAAAAAGTCATACAGATCATGAAAGCACTGTTAATTATAGATGTACAAAATGATTTTTGTCCCGGAGGAGCCCTTGAGGTTCCCAAAGGAGATGAAGTGGTGCCTGTCATCAACAAACTGATTGACAAATTCGACCGGGTCATACAGAGCCAGGACTGGCATCCCGGGGGACACAGTTCATTCGCGTCCTCCCATAACAAAAAAAATCCGTTTGAGACGGTTTCAATGCATTATGGGGAACAGGTTCTCTGGCCGGATCATTGCGTTCAGGGGAGTCACGGGGCAGCCTTTCATCCCGATCTCAATACGACTCAAACACAGGTGACGGTCCGAAAAGGATTTCGAACGGAAATCGACTCCTATTCCACATTTTATGAAAATGATCATAAAACCAAAACCGGGCTCTCCGGTTATCTCAAAGACCGGGGAATTACAGATCTCTATGTTGGAGGGCTCGCAACTGATTTCTGTGTAAAATGGTCAGTACTTGACGGAATCCGGGAAGGATTTAACGTTACTGTCATTGAAGATGCTGTCCGGGGCATCGATCTGGAAGGATCGGTCGATGAAGCCTGGAAGGAGATGGAAGAAGCAGGTGCACACATCGTCCGTTCGGATGAAATAGATAACTGATTCAGTGTATCAGTGCAACAGTGAACAGTGTGTCATTCGTCTGCTGTCGGTGAGACATTACCGGTCCCCCCTGCCCGCCCTGTACGATGGCGCACTGAACCACTAACATACTATTCACTGTACTGGCATGCTGTAATGGCGGAGAGGGAGGGATTCGAACCCTCGGTACCTCGATAGAGGCACACTCGCTTTCCAGGCGAGCCCGTTCGACCGCTCTGGCACCTCTCCGTTCGAAGTTTGCAAAGATAGGCTAAATAGCTTCTACTTTCAATTGAATTTCATGACTCCGAAGAAAAAGAAAACCGAGTCATTTCCAAGAATCATTCTTCACCAAAAGTCCCATTCTATCTGCTTACCCGCCTGACTGTGTTATCAGAATATCCCGTACAAATTACAGGTTATGCTAAAGACTTATGCACGCCAACCATCCTCTTGTGGGGTCCGCCGGCCGAATCATTTGCCTTCCGGTTGGCCTCCTCCCTCCTCTAATAGTTGAACCTGTGTGAGGTGAAAGCTTTGACACCACTGCCCTGGTGCCGTGCCGGCCTGAACTGCCACTGCAGTGCTGCATCAATGGTCGCGTTAATCAATCCGTATTGAATGAACGGCAGTACTTCATACTCTTCGTAGTTTTCATCATATTTCCGAATTTCGATGATACTTGCCTCTTCAACTTTCCCTTCCTGATCTACCAAAAAATTAACGATCATTTCAATTCTTCCCTTCAGCTCATCCGGTAAATCGGGGACGTGGGGTTCTACAATTTTAACGACGGTAGGGGGTAATTGAGGGTCACTTACAATCGTATTTTCATCCCCGGAAATCCCGGTTCCCAAATCGTTTGGCAGCTCCGGTGCATCCAGAAAATCCTGTTCCATCTCCAGGTTAATTTCCTGCACTATAATCTCATCATCCGGAACGGGTTGGGGCATCTGGGGACTCGGGGGTGGAGGCGGGGCGCTCGGCTGACGCGTAATGTCAATTTCCTGCATTAATACTTCATCCTGAAAGGTAACTTCTTCCGTTTCTTCAATCGTGATCTCTTTCACAGGCCAATACCTTACCGTTATGATGGCCATCACAAGAACGACAACCAGGCCCGACATCACCCTGTGTCGATAAGCGACTTCATCTTCCCTGCTTATCTTTAACCGATTATTTTTTTGATTCAAACTTTGTGCCGTCAATAGGGTCCGGTTTTGGAAGTTTTGTTCACAAAAACGATCACCCGCCTATAATCATTGTATCCGGAAGCCTGCATTCTTTATCTTCGGCAGGCAGATTTGAAATATGCCCCCCTCTTCCGGAAATCATGATGCTTTGGGTTCACAAAAAATACAAAAAAGGAAATAACCCAGTGGGTTCAAATAAATTCCAATACCTGGTTTAAATCAAATTCTGTTTTTGCAGCGGATCAAAGGGTGACGGCTGTAAGCCGAAAAAGCGGTTCTTTTAAAAAAGGCCAGCTTTTCAGATCCTAGAGTGCCCGTTTATTCTGAAAAATTTTGCAGGGCCTTCCGGATAAATCCACCGTGCTCAATCAGCAACTTTTGACATTCCGTTCGGGACAAACCCGTGAGTGCCATCAGCAATGCAGTTTTAACATGCCCGTCTGCATCCTTCAACAGGCCGTCCGCTTCCAAATAGGAAACCTCACCCAAAAACATAAGAATCCGCTTTGCCCTTTCTTCAAGTTTTTTATTCGTCAGTTGAAGGTCCACCATGACATTTTCATACACTTTCCCGAGACGGACCATAGCTCCGGTTGTAATCATATTCAAAACCATTTTTTGAGCCGTGGCACTTTTCATTCGCGTACTTCCCATGATCACTTCCGGGCCGACCGGTATATCAATTAACAGATCTACCTCGATTTCGATCTGTTCTGCAGGGACGGTAGTAATAAAAATAGTTTTACATCCCAGTTCAGCAGCTTTTTTCAGGGCTCCGTGTACATACGGGGTACGGCCGCTTGCTGCCAGTCCACAAATTACATCCGGCGGAGAGGCCCCCGCTTTTTCAAGATCCTCCGCACCGTTCGCCTCGTAATCTTCCGATCCCTCCTGCGCCACAAACATGGCCTCTTTTCCCCCGGCAATAAAACCCTGTACGGTTTCCGGTTGAGTACCGAAGGTCGGCGGACATTCGGCAGCATCCAGTACCCCCAGTCGGCCGCTTGTTCCCGCGCCGAAATACAGGAGCCTCCCCCCTTCGGAGATCGCTTCCTTTACCACCTCAACCGCCTCGGCAATGACCGGAATTTTCTTTTCGACTTCTCCCGCCACCCGTGCATCTTCCTTGTTGATCCATCGGACGATCTGTTCCGCATCGGCCAGATCGATCCGGGTCGTTTCCGGGTTACGCTGCTCGGTTAGCAGGTCTTTAAGCTGGTTAAACAATGGATTTTCTGAAGAAGAGGTATTCAAGGCCAGATCTGATTATTTACGGTTTTTCCACCAATTCGAATAGGGATTGGACACTTTCACCGGATGCCGGTCTCCCCCTGTTGATGGTGGATAGGGATCTTCCTCCCAGACTCCGCCTGTATTAGCTGTATGGGTTACTTTCAGAATTGCAGCGGCAACAGATAATACAGCGCCGGACGGATTATCTTCAGCGGACAGATGGTCAGGCGAATATACTTCATCCACAAAATAAGTGTCATATTCAGCCCGGACAAAATCAGGATGTTTCAGTACATAACTGCAAAAAGGAATGGTTGTCCGGCAGCCGGCAACTTCATACTCATCCAGGGCTCTCAGCATCCGGTCGATCGCCTGATCCCGTGTCGGGGCATGTACACACAGTTTGGCAATCATCGGATCGTAGTTAATCGTAATCTCCTGTCCTTCTTCAACCCCGGCATCCACCCGCACGCCCGGTCCGCCGGGCGGCCGGTGCTTTTCCAACACACCCGTACTGGGTAGAAATCCGTCGGAAGGATCCTCAGCATAAACCCGGCATTCAATAGCATGTCCGTCGATCTTTAATTCATTCTGTTTCAGTTGCAGCTCTTTCCCTTCCGCCACACGGATCTGCTGGGCAACCAAATCCACCCCGGTAATCATTTCGGTGATAGGGTGTTCAACCTGCAAACGGGTATTCATTTCCAGGAAATAGAATTTGTCGTGTTTGTCCAACAGAAATTCAACCGTTCCCGCACCGGTATAGTTACAAGCCCTGGCTGCGGCCACAGCAGCTTCAGCCATTTCATTTCGCAATCCATCAGACAAAGCCATACAGGGAGCTTCTTCAATCACTTTCTGATGCCGGCGCTGAATGGAACATTCCCTGTCAAACAAGTGAAGAATATGCCCCTGATCGTCAGCAAGAATCTGGAATTCCACATGCCGGGGTGTTTCAAGATATTTTTCAATATAGACACGGTCGTCTCCAAAAGCATTCTTTGCTTCCGACCGGGCAGCTTTAACCCCCGCCTCAAACCGTTCCTTATCATAGACAATCCGCATGCCCTTTCCTCCCCCTCCGGCCGCGGCCTTGATCAATACCGGGTAACCGATTTCATCTGCCAATTCTTTGGCATCGGCAATGGATTTCATGGCTCCTTCCGACCCCGGCGGATAGGGAACGCCGGCTTGTTTCATCAACCTGCGGGCCTCGGTTTTATCTCCCATTTTCTTTATCGATTCCGCCCGGGGACCGATAAATATAATCCCTTCCTCTTCACATATTCTTGAGAAGTCTGCGTTCTCACTCAAAAAACCATACCCGGGATGGATGGCATCCGCTTCGGTATCTTTGGCCGCTTTCACCATCTTATCGATCGAAAGGTAACTTTCGGAGGAGGCTGCTTCCCCGATGAAAACAGACTGGTCGGCCAATAAAACATGGGGGGCTCCCTCATCCGGACGCGAATAAACGGCAACGGTCCGGATTCCCAAATCCCGGCAAGTCCGGATGATCCGTACGGCAATCTCACCGCGATTTGCAATCAAAATCTTATTTATATCGGGCATGAGTACATTTTATCCATTATTACCGGGCAGGAGTCGGGTCGAAACCTGACTGAATATAACTGATCTCCATCTAAACCGTAAATCATTTGCCTACTGATATAACAGAAGTCACAAAGGGTTGACAGGG
>JBBDNC010000101.1:0-6769 GCA_040877875.1 Balneolaceae bacterium | reverse complement strand
AAACCGTAAATCATTTGCCTACTGATATAACAGAAGTCACAAAGGGTTGACAGGGTCACTCAAGCGGGCCGGACGATTCAATCGGCCGGCATTTCAGGGGAGGTACGGGGACACAAAAGAGAAGATCCCCGTGAAGGATTTAACCGAACAGAACATAAGAGCGTGTTGCCTTTTTCCTAAAAAAAGGAATATGCTTTTTATCTTCTATATTATTTTTATAGACGGATATTCTATTTTAAATTAATCTGATTAAAAGGAATGCATCACTGAGATCCATTGTAATCGGGAGTAAAGCCCATACGTGGCAAATGCCAGTGAACTTTACATTTGGAGAGCTTGTTTTTGGTTGATTCCTTATATTTACGCTCCTGCTCCGGACACTCAATTTTTGTACGAAAAGCAAGATGATTCCAGCTATGCGATCCAGAAACGTGTGATGAAAAGGCGGCTTTATACAACTTTAATTCTTCTTACTCATAACGCTCCTACGAGCATTCGATGAATAAATCGGTTCAATATGACTCCTAAAAACCACAAGAAAGTTACGATCTACCAGGTCGCTGAAAAAGCGGAAGTAGCTATATCAACCGTTTCACGGGTTTTGAATGATTCCCCCAATGTTTCTGAAGAGACCAAGAGAAAGGTTTCTGAAGCTATAAAAGAATTGAACTTCAGCCCGCAAGTCAGTGCACGCCATCTTGCAAGCCGAAAACCACAAATGCTGGCTGTTGCCGTTCCTTCTTTTACAACCCCATTCTATAATGAAGTTTTAAAGGGGGTAAAAGATCAGATTCAGGATATGGACCTGGATATCATCATCTATAACACCGGTTCAAAAAATCCTGATGAAGCGATTGATAATTTCTTTAACCGGGGTACGGCGGATGCACTGATCATTATTTCCATCAATATCAGTGAAAATGTGCACAATCACCTTCAGGCCTCCGGTATCCCGGCCGTATTAATCGGCAGTGAGCACCCTGCTTATGACTATTTTGATTTAAATGACTACAAAGGCGGTTATATCGCCGGCGAGCATTTGATCAAACAGGGATTCAAGAGGCTTGGAGCGATTCTCCCCGCCCTGGAAACAAAAGCCTCAAAAGAACGGTTTACAGGATTCAAAGATGCCCTCCGTTCTCATGACATCCCTTTGATTGAGAAGTTCTTTGTTACAGGTGAAACGATCAAGCATGCCGGGTTTACTGAAGAAGCCGGATTTGAAGCTATTTATCAATTTCAAAAGATGGATGAGTTCCCGGATGCCATCTTTGCGCTGAATGATACCCAGGCTATCGGTGCCCTCCACGCGCTGAGCAAAATTGGATTAAAAGTTCCTGAAGATGTTGCCGTAATGGGGTATGACAATATTAAACTCTCGCGATATCTTGAACTGACGACTATTGACCAACAGATGCATAAAATAGGATTGATGGCGACCCGGCGTTTGGACGAAATTATCAAAAGACCGGACTCCGAACCTCAACAGACTACCATCCAGCCCGTCCTGGTCGAAAGGAAATCTACAAGCAGAGAGCCATGATATCATTTTCCGACGAGGAGCGTCAGGCAGCTTTAGATCATTGCATCACCCGAACAGATGTGCCGTCCCGTGAAGAACCCTATCGGGGAAAGGTACGGGATGTCTATACCCTGGCCGATCAGGTGATCGGTATTGTGGTCACCGACCGGATTTCTGCCTTCGATCATATCATGCGCCAGGCGATTCCGTTCAAAGGACAAATTTTAAACCGGCTCTCTGCCTTTTCCTTTGAGAAGGTGGAGGATATCGTGGACACCCATGTGATCGACGTTCCCCACCCCAATGTAACCATCGCCAAAAAATGTGACCCGATTCCTGTCGAAGTTGTCATCCGGGCATGCCTGACCGGCCACGCCTGGAGAACCTACAAATCCGGCAAACGTGAACTCTGCGGGGTAAGCCTTCCCGGGGGAATGGCCGAGCATCAGAAATTTGACCGGCCCATTCTGACGCCTGCTACTAAAGCACAGGAAGGCCACGACGAGGACATCTCCGAACAGGAGATCCTGAAAAACAGGATTGTCTCGCCTTCCCTGTGGGAACAAATCAGGGAAACGGCTTTTCAATTATTTGAACGGGGAGCTAAAATCGCATCGGATCGCGGATTGATACTCGTCGATACCAAATATGAATTTGGACTGCACGAAGGCCAACTGGTCTTGATTGATGAAGTCCACACGACCGATTCGTCCCGATATTTTTATGCGGAGGGTTACGAACAACGGTTGAAGAACAGGAAGCCTCAAAAACAACTATCCAAGGAATTTTTACGGGAATGGTTGATTGAACAGGGATTCCAGGGACTCGAGAGACAAAAACTGCCGGATCTTCCTGATCCGTTCCGGTGGAGTGTTTTTCAGCGATATGCCGAGTTGTTTGAAATTTTGACCGGGGAGACGTTCCAGCCGTATCCGGTTAACAACTTTGACGATAAACTGGAAGAGATCTTCGCTTCCGTTCTTGAATGAAAGATTTAACCGGGACTGCGGTCTCCCTTCTGGGGACGCAGGGTCATCTCTTCCACGACCGTTCTGGGTGAAAGATGCGTCAGGGATACGATCAGTTTTCCGACATCTGCCGGATCAATCAATTCATCCGGATCTACATCCACTCCTTCCCAGGAGGTGGACATCGTCTGACCCAGGTTGAGTACACTGACTGCAATATTCGTGTTTTGTAATTCTTTTCTGAGAGAACGGCTGTACCCCAGCAACGCATGTTTGGATGAAGAATAGGCCCCGCTTTGCTCCTGTCCCTCAAGGGCACCGAGCGAACTGATATTGACGATCAGTCCCCTTTCCTGCTCTTTGATGCGGGGCAGCCATTTATGGGTAAGAAGGAACGGGCCTTTGACATTGATTGCCCACTGCTGTTCAAACTCACTGAGAGATGTTTCCTGAAGCTTCTTTAATAAAAACGTACCGGCATTGTTAATCAAAACGCCGGGCCCAGGAAGTGAATCCGGAAACCGGAGCCGGTCAATGCTTTGTCCCCGGGTCAGATCACAAGTCTTCACCCTGACCAGATCCCCCCCCTGCTCCAGGCACTCCTCCTTCACCTTTTTCAAGGCTTCGAGGTCCCGGGCGAGTAACAGAAGGGCATGATCCGTATCACGTGCAAAGGCAAGAGCAATGTTCCGGCCGATTCCCCGGCTTGCCCCGGTAATCACAACCGTAGAAGTTTGAAAAGACATGGATGGTTTAAAGTCAGGGTTAGGGTTAGGGGATAATAATCGTTGTCAGACATCAACGACCAGCAATCAGGCATCCTTTACAAGAGGTTAAGAAATCAGAATACGGGCGAGTGTATGAACAAGACCCCCCCCACAGACAACAAAATATACATTCAAATCAGGCTCGGTAATCTTCTTTGAGTATTTATTTATGTGCTCTGCGCTTCAACTGCCGGCGGACTTCCGCCTTTCAGGGGACATTCATGAATTTATGAGTCTGAAGGCTGATTCCCCATTCCGGATGGTGTTTTACATACTCGACAATCAGATCCACGGAGGAGGGAGTTTCCCACTCCGGCTGCAGCAGCAGGCGGGTTGAGTCCGGACATTTTTCAGCGTTTTTTTCCGCCCATTCGAGATCCTTGTTCTTCAACACCACAATTTTCAGCTCATCCGTATACGGATAGACCTCCTCAAGGGGTTCCTTAAATCTTTTGGGTGACAATGTAATCCAGTCAAGGATTCCCGAAAGTGGGGAGGATCCGCTGGTTTCAATATGCACGTCCAGGCCTTCCTCTTTCAGGCGGACCGTTAGTGGGTTCAGATTATGCAAGAGGGGTTCTCCCCCGGTAATTACAGCAAAAGGAGCCCCGCTCTCACGCGCCCTTTTCACAATCTCTCCGGTTTGAACACGGGGATGCGGGTCTGCATCCCAGCTTTCCTTGACGTCACACCACCAGCACCCGACATCACAACCCGCCAGTCGAATAAAGTAAGAAGCTCTTCCGGTATGCACCCCCTCCCCTTGTATCGTATAAAAATCCTCCATCAGGGGATACGAAACCCGGTCCAACTCATGGCTTCCGGAATCAGAAACCGGATTCTGCTCTTTCGTATGTGTAATCGTTTCCCTGTTATACATCCTTATCCGTGTACTCTACCCAGCTATTATCAGTTTCCCAGACCGTAACCGTCAATTCAATATTCTCCGGTATGCGTTCCCTGGTCTTCGCGTGTATATATTCTGCAATCCGTTCGGCTGTGGTATTGACGGGTATCAAATCATTCAGCACCCCGTGATCAAAACCACCTTTTTCAGAATCGTCAGATGCCCATTTCAATTCTCTGAAATCACAAACCATATCCGGAGTTTTCAAATACCTGGAGGGATTGAGTTGATGGGATTTTGCACGGACCCGTACTCTATAGCTGTGTCCGTGCATTCGGCTGCATTTCCCGTCATACCCCTCGATTGAATGAGCGGCATCAAACCGAAACTCTGTATTCAGTGTCCATGTAGGCATTTTTCCGATCTCAACAGGTTTAATTTACATCATCACAAATTAAGGAAATTTCAATCCAATTACCGAATATCCACTCCCGCTTCACCAAAATGCAGAAGTTTTCACAGATCCTCATCAAAAGGCGGATCTTTTTCCCTTAAATTCGCCGGATCCCAAAAGTATTTCCGGATATCAATTTGAAATTCATCCGTAAACCCCACCCCCTCCTGTTCCAGCTTCTCCTTCATGCTATTCCCCTGGAACCAGGAACGGCCTGTGAGTTGGCCAAGCCGGTTAACCACCCGGTGAGCCGGTACATCCCCCTCCGTCTCATTTCCGGCAAGGTTATTTAACGCATAGCCAACCATCCTGGCACCGGACCCCACTCCAAGATATCGGGCAATCGCCCCATAGGTCGTCACACGCCCCGGGGGGATTTCCGCGACAATCCGGTACACCCTGCGGTAAAAATCATCCCTTCTTTGTTGTTTGTCAGTCGTCATCTTTAAATAATTCCGATAGTTTCGATAGGCGCTCTTCTGTAGTTAAACCTTTTTTATATGATAACTTTAATGCACTGTTTCCCAATATCTTATATAGTTTTAATTTTTCTTTATCATCCTGCAGTATTTCCAGGTGTGACCGGACGGTTTGAAGATCCCCCCGGGCCACCGGGCCAGTCAGTGCAGACGGGAGATCCTGTTGGATCATATTGGAAAGAGTCTGATTCAAAAGAGGTTTTAAAATTGAATAGTCTTGTCCGTCGAGATGTTTTTTTATCAACTGATCTGCTACCCCTCCCAGTGCAACGGTGTAATTGGAAATAAATACGGCCGCCACATGCAAGGCCTGCTTTTGCTGTTTTGAAACCCGGATCGGATTTGACCAGAGATCCGCTGCAATCTCAGCCAGCTCTTCGGCAAGAGCCGGGTTCCCTTCAATACTGACTGCAATATCCCGAAATGTATTTCGATCCGAGGATTGGGTAAAGGTCTGCAACGGATGATAGGAAGCCGTCAGGGCTCCTTTCCGGCCCAGGGGTTCCAATATATCAGACGAAAGGGCTCCGGAACAATGAATGATTTTTCGATTTTCCCATTGAATCGCCGGGATCGCAGCCAATCTCTCGGCAAGATCAGATATCACATCATCCGGGGGAGTCAGAAAAAAATATTCCCCCAGTTCCGACTCCTGAGTCGGCAGGCCCTGTTTGAACTTACCCGGAAACCTTTTTTCGATCGGGTATGTATCCGGCCTCCTCCGGGTATAAACGTATTCAATGGAATACCCGGCAGCGTCCAGGCTGTCCAACAGTGCACTTCCCAAGGCTCCGGGTCCCACAATTGAAAATGAAGGTTTCTTAAACATTTGCTTATTTATGATTCAAATTATATCCCAATTCAACCGACGATATTAATGATACACCTGCCCCCTCCCGATCACTGAATATCGGATCCATATGCAACCGAAATCCAGTGGTCATTAAAATCAAGGGCATAGATTTCCGTAGTTTTCCCGTCGTCAAAGACCGCGCGAAACCTGTTTTGATCGACCGTAGTCACACAAATTTTATTCATTGCCGTCCGGAGACCACTTCCACACCATTTTAAAGCTGACTCCTTAAGCGTCCACAACTGTAAAACAGAAATATGGTCGTCCGTCAACTCCTTTTCATCCGGGTGTAGAATGCGTTTTTTCAGCCCCGGATGAACCACTCTGTTTTTCCTTTCCAGGTCCAGTCCAACGAATCTTTTTTCAGATATTGCTCCCCCAATAAGGCCCCTGACATGCGAAATACTGATATGAATGAGCTGTTCTCCATACCATCCCTGGGGTTTTTGATTGGGGCTGCCAAAAATATCAAACTCCTCGTTTCCGATTTCCTCCCGTACCAGGCGGCGGATCAAATTGCGTCCGGCACTCCGTTCTGCCTTTCGGTAGTCACTCCCCCCTTCCTTTCCGTCTGACGGACCCGGCAGTTCCTGTATACCGATGATCAGGTCGTCCGGCAAACCGGGAGCTTTTATTTTGGTAATCGGGTGACTTTTAAAATCCATAATTCATGTTTTTGACCCTTCATCCGTAAACAGGGGATGCGGGAAATTAAGAATTAAAAACGAAGAAATAAGAACGGGTACGGCTACCTGCAGGCACAAGTGAAACAGGATACTCTCCGGCTTGAGGAGGTTGAATAAATCATTAGCAAACATTCAGTCAGAGAGGGCTTTGAAAAACCAGGGGTTTTGTTCAATATCAAAGCCTGAGCGAATT
>JBBDNC010000100.1:0-3996 GCA_040877875.1 Balneolaceae bacterium | reverse complement strand
CGCAGCATATTAGCTATATGTGAGGATTTTAAAATTTCGATAACGCAAAGATTGGTCAAAAGACCGGGTTTTGCAAAGCCTTCTTTTCACTTGCCGGGAAGAACAAGCGCAAAGTACGGGATGTTTTCTTACAAACACTAAATATGATTATGAGACTCCTTCAATTATCACATAAGGATTACGGACGGAGAGTCGCCAAGGCAGACAACTCCGATCTGATCCTGATCGATTCGGAATATACAAGCTCTTATACACTTTTTGAGAAAATCATTAAACAGGAAACAAGTCCGGAACTATTTGTCTCTAAAAGGTTAACCGACTCTGTCCTCAATTACGATGATATCTATCAGGGAAAAACCTCCTGGAAAATCCTTCCGGCTTTTGATCATCCCGAATCCCCCCTGGCCTGCCTTTTATCGGGTACGGGGCTGACTCATAAAGCCAGTGCGGAAAACCGGGAGAAGATGCATCAGGAACTGGAAGAGGGGGAGCTGACCGACAGTATGAAGATGTACCTGTGGGGACAGGAAGGCGGGAAACCCGAACCGGGAGCCGCCGGTGTACAGCCGGAATGGTTTTACAAGGGAAATGGAACCAGCCTGAAAGCTCACGGAGAGCCGCTTGAAGTCCCGTCTTATGCGGATGACGGAGGTGAAGAACCTGAAATTGCGGGAATTTACCTGATTTCGGAAGATGGAATCCCGTTTAGAATTGGTTTCTCCATGGCCAATGAGTTCTCCGATCATGTGATGGAGAAGAAGAACTATCTCTATCTTGCCCCGTCAAAACTCCGAAACTGTTCGATCGGCCCGGAACTGGTATTGAATCCGGATTTCCGGGATATCGACGGACACGTGAGCATCCACCGGCAAGGAGAGGTAATATGGTCGAAGAACATCAAAACGGGAGAAAGCAATATGTGCCATTCGCTCAAGAACCTCGAATACCATCATTTTAAATACGATCAACACCGAATTCCAGGAACCGTCCATATCCATTTTTTCGGAGCCGATGCTTTCAGCTTCGGGGAAGGGATCCTCCTGCTGGACGGTGACCGGATGAGTATCGGGTTTGACGGGTTCGGCCGTCCGCTTGTCAATCCGGTCAGAATTCATCAGAAGAAGGAAAAACCGGTAACCGTCAGGTCATTTGATAACAGGTAACACCCATATTTAAAACCCATATCCATATGTTACGACTCTATATACTCCAGCGCTCTGCAACAACCGGTACTTTTTTACTCGGGATCCTGTCCCTATACCTGCTATTTTCATCGGGTCCCGGCATTCGAAAAAATCATAACACTCATCCCTACCCTGTAAAGGTCAGGTAAATAACCCCGATCAATACAAATAACAGGATCGACAGGGTTACATCCACCCAGGTCCAGCTTGATCTTGACAACCTGCGGTCATCGTCAGACAGGGTTCCGTAGGTCAGTCCGGCTATTTTTTCATAACTGGGAGCCTTAGTCAGATAACTTACCCCTACCATCACCGCAATACAGACCAGGAAAATGAAAAGGCTGTAGTATTGGAAAAAGATATTGTTCACAACCCACAAAAAGGATCCTTCGGTATAAGCAAAATCCTCCAGCAACATGACAGGCGTATCAACGGCCAGGCGGAAAACTCCCAGCAACAGCCCTACGATCAGGGCTGACAAGCATCCTTCCTTATTCAGTCGTTTATTGAAAACTCCCATGAAAAAGACCACGAAAATCGGAGGGGCTAGATAGGACTGTACCCCCTGAAGGTAATCGTAGAGTCCCCGGCTGCCCTGAATCACCGGAATCCACAACAGGCCGATAATCACCATTACGCCTGTGGCAATTCGTCCCATCCACACCAGACGCTGCTCGGACGATTCCGGCCGGAATTTTTTGTAGAAGTCCATCGTAAACAGAGTCGAGGAAGCGTTGAAGACACCGGCCAGGGAACTCATCAAGGCTGCCAGCAGACCCGCTACAACGATTCCACGTACACCGACCGGCAGGATATGAGTAACCAGCAAGGGATAGGCTGCCTGGGCATTTTGAGTGATCACAGCTCCCTGTTCATCCAGGATTTGATCCTGAATAGCCGCAATCTCACCGGATTCAGCCAGGGCAAATGTAATGATTCCGGGAATAATGAAAATAAAAACCGGAAGAAGCTTCAAAAAAGCGGCGGTAATCGATCCCCGGCGTGCCTCCTGTTCGTTGGGGGCCCCCAGCGCACGCTGGACGATATACTGGTCGGTCGTCCAATACCATAAGCCGACGATCGGGGCGGCAAACAGCATTCCCAGCCAGGGATAATTGTTATTGAAATACCAGGCCATCCGGTTTTCCTCTATAACCGGTGCCCAGGTAGCCGCCATGCCTTCGGGAACCAGCGGCTTCCACAAGTCGAACATGTCCGAGCCGGCAATATCATACAGCCGGCCCCATCCTCCAATCACATCCAGTCCGTAATAGAGTACCAGCAGGGAACCAAAAACCAAAACAACCGTTTGGAGAGCTTCTGTATAGGCAACCGCACGCAACCCACCCAAAATCGTATAGGCGCCGGTAAAGAGGATAACCAGGATCGAGCCGATCCAGAAACTGTTTAAACCCATAAAGTGCAGTTCCGGCATCAGAACACTAAATACGATCCCCCCCGCGAAGATCCCAACAGCAATTTTTGTCAACACATAGGCGATCAGAGAAATACCGGATAGCAGGGTACGTGCCAACGGTGAAAAACGCCTCTCCAAAAATTCGGGCATAGTAAAGACTTTGGAGCGTATGTAAAAGGGGATCATCACCCATCCGAGTACCAGCAGACACCAGGCATGAAGCTCATAATGAGCCATGGCCACCCCATCCGTAGCCCCCGACCCGGCCAGCCCGACCAGGTGTTCAGAACCGATATTTGAAGAAAAAATCGAGGCACCGACGATCATGAAGCCCAAATGCCGGCCCGCCAGGAAATATTCGGCAGGCGTATCGGTCGGCTGACGTATCACCCACCAGGCGACTCCCGCAATGAGCATGAAGTACAAGCCAATCACAATCCAGTCTAAAACTGCCAAAGCTCCCATAATTCCCCTTATTAAATGTTGATTTTTATGAATGTATCGTCCCGACAGACGACAAGCCAAACCGGCCATTCAAGTACATTGCCAAGAAAGTTCCAAAAAGAAAGAGATTTTATTTTAATCAAACAAATTTGTTCTTAACCTGCATGTTCCTATGAATCATCAAGTATCTATTCTTTTATAAGAAATGGACAGGAGGCCCTCCGCAAATCAAACTTCTACATATTCGATCCCGAGAATACGGCACAACATCTTCCATTTTTGTCTCTGGTCCCCCAAATGCAGGGTTTGATGGTGGGTGCCTCCGTGTTTCAGCCAGCGGTCATTGCAAGCCCTCAACCCGCTTGCAGGTTTAAAGTGAAAATAGGGCATCTCAATTGCCGGTACTTCTTCGGTATCCAGAATTTCACCGTAGGCAGTTACCAGGCGGAACTCCTCGCCTTCCAGGTGAACCAGTGAGACCAGGGTAGCCGGACCCGGTTCAGCCATAAATACGGTGGTTGGTGGATTGCTGAGTCCCCCGATTCCCAATTCCCGATCGACAAGCCGCACCGGTTTATCTCTCCGGGCAATTTTCCAGTTCCCTTCCCCCATGTGACTCATCAGCATGGATCCACGCTTGAAGTCCATGGCATACATTTCGGTAAAATGTGCGTTTTCTTCAAGCACATGGCCTGCCGCAACCATCGCGGCTGTGTTTGTATCTCCTTCGGCGGCATAGCCGTACCCGTCTGCCAAAAGATTCGATGCCGCAAGCATGTGGATCTGTTCGAAACGTCCGTCACCCTTAAACGTATCGAAATGAGCAGAAAAAGCACGGTACTGATGTTTTTCGAGAAATGCTTTAAATCCGAGATACATCCGGACTGCATAGCGAAAATTATCTTCCGGCATCTCCTTGTCCACCTCGAAGTTCTCGCGGTCCATTTTCAT
>JBBDNC010000099.1:0-22076 GCA_040877875.1 Balneolaceae bacterium | reverse complement strand
ATTTCGATAACGCAAAGATTGGGCAAAAGACCGGGTTTTGCAAAGCCTTCTTATAGAATATTTAAAAAAAATGTTCATTCCTTTCAGCCGTAAACTTAACTCAAACCTTTCGCTCTATTCATTCATTGGCCTTTAAAACGACAACTTCTCACTCAACCGGTCATCTTGTTATGATTTTTAAAAAACGTCCATTCCATGATCTTCCCATCCTGGCTGTCTTCTTTTCGGGGCTCATCATCCTGTCGGCCTTAAGCGGCTGCGAACCCTTCCAGAATGATGAAGGGAATCCTGTACTGGCCAGGGTCGGAGAAGATGAGTTGACTTTACAGCAAGCCCTGCTGGAAATTCCGGAAATCGTTCTGCAGCGGGACACTCTTGAAGCTGTCGAAGCCTATCAAAACTCATGGATCGACCGCAAGGTTATTGAAAAAGAAGCAGTGAGAATCGGGCTCGACCGTGATCCCGAATTCATCCGAAAGATGAACCGGCAGCGCGCACAGTTACTGGAAAATGCACTGAAAGACCTGATTGTCAGTGAACAAAATGAGAATCTCGAAGTGACACGGGAAGAGGCCCAAAATTATTACCAGATCCATAAAGACCGGTTTATCCTCGATGAACGCTACGTGCGCTTTCGCTATGTCACCACAAGAACCCGTGTTGAAGCTGATAACGCACGGAGAGACATCATGCGGGGCATTCCCTGGCCGGACGTCGTCCGCAGCTACAGCATCAATCCAGAACTCCGAATACGGGAATCGGAAAATTTTGTACCGGAATCCCAGGCATTGGCTGATATCCCCATTATGAATCACTATCTTGCCAACCGAATAGGCATTACTGAAATTTCTCCCATCCGGCAAATTGGAGATCATTACCATTTTGTACAACTGATGGAAGTAAAAGCTGAAGGGGATCACCCGGACCTGAACTGGCTGATCGAACAGATCAGGGAATGGCTTCGTTTGGAAAAAACGCAGCGACTTGTTAATTCCTATGTCAGGAATCTCTATCTTCAGGCGGAAGCAAATAATGAAATTGAGCGCATAAACGTTAGGGAAATCCGGCAGCCTCAACTTGAAGAAGTTCAAATGACCGAAGAAAATTGATGATTAATCATTCAGTCTCTATTTAAATGAAACAAATTCTATACGCCTCCATCCTCACTTTACTCCTGGCCTCTTCTCTTTTTGCCCAGTCTTCGCAAGTAACGGACCGGATTATTGCCGTGGTTAATGACCGGATCATACTGAAGTCGGATATTGACAATGAAGTCGTCAATTATATGAGGCAACTTCAGCAGAGCAACCAGGAAATGGAATTCAGTCGCCAATTGTGGTATGAAGTGTTGGAATCCATGATTGATAACTATGTGCTGCTTGAAAAAGCTGAAATTGACTCTGTAGTCGTCTCGGACGAGATAGTGAACCGGCAGATGGACCAGCGCATTAATCAATTGATTCAACAGGCGGGAAGTGAAGCGGCCCTGGAACGGCAATTCGGCCAAAGTATCGTTGAGTTAAGGGCCGAGTTTCGCGAGCAGTTTCGCGAGCAGATGACCGTTCAGCAGATTCGTCAGCAAAAAATGAATGAAATCAGCATTACCCGGCCTGAAGTTCGTGACTTTTTTGAAAGTATCCCTGCTGATTCACTCCCGACAATCCCCGAACAGGTCGCGCTCTCTCAAATTGTTAAAATCCCCCCTCCACTGGAAGATGCAAAAGAAGCGGCCCTGGAAAGAGCCCGGCAAATCCGGGATTCAATCGTGGTACACGGCAAATCATTTGAAGAAATGGCCCGTAAATACAGCTCCGCGCCGGACGCACAACAGGGAGGGAAAATCCCCCTGATGCCTATGGATCAGCTTGTTCCTTCCTATTCAGCCGCCGCCGCTGCACTCGATACGGCTGAAGTGTCCGGCATCGTGGAAACCTCATACGGCTTTCACATCATCAGGCTTAACCGGCGGGTAGGAGACCAGGTGGATACGAATAATTTACTGATTTCAATGGATGACGAGGGCATGGATGAGCAACAGGCCATCGACCAATTGAACGCGATCCGGGACAGCGTATTGAATCACGGCACTGAGTTCGCCGAAATGGCGCGTAAACATTCCGATGATGAATTTACCGGCAACATGGGTGGAAGAATCCTGGACCCTCAAACAGGCCAGAGATTACTGGCCATCAACCAGCTCGACCCGGCTCTCTATCGAATTGCCCTGCTGCTGGATGAAACCGGCGAGATTTCAGAACCCCGGCCGTTCAATCCCCAGAATGAAAACACCGAAAATGCCTTCAGAATCGTACGGCTCGACCGCCATGTACAGGAACACGTTGCCAACCTGGACCAGGACTATGATCGAATTCGGAATATCGCCCTTCAGCAAAAACAGATGCGCGAATTAACTGCCTGGCTTGAAGAATTGCGTGACGAAATCTATATAGAATATAAAATTGATATTCCAGACAGATATCAAGAACCCAACCCAGAATTACATGAGCTCCAAACCCCTGTTGAAACACAGTGACCCCGATGAAGCTGTTGAATTTTTCAACAGTTCCTTTCAAAATATCAAAAAAGAAATATCGAAGGTGGTCGTGGGTCAGACGGAGATCATCGATCAGCTCTTGATTTCTCTCTTTTCGAGGGGACACTGCGTACTTGTTGGGGTACCCGGCCTGGCCAAGACATTGTTAATCAGAACCCTGGCTAAAAGCCTGAGCCTGAGTTTCAGCCGTATCCAGTTCACCCCCGACCTGATGCCGGGTGATATAACCGGTACGGAGATTATTGAAGATGACATGGAGTCGGGCCACAAGAATTTCAAATTCATCCACGGCCCGATCTTTGCCAATATCATACTGGCCGACGAAATCAACAGAACCCCGCCAAAAACCCAGGCAGCCCTTCTGGAAGGGATGCAGGAATATCACGTAACCGCTTCAGGAACCACTTACCCCCTGGATCTGCCTTTCTTTGTACTGGCTACACAGAACCCCATTGAGCAGGAAGGGACGTATCCCCTTCCGGAAGCACAGCTCGACAGGTTTATGTTTAACCTGTGGCTTGACTACCCGGCATTTGAAGAAGAAAAAACCATTGTGAGCCAGACCACCGCCCTGGAAACTGAAAATATACAGCCTGTACTCTCCAAGGATCAAATCCTGGATTTACAGAAGCTTGTACGGGAAGTACCGGTTCCGGATAACGTCCTCGACACAGCCGTCCGCCTGGTAAATTTTACCCGTCCCAATACAAACCTGGCGGATGACTTTGTAAACCGTTATCTGAGTTGGGGAGCCGGGCCACGGGCCTCTCAATATTTGATCATCGGCGGCAAGGCAAGAGCCCTTTCCAAGGGAAGGGTGAATGTGATTGAAGAAGACGTCCGGGCTTTGGCAATCCCCGTATTGCGCCATCGTATTGTCACCAATTACGCAGCAGAAGCTGAAGGGATGAATACGGTAGATGTGATTAACAAGCTGCTCGAAAAACTTTAACTCAACATTCAAATGCAGTTTCAAGGCTTCAGCCCGATCTTCTCCTCGGTTCTTTTATTCTTGTTGCTCGGCTGCATTCTCCTTCTTACCTGGTGGAGCTACTCTTACCTGAAAAGTGTCCCGCCCGTGAAAAAATGGGGACTTATTTTCTTGCGCGGGTCCGCCTTCTTTGTTCTGATCCTTCTGTTATTCAATCCATTCCTCGAGTTCACCGAAGTTGAGATTCATCAGCCGGAAATAGCGGTCTATCTGGACGACAGTAAAAGTATGAGTGTGACAAGAGGGGATTACCGGGGATGGGAAAGCTATAAAGAGATCATTGAATCATTCGAATTCGAACAATTCAGCGAGGTGGCATCCATCTCCTTTTACCGGTTTGATGACGTGGTCGAACCCCTGGAAGAAGAAGCCGGACCGGTCCCCGAACTGGATCTCGAGGGGGGAGTGACCCATCTGGATGAAGTTTTCCGCCATATCAGAGATCAATCGGGACAAGCCCGTGCCACGATCCTGTTGAGCGACGGGATCATTACCCGGGGACGGGATCCGGTATATCATGCACGAGAGCTTCCCGGCCCGGTTTTTACCGTTCCCGTAGGGGATACTTCCCGGACTCGGGATGTTGCAGTTACAGAAGTCATCACCAATGAAACGGGATATACCCACACGCGTCAACCGGTGGACGTCACCGTCAGGCAAAACGGTTTTTCAGGCGAAACGGTAACCGCCTTGCTCCTGATGGATGGAGAAGAGACCGACTCACAACAAATTTCCTTTTCAACCGACCCTTCTTCGCATACTGTCAGTTTTGACCTGATGTTTGAGGAAACCGGCCTTCATAACTATGAAATCCGTATCCCCCCTCTGGAGGACGAAGAGACGTCGGCAAACAACCACTTCCCTTTTTCCGTGGATGTCCTGGACGATCAAACCCGCATCCTTCACATTGCCTTTGAAATACACCCCGACGTCAGGGCGGTCCGCACCCTTCTCCAGACGGATCAAAGCCTGGATGTAGAAACCAAAACCTGGCTCGGCGACAGATTTGTTGAAGGAAGCCTGAACGAATCAGAAAACCCGGACTATGATCTGATCATCCTTCACGGACACCCGCCTGAGAATCTCTCAAGCATTGAATCCCTGATTTCAGAATTTCCCGTTCTCCAGTTTTCAACCCCCGGCGTGCGTCCGGAAAATCTTGAAGTGGCCGTAATCCCTCTTGAAATTTCTAATCCCGGGTGGATGAGAGATCTTCAAATAAGGGTAAATCCACAGCAGGAAAACCACCCAATCCTGGAATTTGACCCGATAAATTTTTCACGTGTTCCACAGTTACAAACCCGGGAGGGCACCTATCAAAAGCCGGTTACAGCCAACGTTCTTTTATATGCAACGATTGGCGGCTCGGAAACGGAAGTTCCCGTCCTCCTGGCCGAAGAAACCGGGAACCTCCGGCATGCCCTGGTAAATGCTTTCGGGTGGTTCAAATTCACTCAAAGCCAGACAGAAAATACACGTCGATTTGTTCGCACACTCATAACAAACCTGGTAGCATGGACCCATACAAGCCCGGACCGGAGGAATCTCCAGATCTCTCCGGTACATAGAGTTTTTCAGGAGACCGAGCCGGTACGGTTCCGTGCATCCCTGACCAATGAAAGCGGGGAACGGGAACCGGATGCAGTCATTGAAGTGGTGATCATGCACGAAAATGACACCGAGAATATTTACACCATGAGAAACCGCGGGGAGGGGAACTACGACCTGTCGGCCGGCAGGCTGGTCTCCGGAAATTACCGTTACCAGACACGAGCCAGAAAAGACGGGAGAACCATTGATGAATACGAGGGGGAATTCAGTGTGTCCGAATCGACTGTTGAATTTGTCAATACGGAACGAAATGACCCACTTTTACGACAGCTTGCAGAAGTAACCGGCGGACAATTTCTGGATACCCCCTCATCGGGCAGCCTGCAAAGGGAGCTTGCAGAAAGAAACCTGCTCAACCCTGTCGAGGAGAGAAGAACCCTCTACCGGTACCTGTTTGAAAACCTGACCTGGTTTATACTTGTCCTTCTCCTTTTATCGGGTGAATGGCTGCTCCGCCGATCCCTGGCTCTACCGTAGAGGCACTTAAACCCTGCCATTACATTTTGAAACAGTCTGGACAAAACCTCGCCGCAGTAAAGGGCTTCATCACGAACATAAGCCCCTTATCCCTATACTCTCTGCATTTCGTACATCCAGGCAGGCTTTTTTAAAATGAATGCCGGCCAACCAAAAAAAGCTACCTGCCGGATGGCAGGTAGCTTTTAAATCGTGTTCTATTCTACAAGCAAGAAAAAATGTGCAGAGTCGAAAAAATTTATTCCTGCTTCACACTTCTACTTCTTGCGAACCAGCATGACAACCAGTCCGATAATCACTGCAATACTGATAAGAAACAGAATCAGCATCAGGTTGGAAGTCGGTACGGCAGCTTCATTCCAGTCTTGCAATTGTTCATCGACGGCCGACATCTGAGAGAACGTCAGAACCTCTCCATTTACCAGATGATCACCCCATTCGGACTTGACAGTATTATTCCAGAACCCGGTAAAGTTTCTGTAAGTCTCATAATCTTCTTCGGTGTTCACTTCCCGGCTGCCTGCAGTAGCGGATTCGATATAGGCTGTCAGCGCATCAAATAGTCCATTCCCGCTGTTAAAATCACCCAGCGAGATATTATTCTGATTAAAGGCAGTCGTCATCGAATTCCACAATTTGTTCTCAATGCTTGTGTTCCACTTCGACAGCAGGTCCTCGACTTCCTGGCGGGCCTGCACCTGCCGGTCGGAAGCAAAAATTTCTGCCAGGTTCTCTCCGATTTCGCTCCAGACCTCACTGAAATAGACATGTTGAGTTTTCATACGCAGATAATCGATGGCCTGGAGTCCGGAAGTCTGGTCCGTATGATTGATATACTCACCCAGAATCGTCTGGACCAGATCCATTGGATTTTCATCCATTCGTTCGGCCGCTTCCGACAATTCGGCAGCCGATTCGGAATCAATCGTTTCATACCTTGTGATCAGGCTTTCCAGAAAGCCGGTCACAAATCTGTCACGCTGCTGAAGATTCTCACGGTATTGTCTGACCAGGCCGGACAAACGCTGTTCATTGGATTCCGAAGCCTGAATCTCTTCCCGGAGCTCCCCGGCAAGGGAATCCATTTCCTCCAGCCGGCTTCGAAACGCATCCAGTTCAGCCGACAGTTCCCGTATGCGTTCATTCAACTGCTCGATGGTAGCGATGTTCTGCTCGGCAGCCCGGAAACGTGAATTCAGATCATAAAGTCTGCTTTCAAATGTTTCCGGATAAATGGCATGGTTAATCAACTCTGAATACCCGGAATATTCCGCTTCAAATTCTTCTATACCGGCCAGGATTTCTTCAAGATCCTTACTGGTAATTGCATTATCGATCCGGTTGACCATGTCGTTAAACTCGGCCCGAAAGTTCTGCTGAACCTGATAATCCGATTCCTGAGCCAGGGTGGACGTTGTAGCTGTGAAAGCGAATCCCATCGCCATGATCAGGCTCACTAAGAATGTTGTGCAAGTTTTCTGATTGAATATATTCATGATTATGCCTCCCCTCTGATTCCTTCTTCGTTCACTTGATAGGTCTGACCTGTCGAGAGATCAACGACTTCAATATAATCCCCCCGCTGATTTAAGGCTGGCTGCCCCAGACCGTTTCCGGTGAGTTGGATGATTGTTTGCAGTGCAAGTTCCCCTTCAGCGGCCTTCAAAACATAGATGTTTGAAAAACCGGCAGCGGTAACAAAGTAATACCCCTTATGATTGCGAATCAAATGAACTTCATTCACAGAAGAAATATTCTCTTCAGTGAGAAGGGGTGCTACGCTGAAGCTGATTGCATATCGCTGGTCATGAATGGTGTGATCCTCAGCCGGCGTAATAACGCTCTCGATAGGCTGTGAGTAATCCACATTCTGTATAACAAGAGATGGCCCGCAAGCAGCAACGCTTAACATGAGCGCAACACCTGTAAGAAGTGTTGTGATTTTAAAGTTTGCCATGGTCTTAATGATATTGTGAGTGGTTGTTGATTAGGTTACTCTTTAATGATTACATGTTGTTTTAACAGTTCTTAACGCTGAATATTTTTTTACCGTTTGAACTCCTCCTATCCGCCGGCCGGCGGACTGGCCTCGATCATAACCCTGAAATCTATATTTTTAAGAACCCCGGGATTGATCTTCTCATACCGGCTGCCGGCTAATTTACTGTTGTTTTTTTGAATGATCAGCTTTACTTCACACCTTTCTCCCGGTGTAAAGTATAAGGTATGTCATGTCATCCTCAAACCAATTGTGTCCTTGCCCCAAACAATGTAACGTAACGTTGTGTTATGAATAACAACTTTTTAACCCGTAATCAAGGTGTGATCGGTTTATTTCACAAAAAGATCAATTCACAGTTAAATTTGCCAGACTATCTTTATTTTATAGCCTGACAGGAGTTTAATCTTTCAGTGAAGGTAAGCTTCTTGTATATCTCTGGCAAACCATTCGGGCAGACAATCTCTCAAACGAATATCAGGTTAAGGAACAGTGAATTTTTAATTAAAGAAGGCTTTAAAAAATCAGGATTTTTGCTCAAGACCGAAGCCAGTACGCCGGCCGGCAGATGTGAGGATTTCTAAATTCCTTATAACGAAGAATTTGGGTAAAAAAGACGGCTTTGCAAAACCAAGATTTTTGTTCAAGTTCAAAGCCAGTCCGCCAGCCGGCGGATTAAAACCACAGCATATTATGCATATGTGAGGATTTTAAAATCCCGATAATGTAGAAATTGGGCAAAAAGACGCTCATTTTTTGAACACGCAGTGATTTTGCAAAGCCTTCCACAAATAAACTCCCTTTTTATATAGAATGAATAACGGAATTTCCAATTCAATGGCCCACACACATCACCGGAATATGCAAAAAGCACTGAGACTTGCCGAACAGGCTTCGGCTGAAGGCGAAGTACCGGTGGGGGCAGTTATCCTTAAAAATAACCGGATTATCGGCAAAGGATACAACCAGACCGAGCGACTCTCAGACCCGACCGCTCATGCTGAAATGATTGCCATTTCTGCCGCCTGTGCCTCACTGGAGGAGAAATATCTCCAGGGGTGCACGCTGTATGTCACCCTGGAACCCTGCCCGATGTGTGCCGGGGCTATGGTTTGGTCAAAACTGCAACGGGTGGTTTTCGGTACCCTCGATGAAAATGCAGGTGCTTGTGGATCCATTTTCAATATCGCCTCCAATAAAAAATTGAACCATCAGATTGAAATGATCCAGGGAATTCTCGAGCCGGAATGCAAAAAACTGTTGCAGGATTTTTTTAAAAAGAAAAGGCTATAATTTGGAATCTGTGAACTAAATTCATTTCAGGGTGTTATACGTACCCTCTTCGGGTATTTCATTAGGCATTCGGTATTCATGCATTCTTCATTTACTTTCTTTGAGGAATGATTCAATTTAGAACATCATGGCACGTTCCCGTACGTACAACAAGCAGTCTGACAAAATCTGACACATGAACCTATTTTACTTTTATTCAGGTTTTTATATGAATCCCGTAATGATTCGCAAGGGAGCTTCTCTGTTTCTGCTATGCTTGTGTTTGTGCAGCTTGATGATTTCAAACACTCAGGCACAAGATCCCGGCCAACGGGAATTCCTGTTATTCGAATATGAAGACCGTGAGGAAGCGTTGGAAAAAATGTCGGCCGACGATCCGGAAGGCGCCTATATCCGACTCAGCCGGGAATTGGAAGGGGGCCATGCCCTGAATAAAGGGGATCTGCTCCGGTTTGAACTCAAAGGGGGCGTTCAGCATTACAGGGTGAGTCGTACAACCCGTCACATTGAATTCACCCTTTCCGTCCGGGCCCGGAGTGTGGAAAATCCCGAGGATTACCTGCTGGTCACTTTCTCGGAAGGGAGAATGACCGGGATGATGTACGCCCGGTCCCACAGCGAACACTATCATTTTAACTACGACCGGCAAAAAGATGCAACGTACATCGTCGAAAAGGATCCCCGTTCTTTGGGCGACTTTGAGTGTGCCGTGGATTCGGATTTGCAATCCGAATCCATGTCTGACCCGGACGCTCCGGGAGAGCCGGGCCGGAACAAATCCGGTTTCCAGGATTCCGGCCCTCCCCGCTCCCTCCCGAAAGCCATGGCTGCCTCGCCACAGGATTCGATTACCCTCGATGTGATGGTCGCCTACACCCGTTCGGCCCGGCAATGGGCTGAGACTGATTCCCAATCCGGATCCATTCAGAGCCTCCTGGCCGAAGCGATGGATTTGGCCGAGTTTACACTCTATACAAGCTTCGTGGCCATTAAACTCCGCCTGGTCCATATCCATGAAACCGACTATGATGAATCGGCCGGAGATGCCGGGATGTCCGACCACCTCCAGCGCTTCGCCTCGTCCCCCGGCAGCAGCCGATTCGGGGATGAACACCAGGGTTATATGGACGAAGTTCATGATTTACGGGATGAGTATGGTGCGGACCTGATGATGCTCCTGGTCAACGACCCGACCCCGACCAGCGGGGGAATCGGATTTATTTTGCGACGGATTGAAGGCGAGCCCGAGCTGGGATTTTCCGTAAGCAATATCCGGGCACTTGGCCGGTCGGGGGTTTTCATTCATGAAATAGGCCATAATCTCGGAAATGCCCACTCCAGAGATCAGAAAGAGGCTGCCGCCGGCGCACGTGGAGGAATTTTCGAATACTCCACCGGCTACCGGTTTTTGGGCTCCGACAATGAAGGCAGGGAAGCGAAGTTTGCGACCATTATGTCCTATTCCGACGATGGTGAATATCGAATTGTTCCAAGATTTTCAGGCCCGGAGGTTCTGTTCCATGACACTCCCACAGGCAGCTATGACCCGCCTTGGGGGCCTTCTGACAACTCCCGGTCCATGCAGGTCATCAAACGTGTCGTATCGAATTACCGGCAGCCGCAGTTCGAGCCTCCTTCAGCCAGCGTTTCCCAGGGCAGCCTTACATTCAATTTGGGAGCAGAACAGACCCGGCAGGTCCCCGTATTTATCTCAAATGAGGGAGAGTCAGATTTAATTTACGACATCGATTTCAAGTCTTCCGATCTGCCGCCCACACTCAAACCGGCAGCCAAACCATCCTATGAAGTATTTATTCTGCGAGACCCGGTGGGCTCTTCGCATCAACCGCTCCAAAACTCATTTTCAACCGATCGTAGTTCCAAGGTATATTCTGATTTTGACACACGGTTACAAAGCAACCACACAAATACGAATGAAACCCTCCTCTATCAGACAACCTTTAGCAGCGGGGAGGGATATTCCCCGGGCAACTATGTGGCTTTGAATCAGTGGCGTACTTATTTCGGAACCGATCATACCTTTGAAATCAGCCGTCAAAATCCGGCAAGCGGCACCGGCCATCTCCGGATCCATTACCTGGAATCCCTGGCGGATTCCACGACCATCGTCAGAAGCCCTTATTTCGGCCTGCAACCGTTCGGGGCGTATGAGTTTACTGCAGACATTGCCCTCCACGACAACGGCCGTGAGGACGCGAGATTCGACCTTTACCTGTGGGACAGCCGGGGAGAGCAGACTGATTTTATGACAGCAGGGGTTATTTTTACAAGCGGGAGTATTTTTGTGAGATCCCCGAGCGGAGAATTTATCGAAACGGCACCTTATGATGCGGGGGATTACCGGACACTCCGGATTGTCACCGATCCGGCCTCGGACAAGATCCGGTATTACTACGACGGGACGTTAATCCGGTCTACCCCGTTTATCAGCGGCATTACCTTTGGGCATTTCTGGCTGCTTCACCAAAACCAGGAACCCGACACGTGGATCGACATCGATAACATTGAAGTCAGACGCCCCTATGCTCCTTTCGGATGGTTAAATATGGATTCATTCGGCGGAGTGGTTAAACCGGGAGAAACCGGAGAGGCAATGCTGGGATTTTCAACCTTCGGCATACGCGGAGGGAGGTATGATGCAACGATGGTGATTCATTCGAACGACCCGAACCGGGAAACCGTCGAAATCCCTATCCAACTGAATGTGGACCTGGTAATTCCGGACGGCCTGAGTATGGAACAAAACTTCCCGAACCCGTTTCAGCAGACCACCACGATTGAATTTGGCTTGCCGGAACCGTCTCACGTCATTCTTGAAGTCTATTCTGTGACCGGACAAAGGGTAAAAACCATTGTGAACGAAACCCGGCCCGCCGGCACCTACTATATCCCCTTTGACCCGGCAGACCTGGCGAGCGGGGTCTACATTTATCGGCTGAGAACCGAGTACGGGAACCGGGATCACAAGATGGTTTTCATTAAATAGAGGGCTTTGCAGAACCAGGGATTTTGTTCAAGGACAAGGCCAGTCCGCTAGCCGGCGGATCGAAACCGCAGCATATAGTCCATATGTGAGGATTTCAACCGATCGCACCGAGCGCAGCGATTCCCACGCAGTGATAACGCAGGCATTGGGCAAAAGACCGGTTGTGCAAAGCCATCTAAATAAACAGAAGGAAAATAAAGGCTCCCTGATGGATCAGGCCTCCCCAGCCGGTTCACGATATCCGGTTTTCCGCATCGTGCCTTCCGGAAATCCAGCCAGTCGTTATTCAGTATTCAGTGTTTCTGCCTAACTGACTGCCGGGATTATTTACCGAGCAGTTCCAGGGATCTGGATGCGATCTGTTGCGGGGTGATTCCCAGGTATTCAAAAATATCCTGGTAGGGAGCCGACTCGCCGAACCTGTCCAGGCCAATTGCAATCCCCTGATCCCCGATCCAGCGGCGCCAGCCGAAAGTCGAACCTGCTTCGACCGATACCCGGGCAGTCACCTCAGGCGGCAACACTTTGTTCCTGTATGCCTCCGGCTGTGCCTCAAAAAGCTCCCAGCTCGGCATGCTGACAACCCTTGCTTCAATGCCTTTCACTTCCAACTTTTCAGCCGCTTCCACAATCAGGCTTACTTCCGAACCGGTTGCCATCAAAATCAATTCGGGATTCCCGGATGGAGCCTCCCGGAGGATATACGCCCCCTTCTCAACCATAGAAGGCGGCGCGTAGTCAGGCCGTTCAAACGTCGGCAGATTCTGCCGGGTCAGGGCCAGCAGTGTAGGCCCGTCGGTCCGCTCCACCGCAGCCTTCCAGGCCCAGGCTGTCTCATTGGCATCGGCCGGACGCAGCACCACAAGATTCGGTATAGCCCGAAGCGAAGCGATCTGCTCGACAGACTGGTGAGTCGGCCCGTCTTCTCCCAGCCCGATACTGTCATGCGTGAATACAAAGATCGACGAGATTTTGGAGAGGGCGGCAATACGGATCGAGGGACGGCAATAATCAGAAAATATCAAAAACGTAGCCCCGAATGGAATGAGTCCGCCGTGCAGGGCTATGCCATTTACCGCCGCAGCCATTCCATGTTCTCTTACACCGTAGTGGACGTTGCGTCCGGTATAGGCCCCGGCACGGAAGATCCCTTTTTCTTCCATATCCGTCTTGGTGCTTCCGGTCAGATCCGCCGAACCGCCGAACAACTGGGGAATGGCATTTGCCAGGGCATTGATTACAACCCGCGAAGAGTTACGTGTTGCATCTCCTTTGGGGTCGGCTTCAAATACAGGCAGAAACTCTTCGAGATTGTCGGGGAGAGTCCGGCTGACATACCGTTCAAACTCACCGGCCCGTTCGGGATTCTTCTGACGGAATGTTTTGAGTTTCTCATTCCAGGCCGATTCGAGTTCTTCGCCTTTCTCCAGGGCCTTTCTGAAATGCGTGGAGACGTCTTCGGGAATGTAAAATTGCTTGTCAGGATCCCAATTCAGATTTTCCTTCGTCAGCCTTATCTCTTCCTCTCCGAGAGGCGCACCGTGAGAGGCTTCGCTATCCTGTTTGTTCGGGCTTCCAAATCCGATGTGAGTATGACAGACGATAAGAGAGGGCTGGCCGTCTTCCTCCTGTGCCTTTTTAATGGCTGTTTCAACCTCATCATGGTTGTGTCCGTCAATTTCCAGGACATGCCATCCGTAGGCTTCAAACCGTTTCAGGCTGTTGTCCGTAAAAGCGAGGTCGGTGTGTCCGTCGATCGAGATATTGTTAGAATCATACAAATAAATCAGCTTCCCCAACTGTAAGTGTCCCGCGAGTGAAGCCGCTTCATGAGAAATACCTTCCATCAGGTCCCCGTCGCTGACAATTGCATAGACATAGTGATCGACCAGTCCGGGGGCATCCCCATTAAATTTTTCAGCCATAAAAGCTTCCGCCATGGCCATTCCCACACCGGTACCGAATCCCTGGCCGAGCGGGCCGGTTGTCGTCTCCACACCGGGTGTTAATCCAACCTCCGGGTGGCCGGGAGTAAGGCTGTGAAGCTGTCGAAAATTCTTAAGTTCCTTCAGCGGCAAATCGTAGCCCGTCAAGTGAAGCAGGCTGTAGAGGAGCATCGAGCCGTGTCCGGCCGACAGAATAAACCGGTCTCGATCGAACCAGTCGGGGTTAGACGGATTGTGTTTCAGGAATTTTGCCCAAAGGACATAGGCCGCGTCAGCCATCCCCATCGGCATCCCCGGGTGGCCCGACTGGGCTGCTTCCACCGCATCCATGGAAAGAGTTCGAATCGTGTTTACACAAAGCTGATCTAATTTATTTGCAGGCATACCTGTTCAAATTGATTGATTATAAATCTATGGAAATAACCCTTCCCGACGTTCGTGCCACTACGAATCCCAAATCTTATGGATGGACACGATGCTTACCCGGTGCAGGTGAAACACACCGAAAATCAAAGGGGAAGATAGGAAAGAAACCTTTTAGAAGTAAAACAGGAAATACAAATCCCGCAAACCCGGCTGCCTGCCGGGGAATACCCCAAAAAAACGCCAGGGAGCCTCTAAAACTGTTAGAGACTCCCTGGCGTTCAAAATAAGTTGACCGTTAATCCGCCGGTTGGCGGATGTCATGAAATCTGTCGATTCATGTCCGGGCTTCAATGCATCCGTCCCGGGCCACCATGAATCGAATCCGGATCTCCATCGGTGAAAAAACGGTCCGTTCGGTTTTCCTTACTGTCCGTTTGCCGAAGCGTATCCTTCACATTCCAGCTCATACTCCAGCTTGTGATGAGCCGGACCCTGGAATTCACCATACGCAGCATTTTCAAATGCATTACAAGCCTGCTGTTTCATGGATGTACCTTGTCCCTGGTAAGCCAGCCCCAGTTCAAAATAAATCTTTGCACGGTCTGCAACTCCTCCTGTTTCCTGTTGGAGGGCACGGTTCGCATAGGTAGCGGCCTGCTCCCAGTTGCCCCGTTCGTTATACACCTGCGCAAGGCGATAGTTCACGTCCACATGGTTCGGCTGATATTCTTCCGCCCGGTGAAGGAGTTCGATCGCCTGGGTGCGTTGATTATTATCCATTCGCTGAACCGCCTGGTACACCAGTTCCGCTCTGACTCTCCGTTGTGCCCGGCCTACATTTTCAGAATCTCCGACTCTTTCTCCGACTTCAATTGCCTGATCAAACGCATCGATCGCTTCCTCAAGGCTTACACCGTCCGTATTGTTCAGTACAATTCCTCTTTGATAGTAAGCCAGCGTATAATTGGCATTCAGTTCAATGGCCCGGTTCAGGCTTTCGAGAGCTCCTTCATGGTTCCCGCTATTATATTGTACGAGTGACTTGTTATAATAAAGTTGGGGAATTACCGAACGGGACCGGTCACGCACCTGGTCATCGCCAAACTCCTCGCCTGCTTCCTGGGCGTCCTGGAAATACTCTATTGCATCATCAACAGCTTCGACAGACTTGCTTTGTTGAAACTGCTGAAATGCATGGGAAGCACGGCTGTAGTGAACACGCGGTATTTGATTGGTTGCCATCTGTGCAAGCTCCGAACAATCCTCACAATCCGGTGAGGTGGCCAGTTCTCTTGCTTCCATATACAAATCGATAGCATCGATAAAATTTTGATTTTGAGCTAATTCAAGAGCATTGTTATAGGCCCTCGTCGCTTCGGTTTTTACATTCTGTCCCTGAAGCAGGTCCGTTGATAATGCAACCACCATCAGGAACGAAAATGTGCAGGTAAAAATACGGCTCATGAATTTCATAGTTGTCAAAATTTAGTTAATAGCCAGTTTTATTTTCAGCGCGTAAAAATTAAATAAAAAAAAGAATAATCCTAATCTATAAACCGCATTTTAAATACATTATTGTAAGCAGGCTTATAAATTCGCTTATATGTTTGACGCTCGAAGATTCATAACGTTACATTCGAATAGAATATTCAAAAGCCTTATCATCCTGTTTCGATTCAGCCGTCCTGCAATCTCTGTTTTTATACTTCCTGGAGTATTCGCTCGATACCATGCTTTTCGGCCGGCAACCATCCACTAAAAAGAAAAATTAGGTTGAGGTTTTTTGAGTTTGTAAAAATCACAAACCAGGTCCACTGCCTCTTTATAATCATCGGTGATATGGAACAATTCCAGGTCTTCCGGTGAAATCATTCCCTGTTCCAGCAGGGTATTTTTCAGCCAGTCTGCCAACCCGCCCCAGTGATCTTCCCCTACAAGGACAATCGGGATCCTGTTAATCTTCCTGGTTTGAATCAGGGTCAGG
This sequence comes from Balneolaceae bacterium, assembly GCA_040877875.1. Lineage (GTDB taxonomy): Bacteria > Bacteroidota > Rhodothermia > Balneolales > Balneolaceae > JBBDNC01. The sequence goes on along the minus strand of JBBDNC010000099.1, from coordinate 5,848 downwards.
CATTCAAATACTTCATCCAGTGTTCCAAAACCACCCGGGAATACGATAAAGCCCTGGGCATATTTGACAAACATCACTTTACGGACAAAAAAGTATCTGAAATTGATCTCGTATTCAGGATGGACAAATTGATTGATCCCCTGTTCGTGCGGAAGGTCGATCCCCAGTCCGACCGATTTACCTTTTGAGTTGCTCGCACCTTTATTCCCGGCTTCCATAATACCGGGGCCGCCGCCCGTAATAACCCCGAACCCGTTTTCAGAAATGCGTTCTGCGGTTTTGATAGCCATTTCATAATATTTGTCCCCTTCACGGAAACGTGCCGATCCGAAAATGGAGATACAGGGCCCAAGCCGAAGAAGCTTGTCGTATCCGTCAACGAATTCCCCCATAATTTTAAATATACTCCACAGGTCATGGCTACTGTCCTTTTCATTGAATTGATCGGGCGTCAATTCCATTTTTTTACTTTCATTAGAAAAATCCATCTGACATTACCTTCTTTTAGTTTGTAAATTTATTTGAACGTTTATTCCCGGAACCTGTCCGTCAATCAAACCGGGTGAAATCTGTGTATTGGCTGACAAATCATCCGACACATCAAAGGAGCGCATGTGTGCATAGACATATGCGTCCACGATATTCAATCCATAGGCCAGTACCATCACAATATACATAGTATCCCTGCGATTGCGGGTCTCGTTTCTCAAATCCCGGAGTTCATTCAGACCAATGGATTCCGGAATATAATCCGGGGTTTCTCCAAATTTAAAGTCGGTATCTCCTTCCCTGCTGAGGTTATAATAGGCTGCCCGGTAGTCATGATACTGTTGTGTCAGGTCATAGGTATAATACCCCAGACCGGCGAACAAACCATAGATAATCGGAATCTTCCAGGCCTGTTTATTGACCACCTGTCCCCAGCCCGGCAGAATCATCGATTTAACCATCACAGAATTCGGTTCAGGATAGGATTCCTCATCCGTCGTATCCTGTTGCATCGAAGCCGGGAATCCGGAATTTTGAACATGATAATGAAGGAGTGAATAGTCCTTGTCCGGTGTAAATGTCTGTGCCTGCGCTGAGGTCAGGGAGAACAACAAACAGACAAGTGGCAGGGCCCTAATCAATCGATTCAAAGAGTTGTAAAATTCGTTCAAGATCATCATCCGAATAATATGAAATGCGAATTTCACCTCCCTGGTTCCTGGATTTAATATCCACCTTTGTGCTTAACGTACTGCGAAGCCGCTCCGAAATTTCATTTAAGAACGGGTTTTCAGGACTCTTTTGTTTTTTCCTTTTCCCTTGTTGTTCATTTTTTTTATCCAGGCTCCGTACCTGTTTCTCGACCTCGCGGACGGAGAGAGTTTCTGCAATGATTTTTTTTAGCAGTTTTTTTTGGTCCTTCTCGCTTTTAAGATTAATCAGAGCCCTTGCATGGCCGGTAGAAATCTGTTCATCCCGCAAGGCAGCCTGGATAAAATCCGGAAGATTCAGCAGACGAAGCATATTGGTAACCGTTGTACGGTTCTTGCCCACCTGGTCTGCCACTTCGTTTTGAGTGTAATTCAGTTCCTCCATCAGGCGCTGGTAACCCATGGCGACTTCCAGCGGATTCAGTTCTTCCCGTTGTATATTTTCAATCAGGGCAAATGCAAGAACCTGTTCATCATTTACTTCACGGATATAAGAAGGGATTTCTTTTAACCCTGCAAGCTTACTGGCTCGAAGACGCCGTTCACCACTGATCAGCTCAAATCGTTTTTCACCCAGGTAGCGGACGGTGATCGGTTGAATCAAACCGTGCCGGCGAATAGAGGAAGACAGTTCTTCAAGGCTTTCCTCCTTGAATTCCTTTCGGGGCTGGTGCGGGTTCGGGCGAATATGATCGACCGGTATATGTAAGACCACATTTACTTTTTCGGAAGGATCAACGGGTACGGCGGTCTTTACTTTCTCACCTTCGCCGGTGGGTTTTTTCTCATCGCCGGAATCCTGGTATTCAGGAAAAAATGCACCGAGGCCTCTGCCAAGAACTTTTTTAGACATAACTTGTCTGCCTTCTGCTATTTTGCCAAAACGGTGCTGTTTTTAAACAGTTTCTTATTCCGCTTGATGATTTCACGTGCAAGCGCCAGGTAGTTTTTAGAACCGACACTGGATGCATCATACAAAAGTGCCGGTTTTCCAAAACTCGGAGCTTCTGCCAGCCGCACATTTCTGGCAATAACCGTTTTGAATACACGGTCGTCAAAATACTTTTTTACTTCATCCGCCACCTGGTTGGATAACCGGGTCCGGGTATCATACATTGTTAGCAGTACTCCCTCAATTTCAAGATCCGTATTGAGATGCTGTCGGACAATTTTGATCGTATTGAGCAGTTGTCCCAGGCCTTCAAGTGCAAAATATTCACACTGGACGGGGATCAAAACCGAATCGGATGCTGTCAGTGCATTAATGGTAAGGAGGCCGAGGGAAGGCGGGCAATCGATAATGACAAAATCATATTTTTCCCGCAGGTTTCCGATCGCCCCGGCGAGGATACGTTCTCTTTGATTTCGGTCTACCATTTCGATTTCAGCCCCCACAAGGTTGATATGTGAGGGAATCAGGTCGAGATAGGGAAGTTCAGTCTCCCGAACAGCGTCTCCCGCTTCCACACCCCCGATCATTACTTCATAGATCGAACTTGAAACCGTTTTCGGTTCAATTCCCAGCCCGCTCGTGGTATTGCTTTGAGGGTCGATATCAATTAACAATGTCGGGTGTTCAATAGCTGCCAGGCTTGCGGCAAGATTGATAGAAGATGTTGTTTTGCCTACGCCGCCCTTCTGATTCGCAATGGTGATTACTTTTCCCATTCAGACCTGTCTGTGGTTTACAAAATATTTTGTCATTTTTAATATAATGGGATGCCCACTTGGATACAAAAGAAGTTATGCACATCCAGTTAACATTAAATAAGTTTATTAACTATTTGGCACATAATAAGTTAACAATAAATATCTGTTCACCCGCCTGGAATGGGATTTTGCAAGCAAAAAGGGGTTCACTCTGTTGTTTTAACCAACATTAATTGGGACTTGAACCGGTAAGGTGAAGGTCCGGTGTACGTGAAGCAGACCGATTTGAAGGTGGTTGGACGAGTTCCAGTTTTTGATAACTGTTTCGAAATATGGAATCGAATGAACTGGTATGGGATTCATTAACGTCTCCCTCAAAGTGCAAGACTTCATTGTTGTCAACCCAGGGTGAAACTCCGGAATCCGAAGAAGTCGGAAGGGTCGAATAATCCAGATCCACCAACCCTGAATTGCCGGTCGTTGCAGCCTGTTGTACCTGGTCCGCCGACTCTGCCGTTTGGCTTTCTCCATTCCCGGCCTCTTCCAGGGTCAGCAGAAAGGTTCCTGCAAATAAAACTCCCACTATGGACGCGGCTGCAGACAGGTAGAAATATTTCATCTGGGAGCGACGGGAATTTCGCTCTCTTTTCGCGGCGACCTTATTGACTATTTGGTCGGTTAATCCCTCCGGAGGTGAAACCTCGGGAAGTTCTTCAAGGCGACGATTTACTTTCCTGAGGCATTCAACCTCAATCAGGAGATCATCATCTTCCATCATCTGTTGTTCAAAGATGACCTCCTCAGACGGATCCATCTCCTTCATCAGGTAACGAATGGAAGCATTCTCATCAAATGTCATACTTTATTCGACTCACTTTTTTGTTCCTGGTCAAACATCTTTCTTAAGTTGATTAACGCATAACGCATGCGTCCAAGTGCCGTGTTAATTGAAACATCTGTAAGTTCTGCGATTTCTTTAAAAGGCATCTCATAGTAATGGCGTAACATCACTACAGTCCGCTGCTCTTCAGGAAGCTCGGCAATATGTTTCATTAAACTGGATTTGGATTCGTCCAGCTCAAGCTTTTCATGCTGGCCGGGCCCGTCCTCATCCGGCAACCGATCATAAAAATCGGTCTTCGAATCATCATCGTAGTGACTACTAACGTCAACGAATCGTTTTTGTTTTCTAATGTGGTCGATTGTTGCATTATGAGCGATTCGCATGACCCAGGCAATCCATTTCCCTTGCTCATTGTACGTATCGTCCATCTTTGTAATGACCTTCGTAAAAGTATCCTGAAAGATATCGTTCGCAATCTCTCCATTATGAACCATACTGTAGATATAGGAATAGATTTTTGCCTGATGACGATTCATGAGTTCACGAAAGGCATGTTCGTCATCCTCCTTTCTGAATAGACGTACCAATTCCCTGTCTTTCATCTTTTCATATTTAACCGGGATATGGTCTGATTTGTTTAGTCTCATAATAGCTGATATTAAAATAATTCATTAAAACCAACAGTTCCAGTTTAATAACAATCAGATCCAAAAAACCATTCGATCGATCCGTATTGTCTACTTAACACCTTACGTAATAATCATGCCAGAGATTCATCCTCTGCCAGATTGCACACAATTAAATATTGATTCGGAAAACCTGACACTTTTTATCCGTTTGCGGAGATCCGTCATCCGCCGTCCGGCGGATGACGTTTTACCTCCCCTGGCGGTATGTTCTGGTCAACGACTGAATTCAACATCCGATTTCTCAGAATACTCGGTCTGTTATTGAGTCAGCCCGGTTAGATAGTCCACCAGGGCAGCCAGCTCGTCATACGAGAGTGCATTCACAAGCCCTTCCGGCATCATGGAGTACTCAAGTTGGGTCCGGGACTGAATATCCGATTTTTGCAGTGTTCGAGACTGTCCTGAAATATCTGTCAACACCAGATCATTTGCTGTCTCCGCTGAAACAAACCCGATAAAAGTTTGATTGTCCCCGGCAGTTATCAGCACCGTGGCAAATCCCTGTGAAATAGAGGCATTGGGGCGTAGTATAGATTCAAGAATCTGTTCGCGGTTCATGATACCCCCGATTTGTCCCAGATAGGGGCCCTTCAGCGGTTCATCCGGAGAAACCGTATGACATGCCTGGCACCCCTGTTGTACAAAGAGTTCCCTTCCTCGCTGGATATCTCCTTCACGGTTTGCAAGAGCCATCAGGATATCTTCATACGAAGATTCACCAACCTGCCCCTCCCTATTCTGGATCTCTTCCAGGTTAACAACCGGTTCCTCCTCATCCTTCTCACTCTCCTCCGGCTGTTCAAACTGCGGAATTTCAAGCCGGTACTTGTTATTCAATTCAACAAACCGCTCTTTCCCGGTTTCAGGGGTATCCTGCCAGACATCCAGCAAGAAGTCATGGATGAGAGACGTCGCTTCCCACTCCTCTGCTGCGTAGTAGGGACCGTGGGTGTCGGGCCGGGTTCCCCACCACCAGGATGCGTCGTAATCAGCCTCTTTATGGTAGATTCTGGTCAAATTTTCCAGCAGTAGGTCTTTCCACTCATCATCACTGCTTTCACGATAGATCTCAACCAGCCGTTCTGCAACAACAGGCTCGTGGATGTAGCGAAGTGCCCAAAGCGCCAGCCTGTTCCGGCCAGAGTCAACGGCATCCAACAGTACTTCCGTGTCCCCAATCTCAACCAGAGATCGAGCGGCAACATGAGCCGGCAAGATCTCACTGTTCGGTATTGCGTGAGGGCCTTCTGTCCCTGTTTCAGGGGCACGGAATGAATCGGGCGGGATGATATCCAGGAGTGCAGAGGCAGCTTCGCTCCGTCCCATTCGGCCCAGACCTACAATAGCTGCGATTTTAACCCGGTCTGACGGATCGTTCAGGGCAGCGAGATAGGGGTCGATCGGAACCTGGTCGATGATCCCTTTTCGATCGGTCATCGCCCGGAGTGCAAACTCCCGAACGGCCG
>JBBDNC010000098.1:0-4193 GCA_040877875.1 Balneolaceae bacterium | reverse complement strand
ACGGTTTCCACGGCTACGTAGGCATCGAACATGGCGAAAGAGGCCGCGTCTGGGAAAGCATCGTAGAAATCCGCGATATTCTTACGGAGTTAAGAACATCCTTGGCAGCGGGATAACTAACCTATTATCATCATCCTGACGGATGTCGGGATCTCCAGGTTTAATGCGAGGTTGGTATTTTTAGTAATAACTAGAAGTTCTCGACACGTCCCGACGGAAAAGCACCGTCTGGCCTGCTCGAACTGACGGGTAGTTTTTTTTTAAAAACAAAACCATATTAACGTCACATCGAACTGACGAGTAGTTTTTTTAAAAAATAAAGACCATAATAACGTCACATCGAGCAGCGAAGGAGCGAGAGCGACGTAGCGTGTCGAGATGTCTTCGCACTAGCAGGGACTTCTCGACACGTCCCGACGGAAAAGCACCGTCTGGCCTGCTCGAACTGACGGTAGGGATGGTCTCCTAATCTTGTTTGTGACAACACAAGGCTTGACTGTTATACCCCTACCCCTTCAAAGACTATTGCAACTTATCTCAGTCCCCTAAAAACCTCTCCAGCCCAAGATCCGTAAGCGGATGCTTCAGTAACTATCTCCGCCACACCCAAATCCTACCCCTTCAGAGACCTCTGCAACTTATCCCAGTCCCCTAAAAACCTCTCCAGCCCAAGATCCGTAAGCGGATGCTTCAACAACTGCTCGATCACACTCAGCGGCATCGTTGCCACATCAGCACCCATCCTCGCCGCTTCGAGCACATGCATCGGGTGACGTATACTTGCAGCCAAAATTTCAGTCGGAAGTCCATAGTTATCATAAATCGTTGCTATATCCGATATCAACACCATTCCATCTGTTGAAATATCATCCAAACGGCCAATAAACGGGGAGATATAGGTAGCCCCCGCTTTGGCAGCAATCAGCGCCTGTGTCGCCGAAAAGCAGAGCGTACAGTTGGTTTTGATCCCCTCCTCACTAAAAGTTTTAATCGCTTTAATGCCATCTTTGATCAGCGGTACCTTCACCACAACATTATCCGCGATCTTGGCAAGACGGCGTCCTTCTTCCACGATCTCCTTGTACGTTGTGGAAATCACCTCAGCAGATACATCCCCTTCAACAATTTCACAAATTTTAGCGATATGCCCTTCAAAATCCTTTACCCCTACTTTGTAACAAAGACTCGGATTGGTCGTTACCCCATCGAGGACTCCAAGGTCATTGGCTTCTTTAATTTCATCCAGATTGGCAGTATCAATAAAAAATTTCATAGAGTGCAGGGTTAATGTGGTTAAGAATGTTTAGAATATAATGATGTTATTGTTGAAGTAAGAAAGAGATTCTGTTTATTCATCAAAAAAAATGTATTTTTTAAAAAAATAAAGGTAAATCTAAGTTTCAATATTATGGCTAAATCAGGAAAAGATTTTACACTCGGATTCATAACAGGTGCGGCAGTCGGTTCAATTGTAGCTCTTCTCTACGCCCCAGACTCAGGATCCAAACTACGAGGCAAAGTCACCTACAGAGTGAGTGCATACGGTGAAGAGATCAACAAACTCATCAAAAAACTAAAAGCCGAAAAAGAGAAGATCGCATCAGACGCGAAAAAACAAGGCGATGATATCGTATCCGATGCCAAAAAACGAGCTGACGATCTAATCAAAGAAGCCGAAGCACTTCTGGAAAATATCGACAAATCGAAATCCAAGAAGTAAAATCACCTAACCTATAGACCAAAAAAAAGCCCGGATTCTCATCAGGGCTTTTTTACTTTTTTTCTTTTACTCGCTACTCATTCTCTTCACCCGGCGAGTCATCCGCGCCCAATGTTTCAAACACCTTCTGCATATCCTCATCGGTTTCGTCATAATCAGCCTTCGACCCGACAATAAGCTCATCATACGTGAGCAGTCCGGTACCGGCAGGTACTTTATGACCTACAATCACATTCTCTTTCAGTCCGCGCAGAAGATCTCTCTTCGCTTCAATAGAAGCCTGAGTCAATACCTTCGTTGTTTCCTGGAAGGATGCAGCCGACAACCAGCTCTCTGTTGAGAGGGATGCACGTGTGATACCCAGAAGAATCGGCTTGGAGATAGCAGGCTCGGCTTCCCGTGTCTGCAACTCCTCCTTACCATCTTTAATGAGCTCATTATTCTGCTCACGAACCTGACGTCTGTCAAGAATCGCTCCCAGTTTACGCTCACTGCCTCCCGGATCGGTAACAACAAACTTACCAATCAAGCCGTCATTCACGTTGTTCAGCTCAAAACGATCCACTTTATCGCCTTCAAGGAACATCGTATCACCCGGATCAGTCACCTCTACTTTCTGCATCATGGTACGCACAATCACTTCGATGTGCTTATCATTGATACCCACACCCTGCAGACGGTAAACTTCCTGTATCTCATTCACGAGATACGACTGCACGGCGAATGGGCCGAGAATGTTGAGAATCTCCTGTGCAGGAATAGTACCATCCGATAGTGCCTGACCCGCTTTCACGAAGTCATTTTCCTGAACCAGAATATGCTTGGCCAGGGATATCAGATATCGTTTTTCGTCGGTACCGTCCTTGCTCTCCACAATTACTTCCTGAGAACCACGCTTACGGCCGCCCATCTTCACAATACCGTCAATCTCTGTTACAGTCGCCGGATCGCTCGGTGATCTGGCTTCAAAGAGCTCAGTAACACGCGGCAGACCCGCTGTAATATCTTTTGATTTCGATGCCGCTCTCGGGATTTTCGCAAGAGCCTGTCCGGCACTCACTTTTTCACCGTCTTCAACAACGATGTGTGTTTCCACCGGCAGCGTACTCTCTCTGATCCGATCGTCAACACCTTTCACAACCAGTGTAGGAACTAGCGCACGATCACGAGTATCGATAATTACCTTCTCCCTGTGACCCGTTTGTGCATCGGTATCCGCTGTGAACGTGATCTCTTCAATAATATCACGATACTCAACCGTACCTTCAATTTCACTGTAGATCAGCGCATTGTATGGATCCCACTTACAGAGTGGCATGCCTTTAGGCACTTTATCGCCCTCTTCAACCATCATTTCTGACCCATAAGGAATATTATAGGTAATCAGAACTTTGCGATCTTCTCCAAGAATTCTCAATTCACCCGCACGGCTCAATACAACGTTGTGAATCTCTTCACCGTCATCATACTCTACAACACGGATATTTTCAAATTCTATGGTTCCATCAAATTTTGCCTTATGCTGAGAATCGGATTCCATACGCGATGCCGTTCCACCCACGTGGAAGGTACGAAGCGTAAGCTGTGTACCCGGTTCACCGATCGACTGTGCAGCAATTACACCCACAGCTTCACCGGTTTCAACGATACTGTTTCTCGCCATATCCCGTCCGTAACACTTCGCACAAACACCACGCTCTGTTTCGCAAGTCAATACAGATCGAATTTCAACCTCTTCAATAGACGTTTCTGCGATCTTCTTGGCGATCTTCTCATCAATCAACTGGTTGGATTCACAGATATGATCATCCGTAATCGGATCTTTGATGGCGTGCATGGAAACACGGCCAATAATTCTATTCTCTAAACTTTCGATAATGTCTTCATTATCCTTCAGCGCTTGCATCTTAATCCCTCTGAGGGTACCGCAATCGCGCTCATTGATAATGATATCCTGAGATACATCCACCAGCCTTCTTGTCAAGTACCCTGCATCGGCCGTTTTAAGCGCCGTATCGGCAAGACCTTTACGAGCACCGTGAGTAGAGATAAAGTATTCCAAAACCGTCAATCCTTCTCTAAAACTGGAGAGAATCGGGTTTTCAATAACTTCATTGCCCTGCTGCATCGAACTCTTCTGAGGCTTGGCCATCAACCCACGCATACCGCCCAGCTGACGAATCTGCTCCTTAGAACCACGAGCACCGGAATCGGCCATCATAAAGATCGAGTTAAACCCATCTTTATCATCAGCCAAACTTTGAAACAGTGTTTCAGAAACACGGTTTGTGGTACTGGTCCATTTATCAATTACCTGATTGTATCTTTCATTATCAGTAATGAAACCCATCTCATAACGATCCTGAATTTCAGCAACTTCACTCTGAGCTTTTTCAATCAGCTCTCTTTTCGCGTCCGGAATGATAATATCTTCCAAACTGAATGAGAGTCCACCGATCGTAGCGTGCTCAAA